>JAGAMB010000005.1 GCA_017624895.1 Ruminococcus sp. | reverse complement strand
TATGGTTGACGATATGGAAGCTCAGAAAATCAGCGTTGAGGACGGAAAGCTCAAAGTTGAAGTTTTAGAGAATACTATAGGCGAAGGCAGATGGGGCTTACAGCTCAGACATGGCGGACTTAATATTAAGTCAGGTTACACTTACAGAGTAAGCGGCGAGATTATGTGCGATAAGGACGGTTATATCTACAGCAGAATCGGCGATAGAAATGGCGCAACAGATTTATGGAATAAGCTTTCGGGCGAGTCATTTAAGGCATTAAAGCTTGAAGCAGGCAAGGTATACAAGTTCAGCGATACATTTACAGCCGAGGGAAGTCTGGATGATGCCGTATTAGCATTTGAATATGCCGACAATCAGGGATATGCAGGCAATAACGATACAGGTATTCCTGTTGGTGCAATCCTTTACCTTGATAATCTTTCGATTGTTAATATAACAGGAGATATCCCCGCTTCTCCTAACGGTGACGGTGGAAATTGCGTATGGGGCGACGCTAACTGTGACGGCTCTGTAACAATGGCTGACGCTGCGGCTGTATTCCAGACGCTTGGCAATTCCGATAAGTATGCGTTGTCCGAACAGGGTGCAAAGAACGCTGATGTTATCGACAACGGCAAGGGTATTACAGCAGCTGACGCTATTGCTGTTCAGGCTGTAAGTGCTAAGCTTCTGGACAGCGCTAAATTCCCTATGACACAGGCTGAATATGCCCAGGCTATGAAGTAATTCCGCTGCTTCTGTTTTCTTCAAAAGCTAATTAGTGGAGCAATATAAAAAACGGGACGCTTCGGCGTCCCTTTTTGTGCGATTTATTACGAATCAACCCCTTGCATTTTTGAACGGATTATGGTATAATAAAATAGTGTAGTTATGCGTAAAATTGCGCATCGTGTAATAATTTTAGCGAAAGAAGGCGGTTCGGTGATTAAAAGTATGACAGGCTACGGCAGGTCGCAGATGATTATTAACGGCAGAGATATTCTCGTTGAAATACGCTCTGTAAATCACAGGTACTATGAGTATAATTCACGTATACCGAGAGCATATAATTACATTGACGAAAAACTGAAAGCGCTTCTCAAAACAGGAATATCCCGCGGAAAGGTGGATGTTTCGGTAACTATCAGCAACATTGAGGGCAGAGATACCGAGGTTGCTGTTAATAAGGGTGTTGCTGAGGGCTATATCAACGCACTTCGCGGTGTTGCCGACGAGCTTTGCATTGCTGATGATCTTACGCTGTCTAATCTTATCAGACTTCCCGATGTTTTCATTGTACAGAAAACACCCGATAATGAGGATGAGGTATGGTGCGATGTTTCAAAGGTTGCTGAGGAGGCTCTTGAACGTTTTGTTGCTATGCGTGAAACCGAGGGCGAGAAAATGCGCCTTGATGTTCTGGAAAAAGCCGACTTTATCCTTGAAATGGTTGGACGGGTTGAGGAGCTTTCTCCTCAGACTGTGGTTAATTACCGTGAAAAGCTTTACAAGAAGCTCAGCGAAATCCTTGAAAGCAAGGACATAGACCAGCAGAGAATACTTACCGAGGCAGCAATTTTTTCCGAGAAAATTGCTGTTGATGAGGAAACTGTCCGCCTGAGAAGCCATATCTCACAGCTTCGTGAGCTGGTAAACTCCAATGAAAGTATCGGCAGAAAGCTTGACTTCATTGTTCAGGAAATGAACCGCGAGGTAAATACTATCGGCTCAAAGGCACAGGATCTCAACATTACCAAACTTGTTGTGGATATGAAAGCTGAGCTTGAAAAGATCCGCGAACAGATACAGAATATAGAATAATATGAAGATGATAAATATTGGCTACGGAAATATGATTTCCGCAGAGAGGATTGTAACAGTCATAAGCCCTGATTCTGCTCCTATCAAAAGACTTGTTCAGGAGGCAAAGGATGACGGCAGGGCAATTGATGCAACATATGGAAGAAAGACAAGGGCTGTTATAGTAATGGACAGCGGACATATCGTCCTTTCGTCCCTTATAACGGAAACCCTTGCTTCAAGAATAAATGAAAACGGAGGTTCAGAGGCAGATGAATAAAGGCAGACTTATTGTATTTTCAGCTCCCTCAGGCTGCGGAAAAGGTACGATGCTGGCAGAAATTTTAAAGGATAATACCTTCCATTGCTCAGTTTCAACAACTACAAGACAGCCGAGAACAGGCGAGATCGACGGTGTGAATTACTTCTTTATCTCAAAGGAGGAATTTGAAAAAAAGGTTTCAAATGATGAATTTCTTGAGTATGCGGAATACTGCGAAAACTTCTATGGTACTCTGAAAACGGAAGTTGACAGCTATCTCGATAAGGGGATAAATGTCATTCTTGAAATTGAAATTCAGGGCGCTATGAAAGTACGTGAGCTTCGTCCTGACGCTCTGTTTGTGTTTATCGCTCCGCCCTCTGTAAATGAGCTTCGCCGCCGTCTTAACAAGAGAGGCACAGAAACTCAGGAGGTTATAGAAAAGCGTATTGCTGCGGCAATTACTGAATTGCCCTATATGGATAAATATGATTATATAATTGTTAATGATGCTCTGGAAGCGGCTGTAAGCGATTTCTTTGCGGTTATACGTTCTGAACAGCTTAAAACATCCGCACAGGCTGAATTTATAGAGGAGGTTATCAAAAATGCTTAGACCTGCAGTAAACCAGATAATTTCAAAGAATGAGAGCTGCTACTCTCTCGTAATTGCCGTTGCAAAACGTGCAAGAGAGATCTCTGACGAGCTTTACAAGAACGGCGAAACTCTTGAGGAGAAGCCTGTTAAGACTGCTGTTGAGGAGCTTGCAAGCGGCAAGAGCAAAATCGTAAGCACTCTCGGCGAGGAGTAAGCCATTGATAGCGGAGATCGCTGTCAGCGGTACTGCCTATTCCTTTGATATGCTTTTCAGCTACCGCATACCTGATGGTATGGAGCTGAAAAGGGGCTGCCGCGTTCTTGTTCCCTTTGGCAGAGGAAATCGGCGCAGAATCGGAATTGCAATGGGATTTTCCGAGGGTGATGAAAAATCTCTCAAACCTGTTGCGGCTCAGATTGACACCGAGCCTGTGCTGAATGAGGAACTATTAAAGCTTGCGGAGTTTCTTCATGACCGCACCTTTTGTACATGGTACGACGGGGTAAAGGCAATGCTTCCCCCTGCTATGAGTATAACGGCAGATGAAAGCTTCCGCCTTGTGAAAAGCTTTACCGATAAATCGGGACTTTCCGCAGAGGCTGCGGAGCTTCTTGACGTATTAAATTCCCTTGAAGATAAAAGCATCGTAACGGAGCTGCTGAAAAATTATATTGCAGATAACGGCAGACTTTATATCGACGAGCTGCTTGAAGCAGGGGCTTTAAGCTCCGAAAATAAATTCAAGCAGACGGTAGGGGATTCAATGGTGCGGATGATCCGCCTAAGCTATGATTTTCTCTGTGATCCCACAGCTTTCCGACTTACTCCAAAGCAGGAAAGAGCCGCGGATTTTCTCCGTGAATGGGGAACGGCTTCGGTAAAAGAGGCGGCATATATGTGCGGCTTTACGGAATCTGTTTTCAAGCGCCTTGTGGCTAACGGAGCAGCTGAGGAATACGATATGGAGCTTCTGCGTTCTGTTGATGATGGGGCGGAGGAGTACGTTGATCCTGATTCTACGGTGCTTTCAGAGGAACAGCAGGCAGTTCACGATGAGGTTTTCAGCCGCATAACCGAAAAAAAGGCAGGTGTTTTTCTGCTCCACGGTGTTACAGGAAGCGGCAAGACATCGGTTTTTGAAAAGCTTATTCACAATACTGTCAGGCTTGGACGAAAGGCAATGCTTCTTATTCCCGAAATCGGTCTTACACCGCAGGTTCTGAAACGCTTCAGAGCGCTTTTCGGTGAAAGAGTAGCTGTTATCCACAGCGGTTTGTCCTTGGGACAAAGACTTGACGAATACAAAAGAATAAAACGGGGCGATGCGGATATCATAATCGGTACGAGGAGTGCTGTATTTGCCCCTGCTGAAAATATAGGACTTATTATAATTGACGAAGAAGGTGAACGGTCGTATAAATCCGACAGCTCACCGCGATACCATACCCACGATATTGCAAAACAGCGCTGTGCATATCACGGAGCAACGCTGCTTTTAGCCTCGGCTACACCGTCGGTTGAAAGCTATTATCTGGCAGAACGGGGAGTATACAAGCTCCTTGAAATGAAAAAACGCTATAATGCGTCATCTCTGCCTGATGTTGAAATCGTTGATATGAATATTGAGCGAATTTCAGGAAATCCCACGGAATTTAGTCAGCAGCTGATTGATGAGGTTAATGCAAATCTGAAAAACGGCGAGCAGAGTATACTTCTGCTTAATCGCCGCGGATTTCACACAATTATAAGCTGTGTGGACTGCTATCAGCCCATATATTGCCCGAATTGTTCAGTACCCCTGACATATCACCGCAAAAACGGCAAGCTTATGTGCCACTACTGTGGATTTGCGCAGGAGCCTGTGACGATCTGCCCTGTCTGCGGTTCAGAACGCTTGAAAAGTATGGGCTTCGGCACTCAGCGTCTGGAGGAGGAGCTGAAAATGTTCTTCCCCTCGGCACGTATACTCCGAATGGATGCAGATACGACTTTTTCCCGATATTCCTACGAAAAAGGCTTTGCCGAATTTAAAAGCGGCGAGTATGACATAATGGTGGGAACTCAGATGATAGGTAAGGGATTGGATTTCCCGAACGTCACACTTGTGGGAGTGCTTTCCATAGATAAGGCGCTGTATGCAGGAGATTTCCGAAGCTATGAGCGTACCTTTTCCCTTATAACTCAGGTTGTAGGGCGGGGAGGACGAGGAAGCCGCAGAGGCAGAGCGATCTTGCAGACATTTATGCCTGACCATTACATTATGAATCTGGCAGCGGCGCAGGATTACCGCGGCTTTTATAATGAGGAAATCGCAATACGCCGTACTCTTATATTCCCGCCCCTGTGCGATATGTGCATTTTTTGCTTTGCAGGCGGCGACGACAACGAAGTAAAAAGCGGCGCTGATGCAGTAATAAGCCTTATGAACAGGCTTCTCAGCGAATTACAGCCGAAAACTCCCGTGAGAGTTCTTGGACCGGTCAGAGCTTCTTATGGCAGGCTCAACGGGAAATTCCGCTGGCGTATAATTATGAAAATCAAGAATACCGCGGAAATGCGCGGATTTATCAGCTCTGTCCTGACCAAAGGGGCGAAGCTGAAAGAAATGAAAAAAATTACCTTCTATGCCGATATAAACGGCGATGTTGGTGTGTAAAGAGGAAAAACAAATGGCATTCAGAAAAATTTTAACAGATAAAGACGAGGCGCTTCACAAGGTTTGCAGACCTGTGGAGAAATTTGACGAAAAACTGGCAATCCTTCTTGATGATATGCACGAAACTCTTGATAAGGCAGAAGGACTTGGACTTGCAGCTCCTCAGGTGGGTATTTGCAGACGACTGTTCATTATGCATCTGGAGGAGGGCAGCGTTGAGGCTATAAATCCCGAAATACTGGTAAAAGACGGTAAGCAGCGCGTACAGGAGGGCTGCCTTTCATGTCCGAATGTCTGGGGATATGTTACCCGCCCTGCAAAGGTTGTATTAAAGGCGCAGGACCGCAACGGAAACTGGTATGAGCGCGAATTTACAGGCCTTGGCGCACAGTGCGTCAGCCACGAAAGCGACCACCTTGATGGTCATGTATTTACTGAAATTGTAGAGGAATTTTTTGTACCTGAGGAGGGTTGACCTTGAAAATAGTTTTTATGGGAACTCCTGATTTTGCTGTACCCTGTCTGAGGGTGCTTGCGGAGTCTGACCACGAAATAGCGGCTGTTTTTACTCAGCCTGACAAGCCGAAGGGCAGAGGCTACAAGATGATCCCTACTCCTGTTAAGGCTGCGGCGGAGGAATACAGTATACCTGTGTATCAGCCGCTTTCCCTGCGAAAGGGTGATGATGCAGAAAACTCAATGGAGATTTTGAACAATATTGCTCCTGACCTTATAGTTGTAACAGCTTATGGTCAAATTCTCCCGAAGGAAATTCTGGAGCTGCCAAAGTATGGCTGTATCAATATTCATGCGTCACTTCTGCCGAAATACCGCGGAGCTGCCCCCATAAACTGGGTTCTGCTCAACGGCGAGAAAATGACAGGAGTTACCTCAATGCAGATGAGCGAGGGACTTGATACAGGAGATATGCTCATAAAGAGATCCACAGAAATAGGCGAAAATGAGACTTATTCGGAGCTTTACAGCAGACTTGCCGTAATGGGCGGCGAGGTTCTTGCCGATACAATTGCGGCACTTGAAAAGGGTGAACTTGTACCTGAAAAGCAGGACGACTCCCTGAGCTGCTATTCTCCTATGATAAAAAAGGAAATGAGCAGCCTTGATTTCACAAAATCAGCGGAAGAAATCCACAACACTATAAGAGGTGTAACAGGCTTTACAATGATGAATGGTAAGCGTCTGAAGGTTTTTGCATCTGAGATTTCGCACAATATTGCTCATGGCGAGGCTGGTACTATCGTTGACGCTGATAAATTCGCTGTAAGCTGCGGCGATGGCGTTGTTATGTTTACAGAAATTCAGCTGGAGGGTGCGAAGCGTATGAAAACCGCTGATTTCCTCCGCGGAAGAAAGCTTGAAAAAGGAATTAAACTGGGGTAAATGACAACTATG
Organism: Ruminococcus sp.; assembly: GCA_017624895.1. GTDB lineage: Bacteria > Bacillota > Clostridia > Oscillospirales > Ruminococcaceae > Ruminococcus. The sequence goes on along the minus strand of JAGAMB010000005.1, from coordinate 91,230 downwards.
ATGTATGACGTTTTTCTTTTTATTGCAATGCTTATTCTGCCGATTATTGCGCAGATCGGCGTTACAAGCACATTTAACAAATACAGCGGTGTGCGTTCATCGCGCGGAATTACTGCGGAACAGGCGGCAAGGCAGATCCTCGACAGCAACGGTCTGCACAACATACGAATTGAGCGCATCAGAGGAAATCTCAGCGACCATTTCTCCCCAACAGAGGGAGTTGTCAGATTGTCTGATTCCGTCTATGGCAATGATTCAATTGCGGCAATCGGCGTTGCGGCGCACGAGTGCGGTCACGCCTGTCAGCATGCGGAGAAATATGCGCCAATTGTAATCCGTTCCGCTATCGTTCCTGCTGTTAATATCTGTTCAAGACTCTGGTATCTTGTGTTCATTCTTGGCGTTGCATTATTTGAAAGTATGAGTTTCCTCATCTATGTCGGAATTGCAATGTTCGGTGCGGTAGTTCTGTTTCAGCTTGTGACGCTGCCGACAGAGCTTGATGCAAGCCATAGAGCGCTGAAAACCTTGGAGGGGCAGTATATACTGGAAGCAAACGAAATACCAAAGGCAAGAAAGGTTCTTACAGCGGCGGCTATGACCTATGTAACGGCACTTGTGACCTCCTTAATGCAGCTGCTGCGTCTTATACTGAGAGTGAGAAGTGATAGATAATGGCAGATCCACGATATACAGCGGCAAAACTGCTTGACAAAACGCTGAAAAGCGGCAGTTATTCAAATATTCAGCTGAACAGCGGACTTGAACGTTCAGACCTTGACTCTCAGGGGAAAAAGTTATGCACAGCGATTTATTATGGCGTAATTCAGCGCAGGATAACTCTTGATTATATTTTAGCACAATATTGCTCTCGCCCGCTTTCTAAAATGGACAGCATAATTGTAACTATATTGCGGTGCGGAGTTTATCAGCTTCTCTATATGGACAGTATTCCCGACAATGCGGCGGTTAACGAGAGTGTCCGACTTGCTAAACAATTCGGCAAAACAAGCGCTTCGGGAATGGTAAATGCCGTTCTGAGAAGCTTTATAAGGGGCGGAAAAAAGATCTTTTCCGAGCCTGTAAATGACGAAATATTACAGTATTCAGTTATGTATTCTATTTCCGGAGAGCTTGCGGAAAGCCTTATCAATGATTACGGTGAGGAGAAAGCAAGACGGTTTGCGGAATTTTCTGTTGAGAATGAAAAAGCCACTTTTATCCGCCGCAATCCTCTGAAATGTACTCACGAGGAGCTTGTGAAATCCCTCAGTGATGTGGAGCTTTTCACCGACGATGAGCTTTGCTATCGCCTTGAAAGCGGTGCGGTTATTGGCACAAATGCTTTTAAATCGGGATTTTTCCACGTTCAGGATATTTCCTCACAGCTTTGCTGCGAGGCTCTTGCACCGACGGAAAATGACTGTGTGCTTGATATATGCGCGGCGCCCGGCGGCAAGACCTTCACTATGGCGGAAATGATGAACGGCAGGGGAGAGATCCATGCGTTTGACCTTCACGAAAAGCGTGTGAAGCTTATCCGCGAGGGAGCAGAACGTCTTGGATTTGCCAATATATCGGCAAAAAGCGGCGATGCAACGGTGTATGATGAGAATATCCCGAAATGCACGAAAATTCTTTGCGATGTACCCTGTTCAGGCTTTGGAGTTATTTCCCACAAGCCTGAAATAAAGTATAAAAGCCTGTCGGAGTTTGAACGGCTGCCGGAAATCCAGTACAATATTGCTCAGAACGCTTTGAACTATCTTGCGGTTGGCGGAGAGATGGTATACTCCACCTGTACTGTGCGAAAAGCCGAAAATGAGGCGGTTATTGAACGGCTTCTGAAAAATCATCCTGAAATTGAGCTTGCGGAGCTGCCGCTGTTAAGGGGCAGAAAATATACAAATCCTGTGACCTTTTTCCCTGATGATTTTAACGGCGACGGATTTTTTGTGGCTAAGCTTAAAAAGGTAAAATAAAAAACAAGAAGGTGAACCATTGGAAAAAATTGATATTTTAAGTCTTGATTTAAAAGAGCTTGAAGCAGCCCTTGTGGAGCTTGGCGAGAAGAAATTCAGAGCAAAGCAGATTTTTCAATGGATTCATATAAAAAAAGTCTTTGATTTCGACAAAATGACTGATATTTCTGTCCAATTGAGGGCGCTTTTGAAAGAAAAATTTTGTATAAATGGACTATTTGTGCAGAAAAGACTTGAATCTTGTATAGATAATACGGTAAAATATCTATATAGGCTTTGCGACGGGAATTTTGTGGAAACCGTTTTGATGGAATACAGCTACGGTTACAGCCTTTGTATTTCCACACAGGTCGGCTGCAAAATGGGGTGCCGCTTCTGCGCCTCGGCAATTGCAGGATTCGTCCGCAATCTCACTCCATCGGAAATGCTTATGCAGATTTATGAAACCGAAAAAAATTCGGGCGTAAAGATTTCAGGGCTTGTTCTTATGGGAATAGGCGAACCTCTTGACAATTACGATAATGTTCTGAAATTTCTGGGACTTCTTTCCCACAAGGACGGAAATAATTTCAGCCTCCGACACGTTTCCCTTTCAACCTGCGGAATCGTGCCGAGGATCTACGAGCTGGCTGAGCTGAAGCTTGGTCTGACGCTGTGTATTTCCCTGCACAGCTCAGATAATTCAGCAAGAAGTGAAATAATGCCCGTCAACAGGACATATAATATAGAAAAGCTCATTGAAGCCTGTAAACATTATATATCTGCTACAGGGCGGAGAATTACCTTTGAGTATGCGGTTATGGATAATATAAATTCCGCTGAAAGGGATGCGGACAGGCTTGCGGAGCTGCTGCGCGGCATAAACTGCCACGTAAACCTTATCCCTGTCAATAAGGTGAAGGAAAGAAAATACACCACCGCCAGGACAGCTGTTGCGGATTTTGCAAAACGGCTTGAAAAGCGCGGTATCAACGCTACCGTCAGACGTACTCTCGGCAGCGATATAGAGGCGGCTTGCGGTCAGCTCAGACGCGATGCCGCAAACAGTAATCAGTAGGTAACTTTCAGCTGCAAAGCTTAGGAAGTCACCTCGGAAGTGGAGGTGCATATGAATGAGATTCAGATTCGGCACGGATATCGGTCTGCGGCGCGAAGAAAATCAGGACGCTGTAAGATGTGAATATTTCGGGCATAATATACTTGCCGTTGTGTGTGACGGTATGGGCGGTGAGCGTGCAGGCAAAGAAGCAAGCAGCATCGCTATAAATGAATTTTTTCAGCGCTTTGCCGATGGCTATAGTGAAACTCTCGGCGAGGATGATATAAGAAAGCTGCTTATATCGTCAATATCGGCAGCAAATTCCGTAATATATACAAGAGCGCGTATGGATTTCAAAAATTTCGGTATGGGTACAACCTGTGTTGCGGCTTTTGTAACGTCGGATACGGCATATATCGCCAATGTAGGCGACAGCCGCGCATATCTTATTGCGGATAACGGACTCTACTGCATAACTACTGACCATAATGTGGCTGCGCTGCTTTATGAGCAGGGTAAGATAACAGAGGAAGAAATGGCTGTCCACCCTCAGAAGCATATGCTTACAAGAGCTGTGGGCGTAGAGAAAACAGTTCTTACTGATACATTTATTTTGACTTATGAAGATAAAATCAGTCTGCTGCTTTGTTCCGATGGTTTATCGGGCTACTGCAGCGATGATGAAATATATGACGTATTATCACAGACAGATTTTGACTCAGCAGCAGATTCACTCATTCAGCTTGCTCTCAATAAGGGCGGCCGCGACAATGTAACTGTGGCGGTAGTAAGCGGATGATTCTTCAGACAAGTTTGCAATAATATTTCAATATAATCAGATTTGCCATAGAATAAGGCAAATCGGAAAAGGAAGGGTAAGGCAATGGATAAATACATTGGCAAAAAGCTTGACGGCAGATATGAAATTACCGAGCTTATCGGCGTCGGCGGTATGGCTGAGGTTTATAAGGGCGTTGATGTTATCGACAATAAGCCTGTAGCCATTAAGATACTCAAAAAAGAGTATGCGGAAAATGAGGAGTTTCTCCGTCGTTTCCGAAATGAATCCAAGGCAATTGCGGTTCTTTCACATCCAAATATCGTAAAGATATATGATGTGGGCTTCTCTGATAAGCTTCAGTATATCGTTATGGAGTATATTGACGGCATCACTCTGAAGGAATACATCGAGGAGGAGAGAGTTCTTACATGGAAGGATACAGTTCATTTTGTTATCCAGATATTAAGAGCGCTCCAGCATGCTCACGATAAGGGTATCGTTCACCGTGATATCAAGCCGCAGAATATTATGATGTTCAGCGATGGTACTATCAAGGTGATGGATTTCGGTATTGCTAAATTTGCCCGTGAGGAGGGTAAGACTGCTACCGATCAGGCTATCGGCAGCGTTCACTACATCAGCCCAGAGCAGGCAAGCGGTGCTGTTACAGATGCAAAGAGCGATATATACTCAGTCGGCGCTATGATGTATGAAATGCTGGCAGGCAGAAAGCCTTTCGACAGCGACAACCCTGTAGCAATTGCTGTTATGCATATGCAGGATATTCCCGAACGTCCCAGAGCTATTAACCCTGATATTCCCGACGGTCTTGAGGAAATAATTCTCAAAGCTATGGAGAAGGCACCTGAGAACAGATACCGCAATACAGGCGAAATGATTGCCGATATAGAGAAATTCAAGTCAAATCCTTCTATTACCTTCGGTTATTACCGTGAGGAGAGCGTAGATGATAACGCTGATACACAGTATTATGCAGGCAGCATTGAGCTTCCTCCCGCAGATGAAGCGCCTGTGTCACAGCAGCCGGCATATGCAGCTGCAGCCGCAGCCGGCGGAAGATATCCTCAGAGAAATCAGCCATATGGAAATATTGACGATTATTATGATGATTACGATGATGATGACGACGATGAGGAGGAGGAACGTTCTTCTCTTGTTGTCCCTGTACTTACAGCAATTGTAGTTGTGGTTATTATCGTTGGTGTTATTATCATTTCAATGCTCTTTACAGATATGCTTCGTGATTCCAAGCAGACAAACGACTGGACAATGCCTGATGTGGTTGGTATGGATTTCAACGATGCCGTAAGCACATGGGGTGATAATATTAAGTTCCAGGAGGATGGCCAGGAGTTCGATGAAGCCGAGGTTGGCGTAATCATTGAACAGTCTATCGAACCGGGAAGCCAGTTCAAGAAGGGCGATATCCTCAAGGTCGTAATCAGTAAGGGTATGGAAACTGAGGAAGTTCCCGATGTAAAAGACAAAAACGCACAGCTTGCCGATGATATTATTCGTCAGGCAGGATTTGAGCCTGAAATAAGAAATTCTTCAAGTACAGAAGTAAAGAAGGGCAATGTTATCAAGACAGAGCCTGAAGCAGGTCAGAAGGCACATAAGGGTTCAACGATTATCCTTTATGTAAGTCTTGGCGAGGACGCAGGACAGATAAAGGTCGAGGACTGGGTTGGCAAGACTGTTGACGAAGCTTCAATGTATGCTGATTATCTCGGACTTAAAGTAAAGACAAAGGGTGAAGCTTCCTATGAGCCTGAGGGTACAGTAATCAAGCAATCTATCGAAGCCGGCGAAAAGGTTGAAAAGGGATCTGAGATCACACTTCATTTCAGTAATGGTAAGAAGCCTGACGGTAAGGTTCCGATCACATTTGACCTTCCTGCTGAAGCAAACGGACGATTTGTAATTGCATTTATGGTTCAGAAGGAGGACGGAACTCCCGATATCCAGGAGTCAGGTATTTTCTACTGTCCCGAATACTATCAGCTTTCACAGGACGTTATCGGCTCCGGTGAGAACGTAAATGTAACTGTATCTGTAACAAATCTCAGCAATAACGCAAGAGCAACAATCGGTACCTACAGCTTTAACTTTGCAGAGGGCACCTATATCTGTATGTCAGGCGGCGATCCCTATCCTGCATTTGAAACTATTGGTGCATTCCCAGAACCGGAAACAGAAGCACCTCCTGTTGTAGACGATGATCCCTCACAGTACGGTCCCGGTACTGAAGAACCACCTGTTGACCCGCCTGCTGAAACACCTTCTGAGCAGAAGCCGGGCGAGAATGGCGAGTGGATAAGCGATAACGAGTGGAGATGGTACGAAGAAGGCGTTAACGGTGCTTGGGTAACTGAGGACGGTTATAACTACTCATGGCAGTGGTGGTGGTAAACACAACATCTGTCAGCGGAATTATATTGAAATGCTTAGGGGGACTCTATACTGTAGAGTCCCCTGACGGTATATTCGAGTGTAAAGCAAGGGGCATATTCCGCAGCAAAGGGATAAGTCCATCCGTCGGGGACAGAGTAACTGTCAGCGGCGGAGTAATCTCCGAAATCGGGGAGAGGAAAAATTATCTCATCAGACCACCTCTTGCTAATCTCGACCAGTTGATATTTATAGTATCAACGGTCAGCCCAAGTCCGAATTATCTTATACTTGACAAATTTATAGCAATTGCGGAGTATAAGGGCATCGAGCCTGTGGTTATCATTACAAAAACAGATTTAGGGGACAGCAGCGCTTTGCGTGAGGTTTACGGCGCTATAGGCATAAAGGTAATGGAAGTGGACTACTCCGATGAAAGCTCCATAGATGCCGTCAGAGAGCTTCTCAGGGGCAAGATAAGTGCCTTTACGGGAAATTCCGGAGCAGGGAAGTCAACGCTTCTCAACGCAGTTGATCCAACACTTAATATTCCCACAGGGGAAATCAGTAAAAAACTTGGCAGAGGACGCCATACCACTCGTCATGCGGAGCTGTATAAGCTTAACGGCGGCGGATATATAGCCGATACCCCCGGATTTTCCACCTTTGAAACGGCTCGCTATGACATAATCCGCAAGGAGGAACTGGCAGGCTGTTTCCGTGAATTTGAGGGGATTACAGACAATTGCCGATTTCGTGACTGCTCCCACACTTGTGAAAAGGGCTGTGCTGTCCTTGAAGCGGTGGAGGCTGGGGAAATCCCGAAAATCCGCCATGAGAGCTATTGTGCAATGTACGAGGAAGCAAAGCAGCTGAAGGAGTGGGAGCTGAAATGAGTATCTGCACCATATTTGCAGGGGGAAAGCTGAACGGAACAGATTTTATTGATCCCTGTGAGATTCGTGAAAACAGCGGACTTATAATTTGTGCTGACAGCGGACTTCATATAGCCGAAAGGGTGGGTATAGCTCCCGATTTAATTGTGGGGGATTTTGATTCCTACATGGGGGATTTGCCCGAAGATGTGGAAATTCACCGAAGTATCCCCGAAAAGGACGATACGGATACACTTATGGCGTTGAGAATTGCCATTGACCGCGGATATGACGAAATAAGGCTCTATGGCGGACTTGGAGCAAGATTTGACCACAGTTTTGCCAATATCCAGACGCTGATTTTCGCCTATGAAAAGGGCTGTAAAATGACCATTTACGACGCTGATAACGTACTGACCATCCGTGGCGCTGGGGAGTATAAGTTTTCCCGTAAAAATGACTGGTATTTCTCCCTGTTTGCCCTGACTGAAAAGGCTGAAATCGGGGAGCTTAAAGGGGTAAAATATCCCCTTGAAGCCTATGAAATGACAATGGGCTACCCTATCGGAGTGAGCAACGAAATAACGACAGATAAAGCGTATCTGCGGATTAATTCGGGAATTGTGCTTGTAATTGAATCAAAAAAATAACGAGTGGCGTGCCACTCGTTTTGAGATTGTTGAAAAACTGAAATTCGTTCCGAAATTGCGGGCGGATAATATCCGCCTCTACACAAAATGACGGTATATAGCCAATTCGTAGGGACAGGTTGTGCCGTGTCCGATAAAAAATATGCCTTTTTCTACAGATTTAATCCAGAGAAGACAGATATCTTCTCTGGATTTATTTTTATCTCTTATTATTATAATCATCAAGAAAATTATGAGTACCCGAATTATCCTTATAGGCAATAATTGTGTTGAGATTAACGTTTTCCACACTTCTGAAAATATTTTTCTCAACCTGCGGATTAATTTTTTTCAGTTCCGCAATGAGGGATTTCACCTCCATACGCTTTGAAGCGGAGCTGCCGTCCTCGTGAATGGTTGAGCAGGTTTCGGTGAATTTACAGGCACATTGTATAAATTCAAGCTCGTTATACGTACACCAATGCTTAATATCAGCCTCACGGACAAGATACATTGGGCGGATAAGTTCCATTCCCTCAAAATTGGTGCTGTGAAGCTTTGGCATCATGGTCTGTACCTGTCCGCCGTAGAGCATACCCATAAGTATTGTTTCGATTACATCGTCGAAATGATGACCGAGGGCAATTTTATTGCATCCCAGCTCTTTTGCCTTGCTGTAGAGGTAGCCACGCCTCATTCTTGCACAGATATAGCAGGGATTTTTTTCGATATGTACAACGGAGCCGAAAATATCCGACTCAAAAATAGTTACGGGAACTGACAGCTTTGCGGCATTTTCCTCAATTCTGCGGCGGTTTTCCTCATTATAGCCGGGATCCATTACAAGGAAAACAACTTCAAAGGGGAATTTGTCGTGCTTTTTCAATTCCTGAAAAAGCTTTGCCATAAGCATAGAATCCTTACCGCCGGAAATGCACACGGCAATTTTATCATTAGGCTGTACAAGGTCGTATTCGTTAATACTCTTGGTGAACTTGCACCATATGCTTTTCTTGAACTTTTTACGCAGACTAAGCTCAGCCTTTTCAGTTGTTTCTTTAATCAATTCTGATGATATATTCACATTATCACTCCGTTGTATGTATCCCCATAAAGGGGAAATGATATTATTTGTTAAGCTCCGCCATTGGGTCGATATAGCTGCCGTTGTGGAGCATTTCAATATGAAGATGTGTGGGCAGGGCAGATTCAATATCAGCTGTATCACCGACAGTACCAATCAGATCGCCGCTTACAAGCATATCGCCCTGCTGTACTGAAAGACCGTCTGAAAGTCCGCAATAGCGTGTAGTGTAGCCGTTATGGTGGTCGAGGACTACAGTTACTCCCCAGATTGAATCGTTGCTGACCTCAATAACTTCGCCGTTTGATACAGCGTATACCTCCGCACCTGCTTCTGCGGCAAGGTCTGTACCGTTATGCGTCTGCCATGAACCTGTTGTGGGATTTTTCACAAGCTCACCGCCGCTGAAAGAACCAACAACATCGCCCAATTCCGCAAGAGGAGGTTTTATATTTGAAAGCTTCGCAGCACCGACAGCCTCTGCCTCCTCAGGGATTTCTTCTGCTACAGGCTCTGCCGGATCAATTATTATAGCTTCTGCAGGGAGAGTTTCCACAGGGGGAGCAGTTGCTGCAGGTTTCGGAGCAGAAGTGACGTTGGGAGTAGTAAGCCTGTATGCAGGTGATGTTCCCTTAGGGAGATCGTTTACCCTTTTGTCAACAGCAGCTTCAAGCTCCGATTCAGCCTTGATCTGCTTTGCTGTAAGATCGTTGGTAAGCTTTTCGCCCTGATCGTATGCGAAATAGCAGGCAGAGCCGATCATTACAGCGCTTATGCCGAGAGCAGCATAAAATCCTTTTGAACCTTTCGGGTTATCTGAAAATTTTTTCACGTATAATACCTCCGTTAATAAAGTATACCATTATAGGAAATGCCTGTGAACAATCATATTATTAACGGAAAATTTAGTATTATACATTTTTTTAGCCATTAGCTGTTAGCTTTTTTGGACAGCTGATATTGCTCCACCAATTAAACATTGCCAAAAAGACGAAGGCAGAAAGGAAATTTATCAAGGAAGAAAAACGCAGGAATGCTGCCGCATTTCAAGCTTTTCTGACGCAGAGAAATTTTCTTTATGTCGAGTATTTGCTGGTAAGGTTTAGTTGGGGGAGCAATATAATTTGTAGTGTCACGGCGCGCCGTGACCGCAATTTTACGCAGTATAGCCGAATTTGTGTAGGGGAGGATATTATCCGCCCGCAATTTCGGTACGAAATTCAGATTATTCGATATGTTCATTCCGAAATATCGGGATTAAATTTTTGAGGGCGATAAAAATCGCCCTCTTGCTTTTACATAACAGCTAATTTTGCAAACTGTGCCTTTAAAGCAGGATAGATTTCACGGTAGAGCTGATAATATTTCTCATATTCGCCTACATTAGCCTCAACGGGAGCTTGTATCTTATCTGTCCTTACGATTTCTCCGCAGGCTTCGGGAACGCTGCTGTAAAGTCCTGCACCAACTGCTGCAAGGATACCTACACCGAGGGCAGGGCCTTCCTTAGAAGCTGCTGTCTTAACATTGCTGTTGAACAGATCAGCAAGCATACTTCTCCAGAGGGGAGATGAACCGCCGCCGCCGCAAGCCATCATATCGCTTACATTTACACCCATTTCGCGGAACACTTCAACACAGTCACGGAGAGAATAGCTTACGCCCTCCATAACGGCACGGAGCATATCGCGGCGTGTGTGGATTGCAGAAAGTCCAAAGAAAACGCCTCTTGCATCGGGATCAAGGTGAGGTGTGCGCTCGCCCATAAGATATGGGAGGTAGAGCAGACGATTTGAACCAACGGGAACAGCTTCAGCCTGCTTATCCATAAGGTAGTATTCGTCAACGCCCATAAGCTTTGCTGTTTCTTTTTCGGTCATACAGAAATTATCTCTGAACCATTTAAGTGAAAGTCCTGCACCCTGTGTAACACCCATAACGTGCCAGGTATTGGGAACGGCTGCACAGCAGGTATGAACTCTGCCCTGCTTGTCAATGGCGATATCGGAAGTATGAGCGAAAACGACTCCCGAAGTGCCGATTGTTGTAAATGCCTTTCCGTCCTCAACAACTCCGGTACCAACGGCAGCTGCGGCATTGTCGCCTGCGCCGCCTACAACGATAGTACCCTCGCACAGACCAAGCTCGTCAGCCATAGCCTTTGTGAGCGTGCCTGTAACCTGACATGATTCATAAACTGTACCAAGCCAGCTCTTGTCGATTTCAAAGGCGGAGAGCAGCTCGTCAGACCATACTCTGTTTGGGACATCGAGGAGCTGCATACCCGAAGCGTCGGAAACTTCTGTAGCATATTCGTGAGTGAGAACAAATCTGAGGTAATCCTTTGGCAGCAGGATATGAGCAACCTTGCTGTAAATTTCGGGTTCGTTATTTTTTACCCAGAGGATTTTGGCAGCAGTCCAACCTGTGAGGGCAGGATTTGCCGTGATCTCAACCAGCTTTTCTCTGCCGACGATACGGTTCATTTCTTCAACCTCGGCAGCAGTACGCTGATCGCACCAGATGATAGACTTTCTGAGGACGTTGTTGTCCTTATCGAGCATAACAAGTCCGTGCATCTGACCTGAAATGCCGATACCCTTAACGTCCTCTTTTTTTACACCACTCTGAGCCATAACAGCTTTAATGGTGTTGATCATAGCGGATGACCAGTCTGCGGGATCCTGTTCAGCATAACCATTTTTAGGCTGATACATAGGGTATTCGATGGTTCTGGAAGCTATAACAGTTCCCTTTTCATCGAAAAGCACCGTTTTAGTGCCGCTTGTTCCGCAGTCAACTCCAATAACATAAGACATAAAAATTTCTCCATTCATATTGAATTTTAACTCCGCTATTAAAAATCCCAAAATGAAAATACCATATATGAGGGTGGTATTGTTGTGTCAGAAAACCTTGAAATACATCAAGTTTTTCAAAGGTTATCTTTTTTTGCCTTCTGCTCCCCAAGCTTCATATAATACCACTCCCTAAAACAACAATATACAAATCTAATGGCGTAAATACTGCCTGTCATCGTTGGACTTCCGGTATGCTTTCGTCGTCCGCCTTGACATACATCATTTCTGTCATCATCTTTTAGGGATTGGTATAAATTTTCAAGAGTCAGCTGGTGGAGCGATATAATAAATGGGAAAGCATATTATATGTATACTCTCCCATTATATTTTTAGTAACAAGCTTTAGTTCAAAAGGTCAATTGAAAAGGTTCTTTCCTCTGTGTTGAAATAATCTTCAAGCTCTGCAACATAGTAACGGAAACAAGTCTTTCCGTTGAATTTAAGAACATCGCCTGACTCGGATACTCCAAGCTCAGCAAGCTGTTCGTCTGAAAGCTCTGTAAGGGGAATTGTACTATTCTTTCCAAGGTCATACATTGTATAGCCCAATTCGTCAAGGTGAGATTCGCTGAAAGCCTCATATCCCTTGTTATCAAGCTCGGAAAGGTAAATAGTTTCGCCCTGATTGCGTCCGATAGCTGTAAGAAATTCAAGTGTAGGCTCCAGAACATAGTATCTGTCAGAGGAATCCTTGCCAATATCGAAAGCGGCAAGCTGACTTTCGCTGAGGTCATCAAGCTTCAGAGGATCAACATCTGAGGCTGATTTGCCAACTTCAATGAGCTTATACAGGTTGATACCTGAAAGCTGCAAACGACGGTCAACGGAAATATTATATTTTTCAAATTCCTCATTTGTAAGAGTAACAAGGATATTGTCTGAAATTCCGTTAAGCTCTGCTGTGATATCTGCTCTTGTGCCTGTTGACCATTCAAGTTCAATATTTTCGCACATAGGGCGCTCCTGATAGCAGGTATGCTCCATATTTTTAAGGGTAAAGGTTACGAATGGATAAGTAACATCAGCGTAATTAGGCTCGATTATAACAGATGTACTTCCGCCTGATGTATCCTCTGTATTCACGATCTGATAGCGGTAACGTCCCGATGGAGATACTCCGCTTTCGATAATATCCGTTTTTGCATGGGTAACGAAAAATGATGAAAACAGGTAATATCCAAGCGCACCGAAAATATACAGAAGCAGAATCAGAGTTCCTATGAGGGTTTTCTTTCCCTCTCCGGCGCCTGAGAACAGGAGTATGATGATACCGGTAATAACAATAGGTATCAGCAGGGCTTTTTCATCAAAGTACATTAAGACCACAGGCAGCATAGCCGTAAGTATAACGAAGCTTGATATTTTTGTAAGGAGCTGATTTCTTGTATAGAGCATAAGCACAAGGGCTATAGCTGATATGGCTGATACGATCATACACACCGAAGATCTTGCGGAAATATGGATATCATAGAAAATGGAATAGTAGCAAAGACCGCATACAGCTGCGGTATAGAAAACCGCGATAATTGAGACTAAACGTTTTGTCCACACGTTTGAGAAGAAAGCTTTCATTTATAACCTCCGTAAAATGTCATATCTATATTGATATAGTAATGGATTATATTTAGACACATTATATTATATCATTTTTTGCAGAAAGTTACAAGTCATTTTTTCAATTAATTGTTACTAAAAGGTTACAATTTCCAAACATTCCGCAACTTTTACAAAATACAATGTAATAAATGCCTGAAAATAGGGGAATTTGACAATAAAGAAAAAGAAATATGTAACATTATCCTTGCAGGAGAATATAATATTGTATGAAAAGGAGGGTTACATATGAAAATTATTGTAATCAAAAGTCCAAAGTTTCTCTCAGGCTTTCTTAGAGCCATATTCGGGATAAAAAAGGAAGATGAAACTATGTAGCAGCAAGGGCGAGCATTTAACAAATGGCTCGCCCTTGTTTTCTATCGTACAGTTGTTGTTGTTGTTGTGGTTGTGTTTGTGATCGTTGATGTTCCTGTTGATGTGCTTGTAGTTGTGGCAGTTGTTGTCTTGGCGGTAGTTCCTCCTCTTACTTCCGGAGGAAGTTCAACTTCATTTTTCTTTTTGCCGAAGCCGAAACATTCCTCATAAGAGTCGATTATATCGCGTACAATGTACTTTGAATATTCACCGCCCTCGATGACTCCTGCAAATGCAATCTGCGGATCGTCAGCAGGAGCAAACCCGATGAAAACAGAGTTCTGCTTGCTCTTATCGTTCATATCCGTCTGTGGAGTACCTGTCTTGATAGCTACATTGAAATTGTAGCCTGTCAGATTATAGGGAGCAGGTACGTTTCTTGCAGCGTCAACCATACCGCCGATGATGTAATCATATACATAATCATAGTTCAGTTCGATTTTTTCTGCCACTTCAGGCTTTGTCTTTGATGTCATTTCCTTTGTGCCGTAGGTGTAAAGACTGTCAACTAAATATGGCTTGTAGCGTACACCTCTGTTGCCGATAGTGCTTGCTACAGTTGCAAGCTGCAGGGGGGTGAAGCCACAGTCCTGGTTGCCGATACCTGCCTGAATTACGTAACCGATATACCACGGCTGTCCGCGTTCCTCAAAGGTTTCGGGATTACAGAGAAATCCGGCTGCGTCGCCTGTTTCAAGTCCGAGAGGTGAGCCAAGACCGTAAAGTTCGGCATATTTTGTAATATTGTCAATACCAAGAAGTCTTGAAACCTCGTAGAAGTACACGTTGCAGGATACTTCAATTGCGCGTCGTGCCGATATATAGGTATGATATCCTGTACATTGGAAATGGCTGCCATAAAATTCATAATTTGTAAGACAGTTGAAGGATGTATACCCGTCAACAACGCCTTCGTTAAGACCTGCCGTAGCAGTAATTGTCTTGAACGTTGAACCGGGGAGATACTGTCCCCAGGTACAGCGGTTGAACATAGGAGAGTTTGGATCTTCCAGCAATTTATCGTAATCCTTCTCAAAATCTTTGAGGTTATAGGTTGGAGCTGTTGCCATTGCAAGGACTGCTCCTGTTTTTGCATCGAGGACAGTAACAGCGCCCTTTTCAACTTTGCGGCCGCCATAGTAGCCGAAACGTGTGAGGAAGCTGTCAAGAGCATTTTGTATTTTCACCTGAAAAGCGCCGTCTATGGTGAGTTTTACTGTCTGACCGGGAACAGTTTCTTCAATTGTATGGATATCCGCAACAGCGCCGTTGAGGATAGTAACCTCCTCCAGACCGTTCTGACCTCGCAGCTCAGTCTCCATAGCGTATTCGATACCGCTTTTGCCTACTACGTCATTCATAGCGTAGCCTTTTTCTTTCAGTTCGTCGTATTCCTCAGCGTAGATCGGGCCAACCATACCAATTTCGTGAGGAAGAATATCTCCTCTTATGATCTTACGGTCTGCGGTTTCCACAGCATTTACGCCTTTGAGGATATTGCCCAGCTCTTTTAATCTGATAATTGTGGATTTTTTAACGTCCTGTGCAAGAACAAGGTCATTGTTATAGGAAAAATCCTTTGCAAGCATTGCATATCGCAGACCTGCAATAATACGTTTTTCGTCCTGCGTATACTCCTCAGAAATCTCATAGTCTGAGATAAGTTTGTCAATACAGTTTTCAGCCGTAGCATACACATTGAGGTTAAGTCTTTCCGTGACGTCAGCCGTATCATTCTCCGTAAATTCATATGGAGCTGTCATCGTTACAGGAAGAACCTCCTCGAAAATATATTCTTTCGCAGCAAGCTCATTGTAAAGACGGAGGAGTATTGCGTTGCCCTCCTGATATTCTTTCGGGAAAAGAGCGTACTGCAATACAATATCGGTGCGGGGGGTGTTGCCTATAATGACATTTCCGCGGTAATCGAGAATTTCTCCTCGTGTGGGAGTAACCTCCCTTTTATAAGTTATGGCGTCGCTGTCATACCGCGGAGCAGTAACAGCCTCATCTCCCTCGACTATCTGGAGCTTTATCAGCTTCATTGACGAAAGAACACCGAGGCATATGACCAGCAGCACAATAACGACTGACTTTATTGTATCTGAAACAGATTTCATTTATGCCTCCTAACTTGTACGTATGACTTCTTCAATTGTAAGATGCTCCTTAGGCATAAGGAGATTGTTGATAATTTTGAATACAAAATAGAGTATTACCGCTGAAATGACGGTATACAGCCATACTTTAAGGGTGATGGCGGTGAATATCCGTTCAACATCGGCATACCCCCATATTTCGTAGAAGAATTTATAGTCCAGCCAGCATTGAAGAAAGGATACAGCGGATATTATAACAATATAGTTTATGAATTTTTTGCGGAGGTAAAGCTCAAAGACAAGTGTAGCCGCCACGCAGAATACGGTGAGGAGAACGGCATTGAAGCCAATAAGCCGTCCGCAGGCTATATCAATGAGAAATCCGCAGAAAGCTCCCGTGTAAGCTGATGCCATAAGGTCGTTGTTAACGGCAATAAGCAGGGCAGCAGGCACAAGGAGTACAGGCTTTGTCCACGAACCGGAGGTCATAATGACAAAGCTTGAAAATATAATGAAATAATAAAGAAACCAGCGCAGTATTGTTTTAAAGTAGAGGATACGTTTTTCACGGGTTGTTTTCAGCCTCATCGGTATCCTCCTTTTCTTCCTCTCCGTTCTTTCCGTCAAAGTCCATTATAACGAATACGGAGCGCAGACGGGAAATATCAGCAGCAGGTTCAATTTCCGCATAGGCTGAAAGACCATTTGCTTCAATACCCACATCTGTAACAGTACCTATAGCGTAATCCTTGGGGAAAAGTCCGCTGCTTCCCGAAGTTATCATAAGGTCGCCCTTTTTTATTCCGTGATTTTTGTCCAGATGTGTAAGCTTTGTCCTTGAATTTTCAGCAGAAAGAACAGAGCCTTCAACAATTCCGAAGTCTGTATTTGTAGACGAACATATAGCTGCAATGGATAAATCGGGGGAAAGAAGGGTACGCACCGTTGAGCTGTGCTGTGATACCTCGATAACAATGCCCACGATGCCCTCAGGAGTTATTACAGGTGAGTACGGTTCAATTCCGTCAGCATAGCCTCTGTCAATGGTAAAGCCCTTGAAGGGATCGTTTGCAACATATCCCATAACTTCGGCAGACTGTGAGAAAACGCTGTCGGGATGCTCCTCCTTAATAACCACAAGCTTACGCAGTTCCTCGACTTCTGCAAGGAGATCGTCATATTCTGTCAGCTTTTTGTTAAGCTCTCCGATTTGTCTTTTCAGCTCAAGATTTTCTTCATAGTAAGCGTCGGCATTGCTTATTCTGTCAGCATTTTTTTCCATTTTCATAGATATGCTGTTTGAAACAAAGCGGAATGGCTTTGTAATGGTATTGATAAAGGAAGCTCCTGAAAGAGAGTAGCCGCCCTTTGTAACGGAGTATATCATAATACCTACGAGAAAAGCAATAAAGGCAAGCAGAACTTTAAAACGTGTACTTTTCAAAAATTCGCCCATTTAGTGCCTCCTTAATAATACTTGACATTTTCTGTAAGAGCGTCCTGATAATCGTTGATGTTTTCCAGTATTTTTCCTGTACCCTCAGCAACGCAGTCGAGAGGATATTCGGCAATATATACAGGCATACCTGTTTCACGGGAAATAAGCTTGTCAAGACCGCGGAGCAGGGCGCCGCCGCCTGTAAGAGTAATACCGTGGTCGATAATATCTGCTGAAAGCTCAGGGGGAGTTTCCTCCAGAGTAGCCTTTACAGCGTCAATGACCTTTGCAAGAGCCTCAACAAGAGCGTCACGTATCTCAGCAGAATTGACAGTTATATTTTCGGGAAGTCCGTTAAGGAGATTTCTTCCCTTGATCTCCATAGTGTCTTCCTTTTCTCCGGGGAAAGCAGAGCCGATCTCAACCTTGATATTTTCAGCTGTTCTTTCACCGATAAGCAGGTTATACTTCTTCTTGATGTAGTTGATAATGGAAGCGTCAAATTCATCTCCGGCGCATCTGATAGAGCGTGAAGCAACAATTCCGCCAAGGGATATAACAGCGACCTCACTTGTGCCGCCGCCGATATCTACTATCATACTTCCGGAGGGAGTACGTGTGGGCAGACCTGCACCTATAGCCGCAGCCATAGGCTCCTCAATGATAAGGACGTTGTTTGCGCCTGCTTTTTTGCAGGCTTCGCGTACAGCTCGTCTTTCAACGGCAGTAACACCTGAGGGTATGCAGATAATAACGTTTGCCTTTGTTAGTATTGTACCCCTTAAAGCCTTTTTTATAAATTCCTGAAGCATTGTTGTGGCAATGTCAAAATCTGCTATAACCCCGTCTTTAAGCGGACGCACAGCAACGATAGAACCGGGAGTTCTGCCGATTACTTCTTTTGCCTCCATACCGACATAGCGCGTCTTGTCAGTACGTGTGTTGACCGCAACAACTGAGGGTTCTCTGATGATAATGCCCTTGCCTCTGAGGTAAACAAGAGTATTTGCCGTTCCTAAATCTATACCAATATCTTTTGTAAACATTTTTTAGCTCCTTAAACAAGTTTTGTTTATTTTCCCTTACTATGCAAAAAGCTTCGGGGCTGTTTTGGTATATACAATGATGGCTGTAACAATGAGAAGAACCTGAGCAACATTAATGTTGAACTCAAAGCCGATGCTCAGGTTGATAACGCCGCCAAAGGTGATAGGTGTATTGGGGAAACCGAATGATCTGCCATAGCTGAGCCAGCTCAGACCGGCAGTTCCGATAACTGCGTTTCCGATATGATAACCGAATATAATCGCAACAGCAATCAGAAAAACCATATATAATTTTTTCATTTTTTATCTCCTTTATGTGTATAGTATGGGTTAAATTCCCGATGAACCGAAGCCATTTGCGCCTCTTTCCGTTTCTGTAAGTGTATCGCTTACCTCTATTTCCGGGAAAAGCACCTTTGTGGGTATAAGCTGTGCTATTCTCATTCCGTCCTCAACGGTAAACGGCTCTTTACCGTGATTTATAAGGGGAATGAACCATGCACCGCGGTAGTCGCTGTCAACAACTCCCACGCAGTTTGCAAGAGTTACGCCGAATTTTGTTGAAAGTCCCGAACGTGGGTAGATAAGAAGTGCAACATCATCACAGTCGGTCATTGCAGTAAGTCCTGTAGGTATCATTTTTATCTCGTTGGGAGCGAGTATTACAGGTTCGTCAATTCTTGCGCATATGTCAAGACCTGCGCTGGCTGGAGTTGCCCGTGATGGGATTACAGCCTTTTCATCAAGTTTTTTAAAAGTCAGCTTCATATATTTTCACAAACTCCTCTGTAGTATAGTCCTCGTGTAACGCTGCCAGCAGGCTTTTCGCCTGATATAGCGGCAATTGTTCCGTTTTTGTCCTCATTGTGGAGCAGAACGGCAAAAAACGCGGTATTTCGGAATTTATCCGCCCTGTCGCTCATACAAAGCATATCGGAGTTGAGAATTTCAACATAGTCCGCGGAGCAGACAACAGGCAGGCTTCGTGAAGTTCTGTCAATAAGTGAGCCTGTACAATTTTTGCAGCCGATCTCATTCTTTATAGGGCAGTTTCTCGTAAGCATAAGGGGGAGTCTGCCGTATATTACAGCGCCAAGCGGTAAAGATGTACGCATATTTTCAAGCTGGTCAAGCGTCATTTCGGGGGAGATGATACAATCTTCAAAGCCAAGCTTATGCAGATATTCCGCCGAAAAAGAGTTGAACACATTCATAGTGAAGCTGCCGTGGAGTGTAAATCCCAGAGCTTTTCCCATAGCCGCTGTATCCAGAGTATGGCAGAGAATACGGCTCAGACCGAGGTTTTTCAGCTCCGCAAGACGGGAAATAGTTTTCTCCTCATTTACCGTAAATCGGGGAGGGGAAATTATTATCTTATCTTTGGGAATAATTTCCGTAAGTCTTTCCGTAATGATATTTTCGGGTATGACCACATATTCTGACAGTTCAGCGGCAGCAATTGCCTGTTCTGCTGTTCGGCAGAAAACTCTCACAGGGGTATTTTTGCCGCTGTGAGGGGGGATACTCTGCGGTACTTCAGGGATATAGTCCGTAATAGTGTACTTAGGCTTGTTGTATTCTGCAAGCTTTTCCGTCAGCTTTTCAATGGAAAGGCGGCGAAGCTCGTTTAATTTTCCGGCAGGAACAAAAAGTCCGTCATCTATATCGGCTGTGATGCTGCCAAGAGTGAAAACTGTATCTCCAAGCTTTGAAAGCTGTTTTTCAAGAGTTTCTGTTGAGGTCGGGGATTTCTGTGCAATATCGGGAATATCGCCCGTAACCTCTGCTGATAATTCACCGCATACAGCTGTAATGCTCACAGGCTGCCCTGCTTTTATTATGCCATGAAAATCTACAGAATAAACGGCTCTTTCACTTCTGTAAAGCTCGTGGAGGGTGGGGATTATCTCCTTTGCGGCGATAACGTCCTCTTTTTCACGTACACCGAACATATTCTGCCTTTTTGCCGTGAAATAGCCGTCTGTAAAGCCGCTTCGTGAGAATATTCCGCGGAGTGTTTTCATATCGGGAGATTTTCCGTCAAAAGCTTTTTTCAGCTCCGAAACAGCGGAGGCTATATATTCCGGACGCTTCATACGTCCTTCTATTTTAAGGGAGTCAACGCCGATTTCACGCAGCTTGTCCGTGTGTTCAAGAAGTGAAAGGTCTTTCAGAGATAATGCGGCTGAATTTTTATTTCCGTTGGCAGAAAATGGCAGTCGGCAAGCCTGTCCGCAGCAGCCGCGGTTAGCGGAGCGTGAGCCGATAACAGCGGACATATAGCATTGTCCGGAAACTGACATACACAGCGCGCCATGGACGAAAACCTCGGTTTCGATATCCTCGCGGCATATCCTTTCAAGGGTATCGGCTGATAGCTCACGGGCAGGAACAACACGGGAAAAGCCCATTTCCTTTAGCTGACGTACTCCTGAAACGGTATGTACTGAAAGCTGAGTTGAGCCGTGGAGAACGGCGTCAGGAACAGCGGAGCGTATGATATCCGCGGCACCTATATCCTGAACGATATAGCCGTCAACACCGTATTCAGCAGTTTTTTTGATGAAATCACAGAAATGACCGATCTCGTTGTCAGAAATAAGAGTGTTGACCGCAAGATAAAGCTTAGCGCCGTGAATATGGCATAACCTGACAGCCTCCGAAAGCTCCTCATCGGTGAAATTGGAGGCATTATTTCTTGCGGAATAGCTCTTTCCTCCGAGGTATACCGCGTCTGCACCTGTGCGCAGTGCGGCAGTCAGCGCTTCTGTGCTGCCTGCGGGGGCGAGTATTTCGGGGAACTTCATTCAAGACTATCCTTGAGCTGGCGGAGCTTTATCATATTTTCAAGCTGAACGATTTTAGCCTTGAGTGCCTCCACCTCTTTCTGTGCAGAATCGCGTTCAATGCGGCTTTTGCCTGCCTCGTCCACATATTCTTTAGTCTGTGTGCGGATATTGTCAAGGCGCTGATTAGCCTTATTGAGGTCGTCAAGAACGCTGAGGGCAACCATAATAGCGGCAGTATAAGGAGATGTGCCGCTGCCTGAACTCATATGCTCGTTGATTTTAGCTTCTAAGGCACGAGCGAGGGAATACACGTAATTGGGGGATTCTGCGGTTCTGAGCTTGTATTCCTTTCCGCAGATTACAACTTTTACATCGTTAAGCATTTTTTTGTTTCCTTTCTGTATTTCTTTTTAGCAATTAGCTTTTAGCCGTTAGCTTTATGTGCGGCAAATTTACAGTTGAACGCTAATTTGCAGGGGCTGTCTATGAAAAATATGTCTTGACGGGACGATGTGGGAATCGTCCCATACATTTCAAAAATTATTTCTCTGATAATTTACTGATAATCATTTTGGCGATTTTGTAAGCGTCACCGCAGCCGAGAGTTATAACAAGATCCCCTGACTGTGCATTTTCGCAAACATAGTCGCATATCTGACCGAAGTTGAAATATTTTCTCTCATCTGTCCATTCAGCCGTTTCGTCCTGTGGGAACCATACGCAGTCGGGTATCTGTTCTGCCAGATGACGAGTGAAAATGCCGTAGGTGTTTTTTTCGCGGCTTCCCATAATATCCGTCAGAATGGTGTGATCGGGTATCTGCAATACGCGGACAAAATCATCAAGGAGCAGCTTTGTACGGCTGAATGTGAATGGCTGGAAAATTGCCCATACCTTGCGGAAATTCATCTCCATAGCCGCTTTGAGGGTAGCTTCAAGCTCCGTGGGATGGTGAGCGTAATCGTCAACAATGGTAATGCCGTTGACTTCACCAAGCTTGTCGAAACGGCGCTTTGCACCGCGGAAATCTTCAAGTCCTTTGGCGATATGCTCAAATTCCACACCGCAGTAGCGAGCTGCCGCAACAGCTGCAAGGGAGTTAAGGACGTTGTGTATGCCGGCAACGTGGAGAGTAATTTCTCCCAGTTTTTCGCCTTTGTACATAGCGTCGTAGGTGGTGAGCAGACCGTTGTGAACAATATTTTCGGGGTAGTAATCGCAGCTGTTATTACTTCCGAAAGTGATTATTTCCTTGCCAACAACGCCATCCAAGGATTTCATAGAGTTTTCGTCTGTGCCGTTGATTATTATGCATTTTGTCGTGTTGTTGTTGAATTTTCGGAAGGATTCGATTATATTTTCAAGTGTGCCGAAGTAGTCGAGATGATCGGCGTCAATGTTGAGAACGACTGAAATATCGGGGAGGAATTTAAGGAAGTGATCCTCAAATTCGCAGGATTCGCAGACAAGGATATCGCTTGAACCGGCCTTGCCGCTTCCGCCGATGCAGGGGAGCTTTCCGCCGATATAAGCGGAGAGGTCGATACCTGCCGTATACATGATCTGAGTAATCATTGAGGTTGTAGAGGTTTTGCCGTGAGTACCTGAAACGCACACAGCCCTGTCATACCAGCCTGTAACGATGCCGAGGAGGTCAGCGCGCTCCAGCACGGGGACGCCGCTTTCTTTAGCAGCGATAAGCTCAGGGTTATCTGCCATAATAGCTGCTGTGTGTACAATAAGATCAGCACCCTCGATATTTTCAGCTCTTTGACCGATAAATACGGGAATACCCATATTTCTCACAGCGTCAAGGGTTTCAGTTTCGTTGTTATCGGAACCTGTGAGATAGTAGCCCTGACCGTGGAGTATCTGTGCGAGTGGGTACATACCCGAACCGCCGATACCGATAAAATGAATGTGTTTTTTTCCGTTTAAAATGTTTCTGTCCAAATATATCACCTTTCTTTTTTTGAGGCTATATCGCACATATTGCTCCAAAAATTATAGCAAACGACAAAATCTTTCGGCTTTCTTCCTTGCCTTTTACTACCCAAGCTTCATATAATTCTTCAGGAGTTAGTTGGTGGAGCAATAGCTTGTGCAAGCAGATTTCGTGCAAATCCGTCAGGCGGGCTTTGTGCGGTGCTGCCTTGAATAAGGTACAATTAGCCATAATAAACCTATTCTATTATTATACTATATTTTTCTGATTATTTCAATAGTCAAAAAGGAAAAATATGACGGAAATTTAAAATGTTTTCGTGTATTTCTTGTAAATAATTTTATCTTTTGTTTGTATATGGGGATAATATCAGAAAAATAACAGAATTTTTGTAAAAATGTATTGCTTTTTTAATAAATATCGGTTATAATATTAATAAGACATATATGTGGTCGATTATTAGGATCGGCTTATTTTTTGGAGTATATAATATATGTCAGTCATAAGGAGGTTTTTAACAATGCAGATCACAGACGTAAAAATCAGAAAGCTGATGTCAAGCGGCAGACTTCGTGCTGTAGTATCTATCACAATTGATGATATGCTTGCAGTACATGACATCAAGGTTGTTCAGGGCGATGAGAGATTATTCGTTGCAATGCCCAGCCGCAAGGACGAAAACGGAATTTTCCGTGATATCGTTCACCCGATTTCTCCCGATGCAAGACGTTCTATTGAGGAGAACATACTTGAAGCATACGAGCGTCAGGCTGCGCTTATGGCAGCAGAGGAGGAAGCTGCAAATGCATTTGAAGCTGCTGTAGAGGCTACATATGCCGCAACAGTTGAAACTGTTGAGGAAACAGCTGAATAATATCATTATATGACAAACAAAACCTGCCCGATTTTCTCGGACAGGTTTTTTGTTTGATTATTTTTTCTTTACAGGCACCCAGATTTCGCCATACTCTTTCTCAACATAAAATTCAAGGTTATAGTTGCCGTCAAGTTCATATTCCTTGCAGTTAGGGAGCCATTCAGTCCAGATTTTAGTATTGACCTCCTGCAAAGCCTTTGGACATTCGCCGCGGTAAGGGAAGACAGCCCATAAACCAGCGGAAAAAGTGTGAGTTGCACAGCCTTCGGGGATATCATTCCAGGGGAAATACAAATCGGAAATGAAGTAATTAAACTCTTTTCCGTTATTGAAATCTTTGTCATTTCCGTCAACGCAGGCACCGAACATACCCTTGATTATTTCGCTGCCGCCGTTGGAGTAATGCTCTGCCCAGAATTTAGGGATTTCCGTATAGGAAGTATCCGCATTAAATCTTCTGCATTTACCCATAATAGTGAAAGCTGCCTTTTCAACAATTTTGTACTCAATCATAGTACCGCCCTCCAGTGTTAGTTTAATTTTCAATGGTGCAAAGCTTTTGATGTTTGCGCCTTTTTTCTTAGCCGCAGAGGGGGATATACTGTGGAATTTCGTAAATGCGCGGGTAAAGCTGTCAGGTGAGTCATAGCCGTATTTCACAGCCGCGTCAACGACCTTGATATCGAGGGTTGAGAGTTCCTCAGCGGCAAGAGTAAGCCTTCTGCTGCGGATATATTCGCCCACAGTAAAGCCGCACAGAACGCTGAAAATCTTCTGAAAATAGAAGGGCGAGATATAAGCCTTAGCGGCAATATCCTCTATATTCAGTTCTTCCGTGAGATTATCCTCGATGTATTGTAAGGCATTTTGCAAACCCTCAGTCCAGCTGCTCATATATGTACTTCCTTTCCTCTGTGGTAATTATATTTTAACACATAAATGGCAAAAATTCCCGACTTTTTGTGCTTTGTCTTACGGGATTTTCCGAAATGCCCTTTATTCTCTGATAAAGGCTTTATCAGAACAGTTTTCCGCGAAATCATTGGAAACACATCTTTCCACAGTCATATGCAGGTCATATTTTTCACGGAGGGCAATAATCTCCTGCATCATAGGCGTGCCGTGATGAATTTCAAGAGCCTGCTGATTTTCCCAGCTGTCGATAAGCAGGAGAGTGTCGGGATCATCAATTGGGAAAAAGTAATCGTATCTTATATTTCCTTTTTCTGCGCGGATCTTATCAACAATGCCCCGTTTAATCATTTCCTCGGCGAATTTTCGGGCATTCCCGTCTTTGCCCTTATAATAGATATTTACAGTAATAGCCATATATTTCTCCATTTTATCAATTTCGGAAAATGACGGTAATTACTCATTACGCAGTAACAAATATGCCGCTTTGAGAATAGCGATCTGCGTTTTTCCGTCGCGGATAGTGCCGTTCATAACAAGCTCAACGGCTTCGGAAAGGGGAAGTTTCTCAACATCGAGAAATTCATCATCGTCAAGCATCTGAGTGGAAAAATCCAGTCCTCTTGCAAGGTACATATAGGTGATCTCCGAGTTATATGCAGGAGTGGGAAGCATTTCGCCAAGGCATATTAATTCCTTACAGGTGAAGCCTGTTTCCTCCAGAAGCTCGCGTTTTCCGCATATTTCAGGGACCTCACCCTTTTCAATCTTGCCTGCCGGTACTTCTCTCAGAGCTGTTTTAAAGGGATAGCGGAACTGCTTCACAAGATAAATTTCGTTATTTTCTGTTACAGGAATAACGCAGACACCGCCATTGTGCCACAGAACATCACGGAAAGCCGTGTTGTCATTTTCAAGAAGCACAGTATCATGGGTGATGTTGAAAATCAGTCCCTCATATACAGTTTCGCTTTTTATTGTTTTTTCTTCAAGATGCATATTCTATTCTCCTTTGTAAATGTATTGTTTACACAATTTCTTGTGTACATTTCCTCAGCCGTTATTTTCTGGCAGGAATTGTAATCATAGCTATGGGAAATTCTGCTGAATTTCTGTTTTTTATCGCCTTTTCTGCAAATCAGCATAAAGGCAATGAGCAGGACAGCGGCGCTGACAGAAATTATAGTTCCCTCAAACAAATATGGGGTGCGGTAGCGGAAGGTTATGACATTTTCGCCCTCATCAGCTTTAACCGCCATAAACCCATATGATACTCGCTCTATATCCGCAGGCTTGCCGTTTATCTCAGCTGTCCAGCCTTTGCTGTAGGGTACGCTGAAAAATACCAGCTCAGGCTTATCAAGGCTGATTTCCGCTTCAAAGCCGTTGGAATCCCATACAAAGGAATCTGCGCAATTCTGCTGTTTTTCACGGCAGGCGGCAATATAATCGGTTTTGGTGAGATTATATACCGACGGGGAAGCTTCTTCCAGTATATCGCCGTATTTTTCGATTTGTTCATCGCTGAGGATAAGTGCATTCAGCAAAAGCTTTTCACGGCTTGCTTTGTTTTTATGTTCAGCAGATTTTTCGCTTACATAGGTATCATAGCCGAAGCCCATTGGTATATACAGCGTGTTTTCGTATATCTCAAAATTCTCGTTTTCGCCCACATATTCAAATTCGGGGAGATACTCTCTTATATCGACCATTGTTGATTTTATTCCGTCGTCGTTTGAAATTTCAGCGGATTCGTCAAGGCTTTTTCCTGATTCTATATCGCCGTAGCTTAATTCGCCGTTCTTTTCACGGTAGAAATATTTCACAGAGAAAAGTCCGCGGAGGGTATAGTGGGTAATGTCTGCACGGGAGGCTACATCACGCTGAATGCCGATAGAATCGTAAAAATCCATAATCGAGGTGCTGACAACACTCTGAAATGACCGCATATTGGGGAGCCCCCATATCATAGGGTAGTTGTCGCAATTTTCAGAGATATCCACACGGAAGAAGTTATCCTCCGAAACCTCCTCATATATGTTATCGCCGCTGTTGATCGCCTTGCTGACATATTCTTTGGCGGCGGCAGGACTTGCCGCACCGTACAGCACAGTAGTCATTACGCAGACAAGGCTTGCAAATGCTGTGGCATAGACCATAATTCCGCTGTAATGATATCCTTTGTTTTTCTGGGAGATGATGTATACAGCAATGAGGAGCATAACAGCTGCAATACCAAAAGTAAGCCAGAAATACCCGAAATCGTAGGGGAGGGTAAACCAGCTGAGCTTGCCGTCCTTTTGTTCAGGAATAAAGGAAACAAGCCCGAAGAATATCATCACACCTGCTGTTATGAAAATTGCAGGCTTGAAATCAGCGTCCTCCTCGTCAAGCGTCTGCGCGGTCATCATAGCGAAAATGAGTATGGGCATATAGAACCAACGGGCGTAGTATGACGCGTTGAAGGTATAGAACATACTGTTGAGTATCGGGATAAATGCGCAGAGTATGCATATCCACGACAGGCGGACTGCCCAATGCTTTTTTCGTGTACGCATAAAGGTGATAACGCCGAGCATTGAGAAAAGGGGGAGATATCCGCCGACCGACGACCATTTTGCATTATCGCCCTTGAAAAGATTAGGTCTTGCGGGAGCATCGGGAATAAGGAAAAAGCTCTGTATAATGCGGATAACTCTTGAACCCTCATTGTAGATGATGTTTCTCTCACCGTAAAGCCGCTGACTTACGCGGTAATTCTCCATAATGGAAAGGGCGGAGGGGAGAAGTATAATTACTGCCATAGCTGTGCCAAGTACGGCTTCTGCAAAAAGTCCGAGGAATTTTCTGAATGTTACGGGGAAGTCCCTGCATGGCATACGCACAAAGAAATAGAGTATGAGGAATACGACCTGCCCTGTGAAAAAATAGTAGTTGAGCGCTGCCATAAAAGCTACGACCAAGGCAAACCAGCCGCGGCGGCGATTGCATATATTTTCTTCCATAGCAATAAGCATAAGCGGGAAAAACGCGGTTACGTCCTGAAAGTGGTTGAAAAAGATGTTGAAGATCTGAAAGCCTGAAAAAGAGTAAAGCAGCGCGCCTGTAAGGGCAGCTTCCTTTGAACGTACAAATCGCCGTATGAAGATATATGCGGTAAGGGAGGCAAATCCGTGTTTCAGAGCAAGAAGCACAGGCATAGCGTAGGTCACGAGCGAACGGGGAAGAATTGTTGAAAGCCAGAAAAAGGGGCTTCCTATAAGATAAAAGGAGTACGACGTCATCAGATCTGATCCTAAATCTGTGAACCAGTTCCAGCCTAATTGTCCGTTTCGTACAGCGTTATTGGCGAGATTATAAAAGGGTATCTGCTGTGCGTTGTAGTCGCCGTAGTAGATGAAATAACCGTTTTCGCACACCATGATTGGCAGCATAGCCGCTATTATAATAAAAAATCCCATAAGAAATGCCATAAGGTATCTTTCTTTTGTATATTGGGTAGTTCTTAGCATATTTTTATCCATTTTATTCTCCTTGAAATTTACTTCAATTATTTATTATATCACAAATTGTAATGTTTTAAAAGGGTTTTTACCAAATTTTCACAAATCCGATCAAAATGTCATACTATATAATGCAGCAAAAAAGCTGCAATAAAACAGGAGGAATAAATTATGGCTACTTTTTTTAATCAGGCTACAATTTCCTACAACGGCAGCGTTGCAGATTCAAATATAATTACGGGCAGGATAATCGGAACTTTGTCCGTAACCAAAAATGCTCTAACACCCATTTATACGCGTACAGGTGATATCACCTATGTTGTCAGTATTACCAACAGCGGCGATACAGCGTTTACAGGTCTTACGATGACTGACAATCTTGGTGCATATGTTTTTTCTGCTTCTGAAGCGGAAATCGTTCCCCTCACTTATGTTAATGGAACTGTCAACTATTATATCAACGGTGTACAGCAGGCAGCTCCCACAGTAACAGATACTTCACCGCTTTCTGTTACGGGTATCAGCGTTCCGGCAGGCGGAAATGCTATTATTGTTTATACTGCCCGTCCTAATATGTATGCCCCGATCGGTGAAAATGCCTTTATAACAAATACTGTAGCAGTTTCCGGCAATCGTCTTATCAATTCTGTTACAGCTGATGAAACTGTTGCTCACAGCACAGCGCCTGAACTTACGATCAGCAAGGCGCTTGATCCTGTTGTTGTAACAGAAAACGGTACTATCACCTACACATTTACAATCAGAAACTATGGCAGTACAGCTACCACTTTAACAGATAATGTTATATTCAGCGATTCATTTGAACCTGTGCTGAATATTTCTTCTGTAACTTTTAACGGTGAAGCGTGGGTACTTGGTGATGATTACACTTATGATACCTCAACAGGTGTATTTACATCAGTAAACGGAAGTATTGCCGTTCCTGCTGCCACATTCAGTCAGGACGAAACCACAGGTGTATGGACAGCAGAGCCTGGTGTCAGCACACTTGTTATTACCGGTACTATTGGAAACATCTGATTGCACAAAAGAAAAATCGCAGGGAGTTTTCTCCCTGCGTGAGATTGTCGGATAACCTGAATTTCGTTCCGAAATTGTGGGCGGATAATATCCGCCCATTTACATAATTACGGTATATAGCCAATTCGCAGGGAACAATATCAGGTAACAGAAATATCCAGCAGGCTCATACCGCCGCTGAGTGTTAATGTTAAAACGTTACTGTTATCTGCTGTTATCGGAATGGCATATTCCTTAAAATCATCATAAGCTGTTGCTGCTTTTACATCGCATACATATTTGTTTTTCCCAATATTGAGGATAAGCGGTCTGTCGTCAAATACAGATGATACTTTTATCTTTATGCATGACTTTCCTGTAAAGTCAATTCCGCCGTATACAGCCGTTCCTGACCAGCCATCAACGCGGATATAATGCCGTTTCAGCCTCTTTGACCAGCCTGTTTTCACATCATAGCCCTTGTCAAAGGTGTACGCATTAAAGCTGTCAGAACGTTTGCCAAGACTCTCGCCTGATATGGCAAGCTCTGCTGAAACTGTCAGCTTGTCCGATGAGCCGCCGGCCATAAATTTATACATTCCGCTTTCTGTGATGAATTTTTCACGGCGGACATCATAAATCTGCAATATATCGGGGATTATTTCAAGTCTGACGGTTGATTTTGAATGAGCCTTTATGTAAATTCGTTCAAATGCGCACAGCTTTTTAATGGGGCGCTTTACAGCGGAATTTTCCACAGTAAAATAAAGCTGAACAACTTCATCAGAGTCGATATCGGATATATTTTCCACACTTACAAGGGCGGTCAGAGAACCGTTCTCATTGGCGGATATTTTGAGATTTCTGTATTCAAATTCGGCATAGGAAAGACCATAGCCGAAGGGGTAAAGGGGATTACCCCTGAAATACATATAAGTAGTGCCGCTTTTTTCTATGTCATACTCCATAATGTCGGGGAGGTCAAGCTCTGAACGGTACCATGTCATAGCAAGTCTGCCTGCCGGAACATTTTTTCCGCTTATAGTTTCCGCAAGAGCAGTACCAAGATTTGCACCGGCGTGTGTGGAATAAACGATAGCAGGGAGCTTTTCATCAGAACGGGTTACAGCATAGGGGAAGCTTGAAATGACGGCAAGTACCGTATCAGGGTTGACAGCGTGAATTTCAAGAGCATAGTCCTCCTGCTGCCCCATTGAAAGGGAAGTGCGGTCATAACACTCCTTTGTACATTGAATGGGATCATTTCCCGCACAGAAAATAACAGCGTCACATTTTTCAGCAAGCGCCTTTCCGCGGTCAATTCCCGATGATATGATATCTATGGTAAAGGTATTTTCAGGAATAACAGGGATATTTCCCTTGAAGGACAGCTTTCCCTTTTCGTCGCACGTAATGCGGCGGTGCAGGAGATAATCCTCGATAAGATAGCTTCTGTCGTTTATTTTGCGGAAATTCATAGATTCTGCTGTAAACCAGTCGTATATGTAATTATTGGAGAGCTTCAGCGTTCCGTCCTTGTATGCTGCATATTTTCCGTATTTTACGGAGAAAAGGTTATACCAGCCCTCGCCCCATTTGTGGAGCTTGAAAAGAGTGCTTTCGTCTGCGGTTTCACTATCGGCATAAATTATACCATCCTCGTGAACTGAAAGAAATTTTCCGTCGGAACTTTTTATGGCAACGATATCCCACAGATCATCGCAGAATACTTCACTTTCGGAAAATTCTCGGCGGATACCCTCAACAACTGAAACGGGTTTGCGGAAATAGCCTGTATACCAATCGCGGAGATTTTCATCAGAAACCGCACCAAGAACAGCAATTTTTCCCGTATCTTTTTTAAGGGGGAGTATTCCGTTATTTTTCAGCAGAACCATTTGTTCTCTTGCGGCGCGGAGATTGACTTCCGCTGATTTTTTATCCTCCAGAACATCAAGGGTAATATTGTTATATGGACATTCGGCGGAGAGATTTCCAAGCTTTAGTCGGGCATAGAGAATATTGCAAACTGTACGGTCAAGCTCCTCCATAGACAGAAGCCCCTTGTCAAGAGCGTTTTCCACAGCATTGCGGATAAGGCTGACCGCATCATTGATTACATCGCAGCCTGCTTTCAGCGCTTCTGCAAGCACCTCTGCGTGGTTTTCACAGTATCGGTGAGCCGTGACAGTCTGAGAAAAATCGCAGCCATCCGTTACCGCAAACCATAATCCCCACTCCTTTTTCAGAATTTTTTCAAGGTCGGGATTGCACAGAGCAGGTATGCCGTTTATTTCGTTATATGAGGTCATAACGCTTTTGGCTCCGCCGTATTTAACAGCATACATAAAAGCAGCATAGTAGTATTCAAATCTGAGCCGCAGAGGAATATCCGAATTGCATTTGTCGCGGTCTTTTTCGTTGTTATTAGCGGCGAAATGCTTTAATGTGGGGATAGTTTTTACAAATTGCCCGTTATCTGCCGCCATTGCTTTCGTGTAAGCTGTTGTCATATTCCCTGCAAGGCATACATCTTCGCCATAGCCTTCCTCGGTGCGTCCCCAGAGGGGATTGCGCTCCATATCAACGGTAGGTCCCCACAAACAAGGGCTTATAGTGTGATCGGAGTTGTAATATGCGCGGGCTTCATTTCCTGCAATTTCGCCCA
Organism: Ruminococcus sp.; assembly: GCA_017624895.1. Lineage (GTDB taxonomy): Bacteria > Bacillota > Clostridia > Oscillospirales > Ruminococcaceae > Ruminococcus. Next base: position 59,299 of record JAGAMB010000005.1, on the reverse strand, counting down.
ATTCAGCCATAAGTGATGTATTAAATGTGCCTGCAAGTCCGATAGGCTGGGGAAAAACTGTTGAATAATGCTCTTTGCTGCGTCCCACAAAGCCTCTTGCAACTTCTGCGCCAACGTTGAATTTATCAAGCCCGATTGTGGGAATTGCTTGCTGTATGGTACATATCAGGGAGATTTTATCATTAAGAGAAAGACGGCTGCAAAGCTCAGCCGCCCTGTCCCGAAATTTCTTATCTGCCATATTCCATCTCCTTTACGTAAGATCCGATATTATTTTCTTTGCTGCTTCATATCGTGTACAGCGGCTGTTCATAGCCTGCTTTTCCAGATAACGATGAGCCTGAGGTTCTGTGAAGCCCAGATATTTCATCAGCATTGATTTAGCTCGGTTTATAATACGAATGTTGCTGATGCGGCGCATAACCTCCTCGGTTTCCCTTATATCGGAAAAGGGAACAGTATCAGCTCTCAGAAGCTTTATTCCGTCGGAAAGTATTCTGTGGTTCAGAGGCTTTGACAGTACGAGAATATTGTAGGGAGAGAGCCTGTCTGCAAGTTCATCTGCAATATCTCTACCGCAGAGAAGTATAACAACAGCGTCGGTATCTTTAGCGGCAGTTTCTGCAAGCTCCGTTCCCATTTCGCCGTAAAGGGGAGTATTTATAATGATTATATCAGGTATAGCGTTTAGCAGACTTCTGCGGACTTCATTTCCCACAGATATGACAGAAATATTGTCATAGCCATTATTACGCAGGGTATGATAAATCATATCAGCGGTATGATCCGCGCCGGAAACGATAATTGCTTTTTTCATATCAGCCTCTTAAATATATGGGAAGTAGTATTCATCACAGAAGCTCTCCGTACTATCATATTTTTTCAGCGATTCGAGCTGTAGATCAAGACGCTGAAAAAGGAGATTTCGCACATTTTCGGGGAGATTGCTGCGGACAAATTCGCTGTTCCGAGCAATATCCAGAGCTTCCTGCGGATTTTCGGGAAGTTGTCGGGATTGCTCTGCGCTGTTGCAGAAAAGTGAACTGTCGCCGCTTCTTATGCCCTCTATTCCAGCCGCAAGTATAAGCTTAAATGCGATATAGGGATTGCAGGCAGCATCAGCGGAACGTATTTCAATTCTTGGTGATGTACCTTTTAAAGCGCATAAGCGTACAAGCGAGGTGCGGTCGTCGGTAGAATAATTAATATATTTCGGTGCATATCCTACACCAAAACGGCTGTAGGAATTAACTGTAGGGTTGAGAAATACTGTTATTTCCCTTATTCTGCGGAGTACGCCTGAAATAAAGCACTTGCCCTCCTCAGAAATGGCATCGGGAGAATTACCGAATATATGCTCTCCGTTCTTTTTAATGCTCAATGAAAAACTGAGAGCGCTGCCGTGTTCATTTTCGAGAGGTTTAGGCATAAATGAAGCAAAAAGTCCGCATTGCTCCGCTATTGATTTAACGATTGTCTTATAATGTACCATATCGTCGGCGGCGCTTACAGGTTCATTTGCACGGAAGTCGATTTCATTCTGTCCCGGACCGTGTTTATGGCAGGAGCTTTTGGGGTTAAGTCCCATTTCTTCAAGAGAAAGGCATATTTCACGGCGGACATTTTCACATTTATCCAACGGAGCCATATCGAGATAGCCGCCTTTATCGTGGGGGATTTTTGTAGGCTCGCCTTTTTCGTCAAGATCAAAGAGGTAAAATTCACAGCGTGTACTGATTTCGCAGGAAAATCCATTAAGGCGCAGCTCGTTTATATAATTTGTAAGGTTAGTGCGCATATCAGCGGGGTAATCGGAGCCGCTGACAGTTTTAAGACTGCAAAAAAAGCGGACGACTCTGCCGGATTTCGGGCGCCATGGCAGAATGGACATTGTAGAAATATCAGGCACAAGAAGAAGCTCTGAAACAGACTTGTCAAATTCTGCGAAATCGAAAGGTATGCCGCAGGAAAATGCCTGTTCAAGCTCATTGGGCATAACAGCGATATTTTTCAGATTGCCGAAAACATCGCAGAAAGTCAGGCGGATAAATTTTATATCGTTTTCTTCAATAAGGCGAAGAATTTCCTTGGGTGAATTATTCATAACGGCTCCCTTCATATAAATCTGGAAATATTATATCATATTTTAGTGAAAAAGTAAATAGGCAAAGAAAAAAATGGGACGTTTCAGAAATGAAACGTCCCATTGAGGTTACTTTTTGGTTATTTCTCCGCACTTCCCGCCGCATTTTTTTGCATAGGGGCAGCCGATGCAGGTTGTGCCTTTCTTTTTTTCTTTGTAAAGATAATAGCATATTGCAATTACTATCGCAGCTACAACTGCAATAATTATAATATTTTCCATATTAACTCTCCAATGAGTATTCAGCCTTTACTGATTTATTTGCCTTGCTTATGAGGTATATGATGTATCCCGATATTACAGCCACAATTGCAAGTCCGCAAAGTGCAGCTGTTACATCAAGAGTTGCAGGTGCTGTGATAAGTGTGCCGATAGTATACACAAGATAGCCTACTGTGTAACCTACTCCTAATTGCAGTCCAATTCCGCCCCAGAGCCATTTTTTGCTCTTCATTTCAGAGTTCATAGCGCCGATTGCTGCAAAGCATGGGGGGGAATAGAGGTTGAACATAAGATATGCAAGGGCTGCAACCTTTGAAATTGCCATAACAGACGCTGTAGCTGTACCTGCACCCTCCATAAGTGCCAGTTCTTCTGTGTCAATGAGATTTTCAAGACCTACAAAGCATACTGCAAGTGTGCCGACTACGTTTTCTTTAGCGATAAAGCCTGTGATAGCAGCAGCGGCTAACTGCCAGCTGAGTACGCCTACGATTGGAACGAGGATATATGCGAATGGGCTTGCAATTGTTGCGAGAATTGACTGGTCAGCTTCTTCTGCAACCTTGAATGACCATGTAAATGACTGCATAATCTGTACTGCTGTGTTGCAAAGGAGGATAATTGTTGCAGCCTTTACGATATATTCCCAGCCACGGCTGCACATTGACTTGAATGCGCCCCAGAGTGAGGGAATTTTGTATTCGGGAAGTTCAATAATAAAGAATGAATTTTTTGCTCTGTGACCTGTAATGAGGTTAACAAGCAAAGCACCGAGGAAGATAAGTGCAATACCTGTGAGGTATACCACAAAGCTTATAATTCCCTTATTTTCGTTGAAAAATGCACCTGCAAAGAGAGCAATTACAGGGATTTTCGCACCGCATGGCATAAAGGGAGCAAGCATTGCAGTTGCACGTCTTTCACGCTCATTGCGGATTGTACGGCTTGCCATAATTCCGGGAACTGCACAGCCGATTGTGATAACAAAGGGGATAACGGATTTTCCCGAAAGTCCGACTTTTTTGAATATGGGGTCAAGAACAACTGCGGCTCTCGCCATATATCCGCAATCTTCGAGAATTGCAATGAGGAAATACATTATCATAACCAAGGGGAGAAATCCGAGAACTGCGATAACACCGCCGATTACACCGTCAACGAGGAGTGCCGACAGCAGGGGAGAAGCGTTTTCAAGAAGTCCGCCTACCCAGCCTTGGAACTGTTCAAGTAGAGCAACAAGGGTATCTGCTATGTATGGACCGAGCCAAGCCTGTGAAATCTGGAACACAAGCCACATAATGCCTGCGAAAATAAGCAGTCCCACAATAGGGTTTGTTATAAATGTGTCAATCTTATCGCTGAAATTCTTGTCCTTAGTAAGAACCTTTCGCTGTTCAACCTGCTTAACTATGCCGTTTACAAATTCGTAGCGTTCACAGTCAGCGGCTTCGGCAGCGGTTTTGTCCTTAATATCCGTATTTTTGTTTCTGAAAGGCGGTTTCTGCGATTTTCCCACAATACTAACGGCTGTTTTCATAAGCTCCGAAAGTCCGTCTGCTGAGGTTGATACTGTATTGACTACAGGGCAGCCCAGAAGTGTTGAAAGCTTTTCGCTGTCAATTTTTGTATCCTTTTTCTCGTTTATATCTGTCTTGTTAAGGGCAATAACCATTGGTACGCCGAGTTCAAGAAGCTGAGTTGTGAAAAACAGGCTTCGGCTGAGATTTGTGGCATCTACGATATTTATAAGCACATCGGGCTTTTCGTTGACTATGTAATCTCTTGCTACGCTTTCCTCGCTTGTAAATGGTGAAATGGAATACGTACCGGGGAGGTCAACCGCAATAATATCCTTGCCGTTGCAGTAGGATTTTTTTATTGGGTTTTCTTTTTTGTCAACGGTAACACCTGCCCAGTTACCAACCTTTTCGCTTTTACCTGTCAAAGCGTTGAACATTGTTGTTTTACCCGAATTCGGGTTGCCTGCCATGGCTATTCTCATAATTTTTTCCCTCGTTATTGAAATATTTTGTTATTATATACTAACAGCTTTCCCAAAATATACAGGCACAGGAAAGTGCCTGTATAAATACATATGCGGTTAAATCCGATTAATATACAGAAATTGCATTTGCAAGATGCTTGTCAATGTTGTATCTGCCGTCTTTGATTGCTACAACACAGCTGTTTCTTCTGCGTGATACCACAGTTACAGCGGCACCTCTGTAGCAGCCGAGAGTGAGCAGGAAAGAGTTGAGTTCAGCGTCATTGCTGTTGATATCTTTAACGATATATTCTTTACCGATTGAAATTTGATTTAACGACATAAAATCACCCTTTTATCAGATTGGGAAATATCCCGTAAAGAGTATCTGTTACCCTTTACTAACTATATTATACCCGATTGTTTACATTTTGTCAATATCCTTTTGAAATAATCAGCGGATAACACAAAAGTAGTTAGTGATGTATAACGCTATTAGTTATTTATAACAAACACTATATCAGGATTGCTCTCTAAGCATTTTTTTGCGGTATGGATTTTCAACAGTAGCGTCGAAACCGTCGGGGAGATATTCCTCAGGCATAAAGTCATTGTATTCTATATCCATAAAATAATTGCAGAAAATAAGCTCGCAGTAGGTAATTGTATTTTCAGTGTCGGGTGTATTTATGGCATAGACAAAGCCGTGATATTCATCGGTATATACTGCAAGAGGCTCGCCGCCGTTGAAGCCTGTAACTCCGTAAATTCCCTTATAATTGGTGCTTTCGTATGCATTAAGACGCTGGATTTCTTTTTCATAGTCCTCAGGGGAGTAGGTTACAGTCAGATAGCTTAAATACTGCTGGTCAAAGGGATTATAATAAAGCATTTTGTAGTTCCGTACCTTTATATTCTCAGTCAGCTCGGCAGGGAATATGCTTTCGTCCATATCAAGCTTATTGCGGTATTCTTCAAGGGCATTTTCACCCATATACCGGGAATAATTCCGTTCATCCTCATCTATTGTGAAATCAGCGAATGGTGAATTGCTTATTGACGGTATATCGTGGTATTCTATTGTTTCTTCTGTCATCCCTGTGGTTTTAAAAAGACTAACTGCTAATACACTAATCATTATCATAGCCATAATAACAGATAATAATGAAATAACTACAGCAACGATAATTATAGGAGTAGCTGTTTTCTTCTTTGCCTTTTTCTGATAATCAATAAACTGCTGTGCCGTGTCCATTCTCATCTGAACATTTGGTGATGCAGCGGACATTTCCCTGTATTTTTCGGCACAAACGGGGCATCCTCTGAGGTGTGTGCCTACTTCCTGTGCCGTGTAGGGGCTGACCATATTTTCCGTATAAAGCGGCAGTAAATCCTGTACAATCTCACATCTTAACATCTGAGTTTTCCTCCTTTAGTTTAGTTTGCAGCATAGCCTTTGCCCTATGAAACGTTACACACGCCCAATGGTCGTTTTTTCCGAATAGCTCAGCGATTTCCTTGAATGACAGTTCGCCGAAGATACGCAGGGTGAAAACCTCTTTATATGGATCCTGCATATCGTGCAATAAGCGGTGAATCTGAAATGCTATTGATTTATCCGCAATCATATCCGTGAAGCTGTTATCATCGGCTATATCGTTTGGGATTTCATCGGGGGACAGGCGGTTTTGCTTTCGGCAATGGGAATAGTAAAGATTTCTGGCGATTGAACACATCCACACGCGAAGCTCCGATTCTCCGCGGTAGTCCTTGATTGACTTCATAGCGCGGAAAAAGGTTTCCTGCGTCAGTTCTTCCGCAAGGGATTCGTTACCTGTCAGTCCTCGGAGAAATCGGTACACATCGTCGAAATATTTACGGTATATTTCCTCAAAGCTTTCCATAAGCTGCCTCCTTTCAGTTAATGTTATGTAAACCGTTTACATTTATAAGACGCACAGGGATTTAAAATATCACAGGAAAATATGAAAAAATTTATAAAATAACAAAATCGCCCTCGGAAAACCGAGAGCGATAATTTATGCGTTTAATCAAACACCGTACTTTGTTGTAGCAACGGGAACACCGGGGCCCATTGTGGAAGTTACTGTGCAGCTCTTGAGGTAAGTACCCTTAGCTGCAGCAGGCTTAGCCTTAACGATAGCTTCCATAAGTGTGTTGAAGTTTTCCTCAAGCTTAGCAGAGCCGAAGGAAGCCTTACCAATGGGGCAGTGGATGATGTTTGTCTTGTCAAGACGGTACTCAATCTTACCAGCCTTAGCCTCTGTTACAGCCTTAGCAACGTCAGGAGTTACAGTACCAGCCTTTGGGTTTGGCATAAGTCCACGGGGACCGAGAACCTTACCAAGACGACCAACGAGGCCCATCATATCAGGTGAAGCGATAACAACGTCGAAATCCATCCAGTTTTCCTTCTGAATCTTTTCAACGAGATCCATACCGCCAACATACTCAGCACCTGCAGCCTGAGCAGCCTCGTACTTATCTTCCTTACAGAAAACGAGAACCTTTACGTTCTTACCTGTACCGTTAGGAAGTACAACAGCGCCTCTAACCTGCTGGTCAGCGTGACGTGAGTCAACACCAAGACGGATATGAGCTTCAACAGTTTCATCAAACTTTGCCTTTGCATTCTGGCAAACTAATTCAAGAGCCTCAACGGACTCATAAAGCTTTGCATAATCGACAGCCTTTGCGCTGTCAACATATTTCTTGCCGTGTTTCATTATATTTCCTCCTATTTAAGTGGTAATACCGGACGCCTATAGCATATCCGATTAGCGGAATTTTCCTCCCACCAATAGAACTCTGAACGGGAAAACCCGTATCATCATTCAAGTTAATTTAAATTAGTCAACAACTACAACGCCCATTGAACGAGCTGTACCTGCGATCATGCTCATAGCTGCTTCGAGGGAACCAGCATTGAGATCGGGCATTTTCTGCTCAGCAATCTTCTGAACCTGTTCCTTAGTGATGTTAGCAACCTTAGTCTTATTGGGAACTCCTGAACCGCTGTTGATGTTACAAGCCTTCTTGATAAGAACAGCTGCGGGGGGAGTCTTTGTGATGAATGAGAATGAACGGTCTGCGTAAACAGTGATAACAACAGGGATAATCATACCGATGTCGTTCTTTGTTCTCTCATTGAATTCCTTTGTGAATGCCATGATATTAACGCCGTGCTGACCGAGTGCAGGTCCAACAGGCGGTGCAGGAGTAGCCTTTCCTGCTGCGATCTGAAGCTTAATGTAGCCAACTACTTTCTGTGCCATGTTATTCGCACCTCCATAAATGTGGTAAATGGCGAGACTTTACAAATCGGAAAACCGATTATTCTCTCCCACTGAAGCCCGCAGGCTTCTTTTAAAATTGATTAATCCACCGCAACGACCTGACTTATAGGCAGGGTAGTGGGTGTTTCACGGCCGAACATTGATACAAGAAGATCAACTGTGCGGTCCTCATAATTGATGCTCTGAACAACTCCGATGAAGCCGTCCATAGCGGTACCGGATATCTGAACGCTGTCGCCTTCTTTGAAGTTAACTTCAACAACGGGAGTTGAAACATCAACACCGAAAGTTTTCATAACTTCTTCTTCGGAAAGGGGAGTAGGAACGGAAGCGGGACCAACGAAGCCTGTGCAGCCTCTGGTATTTCTTACGATATACCATGTATCGTCGGTAACGACCATTTTAATGAGAACGTAGCCTGGGAAGGTCTTGCGTTCAAATTCCTTTTCCTTGCCATTGACAGTTTCGATTACCCTTTCGGTAGGAACTCTGACCTCTTGGATAAGCTCGTGAAGCTTACGGTTTTCAACAACCTTTTCGATATTCTGGGCAACTTTATTTTCGTAACCTGAATATGTGTGTACTACGTACCACTTAGCTGCTTCTGACATAACTGATCCTCCTTCAGATTTCCATTGGTCATTTCTGTTCGTAGATAAGACGCATAAGTCCAAGGAAGCCTGTATCAAGCAGACCAACGAGAACAGCTGCAGCAGCAACAACAGCAAGAACAATGCCTGTATTATTGATTACAGTTTTCTTAGTAGGCCAAACGACTTTCTTGAATTCAATTTTCAGATCCTTGAACCATTTTGCAACCTTGTTAGGCTGCTTCTTTTCGGATTTTTTTTCCTTTTTATCCTTTTTCTCGGATACTTCGGAAGCTGTATTTTCTTTATTCTTAGCCATAAAAATACTCCCTCCGATTACTTTGTTTCCTTGTGAAGAGTGTGCTTGCGGCAGAATTTGCAATGCTTCTTCATTTCGATTCTGTCGGGATCGTTCTTTTTGTTCTTCTTGGAAACGTAATTACGCTGCTTGCACTCTGTGCATGCCAATGTAATTTTGACTCTCATATCGGCACCTCCTGAATAGATTACTTCCTCCGTTTTAGGCGGAGATAGGTTGTTTGCCTCCCTCGGCGGGGTAAAAGCACGTCCAAAAAATCAGGACATAAAAAATAACCCCAGATGAGGTAAATTTATTATATCACATATTTTTCCCTTTGTCAAGGGTTTTTTGAAATTTTATCACCCATTGCGTGTATGATAAAAGTGCATTTTTTTTGGCGGTTTGTTTTTTGGAATATGGTAAATATGTATAACAGGATACATAAAAGGGACAGCCGTGAAGCTGTCCCCTTAATATTATGCTACAGGAAGTGATGTGATAAGTTTTGCTGTGTATTTCTGGATTGTAAGAGCATCGGAGGCTGTTATGCCGTCCTTGCCGTCAACATCAGCATTTATACCGCCCTGCTTTGAAAGTGCGTACTTGTCAGCGTTTCCGATACTCTGGAAGATAGCTGCAGCATCAGCCATTGTTACAGAATCGTCACAGTTTGCGTCACCTGCCATAGTTACGCGGTTGCTGTCGGGATTATCGCTTGATGTGGGCTTCTCTGAAGGCTTTTCTGAGGGCTTCTCGGTGGGATCTTCTGCAGGAGGATCTGTAGGCTCTGGAACTTCGGGGAGTGAACCGTCAGGCTCGATACCGCCAACGTGAACGTCACCGTCGTAAATACAGATACCCTCTGCCTTTACTTCATTGCCTGTGCCGAAGAATGCATCGTCCTCTGTGAAGATTTTAAGACCTTCATAGCTTGTATCGTTTGTAGGATCCCACTTGTCGCCATAGTACATACCGACTGTGAACTGATACTTCTTAGCGGAGTTTGCAATCTTGTAATCGTCAAACTTGATTTCTACATAATATGTATCAGCAAGCTTGTCATACTTATGAATACCTGTGATAACGCCGTCGGCAGGAGCAGCCTCAACAGCAGCCTGGTCGTAAAGCTCAGATGCCTTAACGCTGTCAACATTTGAAATTTCGGAAGCGTTGAAATAATATCTTACAGAAATGTCCTTTGAACCCTTTATGGAGTCAGTCATTACCATAAATGAAACCTTAGTAACTCCGCAGCCGTCTGCATTGAGGTCGTCAATACCACAAGCATTGATCCAGTAGTTGTTTCCGCCGCCTTCACCTGCGATAAACTTAGGATCGGGTGGGAAGTTCTTTGTGGGCTGCATATCCTCTGTGCCGAAGTATTCGTAAAGTCCTGCGCAAGCGCCTACGAATGCAGCGTTATAGTCGATTGTAACCTCGTTGTCGATCCAGTCGGATGTCACATCGTTATGCTCATCTGATGAACCGGGGCCTCCTGCGAGAGCGCCGTAGAGAACGTATCTGTGTTCATCTGGATCTTCACACTTTGTAAGACCTGAAGCAGCTCTGTGGTGTGGGAATTTAGCGGAATTTTCGTTATATCCTACGATAAGGCTTCTGCTTCCGTGTGTGGGACCGCCTGTTGTGGCAGCTTCCTCAAATGTAAGGTCGTTTTCGCCCATGAGGTAGTGCATCTGCTTCTGTGCCCACTTTGAAAATTCGCCGGGCTGACCGTTATTGGTGTACTTATCATAAACAAGACCAATAAGCTGCATAGCTGTATTGTAACGTGCGGAACCCCACTGATTGAGGAAAGCGTAACCCTGAGGAGTTTCAAGTCCCTGCCATGTAGGAAGGCACTTCTGAACCTGCTCCCAGATATTTTCGAATACGTATTCGTTCTTACCCTGTGCCTTTCTCAGCATATTGATAAGGTCAACTTCGGGGTATTCCTGATTGATACGAGCCCAAACGCAAGCTGCGCCGCTCCATACGTCATTCCAGCAGAAACACCAGCCGCTTGGAGCGTAGTAGTCATAGTATGGAGCACCGGCTTCGAGGTATGAAACGTCCTCAGTACAAAGGAAGAGCCAGCCTGCTGCCCAGCAGAAATCGTCTACCCATTTTTCTGAACGGTAGTAACCTTTAGGGCCGTCAGCGTTATCGCTGAGAACAGCTTCTGCGCCGTGCTTTTCAAGAGCAGTTACGCTGAAATCCCAGAGAGCCTTTGCGTAATCAAGGGATTTTTCAGCATATTCGGGATCTGTATCCTTGAAGTTGAGGTAGTTGAGGGCGAGAGAAGCGGCAGCAGATGTTGTATAGTCGATCTGCGGCTTATCCGGTGTAAGGAAAAAAGCAGGTCTGCCCATTTCGTCAATTTCAGGGGAATTCCAGTAAGCGTGGTCGATATCACCATCACCTACCTGATAGCAATGAGCGATAACATCACCATTGTCGTCACGGAATGTACATTTCATAAGGTAATCGTTGAAATAACGGAGAATTGTTTCAATATGGTCATCCTGACCTGTCTTTACGTAGGAATCACGGAATTCGTAATAACCCCAGCCGAGAGCTGCTGCGGAATAGTTTTCGGGCATACCGAACTGAACGTGGTCACCTGCATCGTGGAAACCGCCTGCAACGTCAACACAGCCGTCGCCGTCGGGGTCGAGGACGTCCTTGTACTTATCAATAAAGGACTGTGAAAGGTTTGTGCCTACGAAATCATCTGAAATACCTGCAACAAGCTCAACCTTTGCGTCGTAGGTATGGCAGTCGCCTCTCCACTTATAGCGGTTGTTTTCGTTTACTTCGGTTCCGCACATATTAGCGTCGTAGAAGTAAATGGAATACTGCAAAGCACGGGCATAGTCGATATCAAGACCTGAGTCATTTGCAAGAGAATCTGCAAGCTCCTCTGCTGCGTTTACGGCAGGAGTAAAGGCTGTGAGCTGAGAAACAGCAACAGCGGCGCACATAGCTGCCGAAACAATTTTCTTGAATGTTTTCATTCTTAAAACCTCCATGATTTTTTCTTTTTTTAATCTCATTTAATTTTTCCTTTAATGACATCCCTCATAATTAAATGAGATAAATCAACATTCGGTATATTTATAATAACATATATTTTTGTAAAATGCAATAGGTTTATTGCGATTTTTTTGAAAAAAAGTTATTTATTGCGAACTTTTTGTTAAGACAGCACTAAACGAAGCCCACCTGACGGCTTTGCACGAAATTTGGCATCGTTTTTCTGCGCAAGCTCTGGGGGAATCACCTTAATTTTTTGCGGAAACGTTTGGTTCTTAATAAAGTTAAACAAATTGAAATTAAAATTAATAAACCAATTGCAATCAAAAAAACAGAGGGAACGGATACCTGCTGACCGTTTATCCGCTGGATAGCGAATGCGTGAACAAAATCGTCGGCATTTTGAAATGTCAGGGAATTTTCACGGGCATAGTCAGCGGCGGCTGATTTTTTCTTTCCCAGAATTGTGAATCCGTTAATCTGGGAGGCTCCTTCGTCCGTGGGGGTATATCCTACGGAGCATACTCCGAGCTGCTCTACTGCGGAAGGTATATATACCGCCTCCAGACCGCACATATAAAAGGAACAGTCACCTATGGCTGTTAGGTTATCGCTGAGAGAGATATCGGTCAGGGCGGTACAGCCGCTGAAACAGAAATCGCCTATTTCTGTGATATTATCGGGGATATCAAAGGAGGTAAGACTGGTGCAGCTTCTGAAACAGGAATCCGGCAGGCGGCTTATATTGTCCGACAGCGATACAGCGGTAAGACTTTCGCAGCCGCAGAAACAGCCCATTCCGATTTCCTTCACGGATTCGGGAATTGTAACGCTTTCAAGGGAATAACAGGCATAAAATGCGTGGTGTCCGATTTTTTCGATAGTATCGGGGAGGGTGATATGTTTCAGACTTCCGCACTCATAGAATGAATTGTCGCGTATTTCGGTTACGCGGCAGCCCTCAATGGTTTTGGGTATCTCAATATAGACGGGATCTCCTTCAAAGCCTGTGATTGTAGCTTCGTTGTTTATAATTGTATAGACATAGCCTGCCTCTTTTTTTGCGGCAAATGAAGTGGCGGGCGGAAATGCCGAAAATATGGCAATAGCAGACAATGCGGCTGATAAAAATGATTTTTTCATAGCTTTCTCCTTGTAAGAAAATAAATATATTATATGTATATTATAAATAATTGCCCTTTTCACGTAAAGTCAAAAATTATTACTGAAAATCCTGCAATTCGTGAGATATCGGCAGAAATTGATAGCATAACATCATCTGCGACAGCTTTTTTTGTCGTAAGACGGCGAAGCTGCGGGGAATTTTATGTGTATATCTTAATGATTGCGGTCAATATTTACTGCGAGGTGATTTTTATGAAAAAACATATGAATTTTATTATAGGCGGAGGTCTTATACTTTCCATACTTATATCCAACGGCTTCGCAGTAATACGTGACGGACGCCGCCTTGACAGTCTGAGAAGCAGTGTTCTTAGGCTTCACATTCTTGCGGATTCCGATACAGAATATGCCCAGAATTTAAAGCTTAAAGTCCGTGACGGACTTCTTGAAGCCGGGCTGTTTGAGAATGCGGATTCACTTGAAGAAGCTGAGGATATCGCTGCTGAAAGGCTTGATGAAATAGAGGAAAAGGCTGAGGATATCCTCCGTGAAAACGGCTGCTGCCTTCCCGTCACAGCTGAGCTTGCCGACGTTGTTTTTGATGAGCGTGTTTATGAGGATATAACGATGCCGGCAGGGGAGTATCGTGCGCTCCGTGTTAAGATTGGCTCTGCACAGGGGAAAAACTGGTGGTGTGTAATGTATCCGCCGCTGTGTCTGCCTGCTGCCTGTGAGGAGCAGGAAAAATCCGATGATGTGGAAAAATCTGATGATGCAGAGGAGCTTTTTACAGCTGAGGAGAAAGATATTCTTCATTATCCCGAAAAATATGAGGTAAGATTTGCTGTATGGGACAAAATAAAAGCGCTGATAGATAAATATACTGTGCAGAATGATGAAAAAGAAGTAAACCCTTGACAATTTCAGAAAAATGGTGTATACTATTTGAGTAAGAAAGCAGAACAAGTCCGTTCTCACCGTCAGGCTAAGCTTAAACGGTCAATATGTTATAGCTCTTTAAGGAGATAATTGCGTATTGTGTGAGTGTGGATATTTCTGCACTCACTTATTTTATGTCCGGAGGTGCTTGAACATTAGCAAACAGGAACTGCAGATTAACGAAGATATTCGGGATAAGGAAATACTCGTTATCGACGATGAAGGAAAGAAGCTTGGCACAATGTCTGCCAGGGATGCCCAGAAATTAGCCTACGACAAGGATCTTGACCTTGTTAAGATAGCTCCGCAGGCTACACCGCCCGTATGTCGTATTATGGACTACGGTAAATACTGCTTTGAGCAGTCCAAGCGTGAAAAAGAAGCGAAGAAGAACCAGAAAACAGTTGCTGTCAAGGAAATAAGAATGTTTTCCACAATTGACACGCATGATTTTGAAACAAAGGTCAACCAGGCTGTCAAGTTCCTTCAGGGAGGCGACAAGCTCAAGGTGTCTGTAAGATTCCGTAAGAGAGCAATTGCTCACCCTGAACTCGGTGCAGAGCTGCTTGATCGCTTCAAGGAGGCTGTTTCCGCAGCAGGTTCTGTTGACAAGCCGGCTAAAATGGAGGGACGCAGCATGGTTATGTTTGTAAGTCCCAAGAAGAACTGATAAGTTCTAATTAAGGAGGAATATTCAATGGCAAAGGTGAAGGTTAAAACTCATTCCGGTGCAAAGAAGCGTTTTAAGATTACAGGAAACGGCAAGGTAAAGTACCAGCACACAAACAAGAGACACAGACTCACACAGAAGGATACAAAGCGTAAGAGAATTGCTCGTAACGCAGGCGTTGCAGGCAGCGCTAACGCTCCTACAATCAAGCAGCTTGTTCCTTATATGTAATCTGAGGGGAATAGTCCCGCAACAACGTTTATTACTAAGAATTCCGGAGGTATAAGATTATGGCACGTATTAAAGGTGCAATGATGACTCGTAAGAGAAGAAACAAGACATTAAAGCTCGCTAAGGGCTACTGGGGCGCAAAGAGCAAGCACTTCAAGATGGCTAAGCAGGCTGTAATGAAGTCAGGCAACTATGCTTATGTCGGCAGAAAGCTCAAGAAGAGAACTTTCAGACAGCTCTGGATCGCAAGAATTTCAGCTGCTGCTAAGATGAATGGTATGAACTATTCAACATTTATGAACGGCTGCAAGAAGGCTGGCATCACACTTAACAGAAAGATGCTCTCTGAGATCGCTATCAATGACGCTGCAGGTTTTGCTGCAATCGTTGAGAAGGCTAAGGCAGCTCTTTAATCACATTTGTACGACAACACGCTCCTTACATAAATAAGAGCGTGTTTTGTTGTACATAGTATATGAGGTTCGGAATATTGGAAAATATTATTACATCTAAAGACAATCCTGTTATAAAGCTGTATCAGAAGCTTTCTTCTTCGAAAAAAGAAAGGCTCCAGTACGGCTTATTCGTGTTGGAGGGGCTGCGTATAACAGAGGACGCTCTCCGGGAGGAAAGCGGTATAACCCATCTTATAATGACCAAAAATGCCTATGAGAAGTACGGCGAAGCTCTATTACAGGCTGATTTGAGAAATACAAAAACGCTTGTTATTTCAAATGAACTTGGCAATAGAATTGCATCGACCGATACAACTCAGGGAGTATTCGCAATATGCGCCATACCTGCGGCGAGAAAACCTGTTTTTCATGATAATTGCAGATATGCCGTGCTTTACGGTTTGCAGGATCCGGGCAATGTGGGAATGATTATTCGTACAGCTGACGCTCTCGGTATTGACGGAGTTATACTTTCGGGCAGCTGTGATCTGTACAGCCCTAAGGTTATCCGCGCAACTATGGGTTCTGTTTTCCGTATGAATATATATATAGAAAACGATTCGGACGCTCTTTTTGATATGCTTGAAAATGGCGGTATATGTACTTCTGCTGCCGTGATTGACGCAGATGCGGAAAAAGTTACAGACATATCCTTTGAGGGCAGACAGGCTGTTTTCATCGGCAACGAGGGAAGCGGACTTCCCCGTGAAATAGCAATGAAATGCAGCAGACGCGTTATAATCCCTATGAACGGCACTATAAATTCTCTCAATGCTGCCATGGCGGCAGGTATTCTAATGTGGGAGTTGAAAAAATGAAGGATAAAAAATATTGGGTATGGCTTAGCATGGTGTTCGGCGGCGGTACCTTCAGATTATGGCAGTTTATGAGCATTTTTGAAACTGTCGAGGAGGTCTGCTGCGAACTTCTTTCAACGGGTGAAGCTGCCGGTCTTACAGAAAAAGAAATTCACAATATAAAATCGTATAACCTGAAAAATGCAGAGGAGCTTATTGCGGAATGTGAAAAACGCGGTATTTCCATAATCTCATATACAGATTCCGATTATCCGAATCAGCTCCGCTTTATCCCTGATCCTCCTCCTGTGCTTTTCTGTAAGGGCAATACTGCCTGCCTTACAGGGACAAAAACCATAACAAGCGTTGGCACAAGACGGGCTGGGAATTACAGTATTTCAGTCTGCGGAAGAATATGCTCCGAGCTTGCAAAAAGAGGATATGTCATAGTAAGCGGATTTGCCCTTGGAATTGATATAACCTCACATCTTGCGGCTGCTGATGCCGGATATCCCACTATATGCGTTCTTGGCTGCGGTGTTGATGTTGATTATCCTAAGGAAAACGTAAAATTCAGAGATAAAATAATTGAATCAGGCGGCGTTTTTATATCCGAATATCCTCCGGGATCAAAGCCGTCACGGGGAAGCTTCCCAAAGAGAAACAGAATACTTTCTGCTATCGGCAGGGCGACAATTGTTTTTGAGGCATCGGAAACCTCAGGCTCCCTTATTACTGCAAGGCTTGCGGCTGAACAGGGACGCGAAATTTTTGTGCTTCCTCCTGCGGATATTTTCAGCCATTCCTACAGCGGAAATATCCTCCTTATGAAAGAGGGTGCAGTTCCTGTTACCAGATGGGAGGACATAACCGATTTTTTTAGAATTGGTTCTTCCGCTGATGCGGAGGTAAAATCCGATGCATATGCTTATATTACGGGCGAACATATTTATTCAGGTTCGGTGGACAGACGTCCGTTGTTCAGTATAGGTGCTTCATTGGCAGCTAAAAAGCAGAAAAACAGCACATCCTACGCAGAAGATGAGTCTGACGAGGACGCGGAAGAAGATATATTTGACGATGTTGAAAATATATCCGATGATATGGATAATGTTTTCGATGAATACGAGGGAATACAGAGGGGAATCTTAGAGCTTCTCGACAGAGAGGGCAGACTTCACGCAGATATAATATGCTCTGAGCTTGGGGTAGACTCCGCGGAGCTTATGACAGAGCTGACAGAGCTTGAAATTGCAGGTATTGTCAAGGTCTGCGCGGGAAGAATTTATGAATTATTATAAGGGCAGCACCGCACATACTCTGTGTGGTATAGCATGAGAACTTTTTTACGTGACACATTTAAGAGGTTTGATATAAATGGCAAATTTGGTTATAGTAGAGTCGCCTGCAAAGGCAAAAACAATTCAGAAATATCTTGGAAAGGGTTATGAAGTTATAGCCTCAATGGGACATATCAGGGATCTTCCGAAGTCAAAGCTGGGAGTTGATATTGATGATGATTTCAAGCCCCAGTACATTGATATGAAGGGTAAGGGCGACGTAATAAAAGATCTGAAAAAACGCGCTAAAAAAAGCGAAAAAATATTTCTCGCAACTGACCCTGACCGTGAGGGTGAGGCTATTTCATGGCATATCGCACAAATGCTCAAGCTTGACCTTGAGGACAATATTCGTGTAGCCTTCAATGAAATTACAAAATCAGGCGTTACAAGCGGTATGAGTAATCCTCATAAAATTGATATTGACCTTGTTAACGCACAGCAGGCAAGACGTATCCTTGATCGTCTTGTGGGTTATAAGCTTAGTCCGTTTTTGTGGAAAAAGGTCAAAAGAGGACTTTCGGCAGGACGCGTTCAGACTGTTGCTGTCAGTCTGCTTGTTGACAGGGAAAACGAGATACGCTCCTTTGTTCCAAAGGAATACTGGTCAATTGACGCGAAATTTACAGCTCCGGGTTCAAGAAAGGTGTTTGATGCCTCACTTCTGACAATTGATGGTGAGAAGCTGGAAATTCTCAATCAGCAGCAGGCTGACGAGCTTCTGAAACGTCTGGAGGGTGCGGAATATGAGGTAACTGCCGTTAAAAAACGTGTTACAAGAAAACAGCCGGCACCGCCCTTTATTACATCGACTATGCAGCAGGAGGCTTCAAAAAAGCTTGGCTTTACTTCAAAGCGTACAATGAAAGCTGCACAGGAGCTTTATGAGGGTGTTGATATCGAAGGTATCGGCGCTGTAGGTCTTATCACATATATGAGAACGGACAGCCTGCGCATTTCCGACGAGGCAAAGGCTGCTGCCGCTGCATATATCGAAAATGTTTATGGCAAGGAGTATCTCCCTGATAAGCCGAGAGTATACAAATCAAAAAATAACGCACAGGACGCTCACGAGGCAATACGTCCCTCAATACCTGAGCTTACACCTGCGCGTGTAAAATCAAGTCTTTCAAACGATCAGTATAAGCTGTATGAGCTTGTGTGGTCAAGATTTATTGCAAGTCAGATGGCAAATGCTCTCCTTGATACGGTTTCTGCTGATATATCTGCAAACGGATGTCTGTTCCGTGCATCGGGATATTCTGTGAAATTCAACGGATTTACAGTCCTTTACGAGGAAGCGGCAGAGGGTAAGGAGTCTGCTAAAAAGGAGCTTCCGCCTCTTGCTGTGGGTGATAAGCCGAAGCTGAAATCAATTGGCGGAAATCAGCATTTTACTCAGCCGCCGCCGCGGTATACAGAAGCCTCTCTTATCAAGGCTCTTGAAGAAAACGGCATCGGCAGACCGTCTACCTATGCACCGACAATATCCACGATTACTGCAAGACAGTATGTGGAACACGAGGGCAAGCAGCTGAAGCCTACAACTCTTGGTGAAATTATAACAGAGCTTATGAAAGAGCATTTCAAGGGCATCGTTGACGCTAAATTCACCGCTGATATGGAAAGCAACCTTGACGAGGTTGAAAAGGGCGAAAAGGATTGGGTATCAACTCTCCGTGAATTTTACAGCGATTTTGCCGCTGATCTTGAAAAGGCTGAAACAGCTATGGAAGGCAAGCGAATAAAGGTTCCCGACGAGGAAACGGATATTATCTGCGAAAATTGCGGTAAAAATATGGTTATAAAGTACGGCAGATACGGAAAGTTCCTTGCCTGTCCCGGATTTCCTGAATGTAAGAATGCAAAGCAGCTTGTTACAGAGTCTGATGGCTGCTGTCCGCGCTGCGGCAAAAAGATGCTGCTGAAAAAATCCAAAAAGGGCAGAAGCTTCTACGGCTGTGAGGGTTATCCGGATTGTGATTTTATGACATGGAACGTGCCTACTGCGGAAAAATGCCCGGAATGTGGAAAATCCCTTTTCAACAAGGGCGGAAAATCGGGTAAGCTTATATGTGAAAATGTCGGCTGTACCTATGAAAGAGAGCTGAAAAAATGAGCGTAACGGTTAATGTTATAGGCGCAGGACTTGCAGGCTGCGAGGCTGCATGGGCGCTGGCGCGGTATGGTATAAATGTACGGCTTTTCGAGATGAAGCCGCAGAAATATAGTCCGGCTCATAAGTACAAGGGATTTGCAGAGCTTGTATGCTCCAACTCCCTTAAAGCCGCAAGGCTTGAATCGGCGGCAGGTTTGCTTAAAACGGAAATGGAAATGCTGGGTTCTCTTACAGTTCCATGTGCAAAAGCAAATTCCGTTGAGGCAGGTGGAGCATTAGCTGTTGACAGGGAGAAATTTTCCGATGCAGTTACTGAAAAAATATGCAGCGATCCGCTTATTGAGGTAATCGAGGGAGAGGTTACAGAGCTTCCCGATGGTATAAATATAATTGCCACAGGGCCGCTTACCAACGGTGCAATGGCGGATATCATAAAGGAGCTTTGCGGCGAGGGATTGAGCTTTTACGATGCGGCAGCTCCTATTGTGACATATGAAAGTCTTGATAAGGAAAAGGTATTTTTCGCCTCACGCTATGACAGAGGGGACGCTGATTATATCAACTGTCCTATGAATAAAGAGGAATATACAGCCTTTTATCGTGAACTTGTTTCTGCGGAGCGCGTACAGTTAAAGGATTTTGAAACTCATCCTTTCAGCGTGTACGAGGGCTGTATGCCTATCGAGGTGCTTGCTTCAAGAGGCGAGGATACAATGCGTTTCGGGCCTATGAAGCCTGTGGGAATTACCGATGTCCGCACGGGAAAGCGTCCATATGCGGTGGTACAGCTTCGACGTGAAAACAAAGAGGCTACCCTTTTCAATCTTGTGGGATTTCAGACAAATCTGAAATTCGGTGAGCAGAAGCGTGTTTTCTCAATGATTCCCGGCCTTGAAAACGCTGAGTTTATGCGGTATGGTGTTATGCACAGAAATACCTTCATAAACAGTCCGGAGCTTCTCAACAGTGATTTTTCAATGAGAAGCAATGGTGATATATACTTTGCAGGACAGATAACAGGTGTTGAGGGATATATGGAATCTGCGGCAAGCGGACTTATTGCAGGTACAGCCGCCGCAAGAAAAATTCTCGGATTTGAACCTATAAATCTGCCCCGTGAAACGATGCTGGGAGCGCTTACCTCATATATCAGCGACAGCTTCAACAGCGGAAAATTCCAGCCTATGGGTGCAAATATGGGTATACTTCCTGATATCGGTGAAAGAATACGTGACAAAAAGGAAAAATACGGCGTATATGCCAACAGGGCAGTTGCGGCTTTGAGAGAGGAGCTTGATAGAATTGGCAAAGATAATAGTTGATGCTTTCGGAGGCGACAACGCACCTCTTGCGGTAATAAAGGGCTGTGAACAGGCTGTAAAGGAGCTTGGCGTTCAGATAATTCTTACAGGCAGTCAGGATAAAATAAAGAAATGCGCCGCTGATAACGGTATAAGCCTTGATGGTATGGAAATCATTCATACAGACGAGGTTTTTGATATACACGAAGAACCAAATCAGATTATAAAATCGGGCAAAAATACTTCTATGGCGCTTGGTATGCAGCTTCTTGCCGAGGATAAGGGCGACGCTTTTGTTTCAGCCGGCAGTACGGGTGCGCTTGTAATGGGCGCTACCTTTATTGTAAAGCGTATCAAGGGCATAAAGCGTGTTGCTCCCTCTCCTATACTTCCTGCTGATAAGGGCAGCTTTATTCTCCTTGACGCAGGTGCTAATACAGAGTGCCGCCCCGAAATGCTGGTGCAGTTTGCGGTTATGGGAAGCGCCTATATGGAAAATGTTATGAGCGTTAAAGAGCCTAAAGTGGGACTTCTCAACATTGGTGCAGAGGATACAAAGGGCAGAGAGCTTGAAATTGAAGCATATAAGCTTTTAAAGGAATCAGGACTTAATTTTGTGGGGAATATAGAAGCAAGAGATCTTCCTAAGGGCGAATGTGATGTAGTTGTAACTGATGGCTTTACAGGAAATATCGTGCTTAAACTCTACGAAGGAATGGGTTCATTCTTTGCAAAAAAGATGAAGTGGATATTCTCAGGAGCAGGCGTTCTTGGCGCATTGTTTTCTCTGGGGAAGATCAAAAGCTTCAAAAAGCAGATGGATTATCGTGAAACAGGCGGTTCCGCACTTATGGGCGTAAAAAAACCTGTTATAAAGGCTCACGGAAGCTCCGATTCAACGGCATTTTTCAATGCTGTAAGACAGGCAAAGCAATGTGTTGACGGAAAGGTGATCCAATCCATTGAAAAATACGTCAGCGTTAATTCTAAGAAGGACAATAAAGATGAATGATATTGAAAATATTTTAGGATTTGAAAAGGAAATACGCTATGAGTTCAGGAACAAAAAGCTGCTGATAAATGCACTTTCTCATTCCTCCTATGCCAATGAAAACAAAAATCCAAAGGGCAGCAACGAGCGCCTTGAATTTCTCGGTGACAGCGTTCTTTCTGTAGTCGTATCGGATTATCTGTACAAGCAGCTTGATTCTGTAGCGGAGGGCGATCTTACAAAGCTGCGCGCGTCACTTGTATGCGAAAAAAGCCTTCACGTATTTGCAAAGCAGATAAATCTGGGCAAGTACATTCTTCTCGGTAAGGGTGAGGAAAATACAGGCGGCAGAGAGCGTCCCTCTATTCTTGCGGACGCATTCGAAGCTGTTATCGCCGCAATTTATCTTGATGGCGGTATAGAGGCGGCAAGAAAGCATATTCTCCGCTTTATCCCCGAAAATCCTGTAAATGGTACAAAAATGGCATTCGGCGACTTCAAGACGGTTTTACAGGAAATTGTCCAGAAAAATCCGGAGGAAAGAGTGGAATATGTCCTTATCGGTGAGGAAGGCCCCGACCACAATAAGCGTTTTGTGGTTGAGGTTATGCTCAATTCTCAGGTAATCGGCAAGGGTAAGGGCAGAAGCAAAAAAGATGCGGAGCAGCTTGCCGCAAAGGAAGCCTTAGAGCTTATGGGTTATAATACAGGCATATGAAGCACGCGAATATATCAATTTTTATTCCCCACATCGGCTGCCCTCACAGGTGCAGTTTCTGTGACCAGCGAACTATAAGCGGTGCGGAGAAAATTCCCCACGGTGAGGACGTAAGGGAGATATGCGAAAAGGCTCTGGCAGAGGTGAAATCCCCTGAAAATACGGAAATTGCCTTTTTCGGCGGCAGTTTTACCGCAATTCCACGGGCATATATGACCGAACTTCTTGAAGCGGCAGCTTCCTTTGTGGGAGAGGGAAAATTCAAGGGTATCCGCCTTTCCACACGTCCCGACTGCATTGACAGGGAAGTGCTGACAATTCTCAAAAAGTACGGTGTTACGTCAATTGAACTGGGAGCACAGTCAATGAGCAATAAGGTGCTTAAAGCAAATGACAGAGGGCATAGTGCTGAGGATGTGGAAAAAGCGGCTAAGCTTATCCGTGAGTACGGCTTTGAGCTGGGCTTGCAGATGATGGTGGGACTTTACAGAAGTGAAATGGCTGACGAGTATGAAACCCTTGAAAGGATAATTGAGATCCGTCCCGATACGGTGCGGATATATCCTGTTGTTATATTAAGGGGTACAAGACTTGGCGAGCTTTATCAATCGGGGGAATACGACACATTTTCTTTTGAAGATGTAACAGAATTTGTGGCTGACGCTATGCTTCGTTTTGCTGATAAGGGCATAAATGTTATAAAATGCGGACTTCATGCCTCGGAATTTGTGGAACGTGATATGCTTGGTGGATTTTATCACCCTGCATTCCGTGAAATTTGCGAAAGCCATATATATCGGCGGAAAATGAAGGAGCTTATCAGATGTGAAAGCAGCTGTGATTATGTTTTTGCCGTAACCCCCTCATGTATAAGCAAGGCAATAGGTCAGAATAAAAGTAACATTAAATATTTTCAGGAGCTTGGACTGAATATAAAAATTATCGGTGATGAAAATATCCCGAAATATCAGGTTGAACTGAGGTGAGCAAGTGTATCTTAAATCTTTGGAAATACAGGGCTTCAAGTCTTTTCCCGATAAAATCAGCCTTACCTTTGACAAAGGTCTTACTGCGGTTGTAGGTCCCAACGGCAGCGGAAAAAGTAATATCGGCGACTCTGTACGCTGGGTTCTCGGTGAGCAGTCTACAAAAACTCTCCGAGGAAACAAAATGGAGGACGTTATTTTTTCCGGTACTGTTGCAAGAAAGCCTATGGGCTTTGCCGCTGTTACCCTTAATATAGACAATTCCGACAATGTTCTTGCGGATATGGGGGACGAGGTGGCTGTTACACGAAAGCTCTACCGCAGCGGTGAAAGCGAATATATGATAAACGGCAGGGCGTGCCGACTTAAAGATATAAACGAGCTTTTTATGGATACGGGACTGGGCCGTGACGGTTATTCAATAATCGGTCAGGGACGTATTGCAGAAATTGTGGGAGCAAAGAGCAGCGAGCGCCGTGATATATTTGAGGAAGCGGCAGGTATTTCTAAATTCCGCTACAAAAAGCTTGAAGCGGAGCGTAAGCTTACAGCCGCACAGGAAAATCTCCTCCGTCTTTCTGATATACTTTCAGAGCTTGAAGGTCGTGTTGAGCCGCTGAGAATACAGTCGGAAAAGGCACAGAAATTCATTAAGCTTGCAGAGGAAAGAAAGCGTCTGGAACTGTCGGTGTGGGTAACTCGTCTGGATGAGCTTAAAGCTAAGCTTGATAAGCTTGACGAGAGCATTCTCTACAGTCGTGCTGAGTATGAGAATACAGAAAATGACATCGCCCGCGAAGAAGAAAAGTTTCAGAACAGCTATCGCCGTATGCAGGAATGTACGATGAAATCTGATGAGCTGCGGCGTAAAATGATTGAGGAGGAGCAGTCAGCTTCACAGAAAAAGTCTGATATTGCGGTATTTGAGAACGATATAAGCCATTGCAGAGAAGCTATAAAAAGGGCGAAAAGAGCTATGGAGGAGTCGGAGGAAACAAAGCGTGACCTTAATCTCCGCCAAAAAGAAACTGAGAAGAATATTGCCGCACTTGAGGCGGAAAAAGCTGCACTTTCAGATGAAATCAGCAGGATTATGGCTGATACTGAAGCTGCTGAGGGGAAAAATTCCGAAATCGGCGTTTCAGTTGAAAAAATCAACAGCGAGATAAATAATCTCCACATCAGGCAGACGGAGCTGAATTTTGCCGCTGAAACAGCAAAACAGCAGGCATACGATGAGGAAAAGCGCCTTAATGAGCTGCTTGAAAGTGTAGGAGATACGGAAAACGCAGTTGAGGGTTATAATAAAAAAATTTCCGATAATAAGGCGGAATTACAGAAAATTGCTCATAAAAAATCAGAGCTTGCAAATAAGCTTAATGGTATTGAAAGACTTTATAGTTCACGCAGAGAAGGCTTTGAAAATGCCAAATCGGAGCTGGAGAAATCCCTTTATGACCTGAAAAGCCGTGAGCAGAGGAAGAAGATCCTTATCGACCTTGAAAACAGTATGGAAGGCTTTGCAGGCAGTGTAAAGCAGGTACTTAAAGCTGCAAAACAGGGCAGATTAGGCGGAGTTTACGGTACAGTTGCCCAGAATATCAGCGTTGACGGACAGTACGCCCTTGCAGTTGAAACTGCTTTAGGCGGCGCTATGCAGAATATTATAGTGGAAAACGAAGATGCGGCAAAACGCGGTATCAGGTTTCTTAAAGAAAATCACGGCGGACGTGCGACTTTCCTACCCATAACCTCGGTAAAGGGCTATGAATTAAGGGAAAAAGGACTGGAGGATTGCGGCGGATTTGTTGCTATGGCTGATAAAATTGTAAGCTATGACAGCAAATTCAGCGGAATTATTTCCTCTCTCCTCGGACGTATTGCCATTGCGGAGGATATTGATTCTGCGGCGATTATTGCAAAAAAATACGGCTATAAATTCCGTATCGTAACCCTTGACGGTCAGGTTATCAATGCAGGCGGTTCATTTACAGGCGGTTCGGCGCAGAAATCTGCCGGAATTTTCACCCGTAAGAATGAAATTGAAAAGCTGGATAACGAGATAAACCAGCTTTCCGTTCAGCGTGGAGAGCTTGACAGGAAAATGGAGAAGCTGCGGGCAGAAGCTGAAAAGCTGCGCTATGACCGTGAATTGGCAAAATCTGAGCTTGCAGAGTGCAATTCTGCGGAAATACGCATAAATGCGGAGCTTTCAAGCCTTGAAGTTCTTATAGAACAGCTAAGGGCGGCAGCTGAAAATTCCGAAAGACAGCAGGAGGAGTTCAAAAAACGCATAGCGTCGGCAAAGCAGGCGGAGAATGACGCACGTAAGGCAGCTGAAACTTTAGTTGATAAAATCAAGGCGGCTGAAGACAGGCTTTCCACAGAGCAGGCAAACCGTGAAAATCTGCGTATGGAAAGAGCAGCCCTTACAGAGAAGCTTTCGGGTATGAAAATACGTGAAATGGGGCTTTCTAAGGATATACAGGCGCGTAATGACGATATACTGCGTATTAATTCCGAGCTTGAAAATCTCAGCGGTGATAACAGGCATTTTGAAAACGAAATTGAGCTTAACCAACGTATTATCAGCGAAAAGCAGGATGATATCGCCGGACTTGAAAAAGAGCTTGAAAATGTGGGCAAAAACGCCGAGGAGTATACAGCGGAGATACAGCGCTATCATAATATCCATACGGAGCAGAGCCGCCTTGTAAGCGAAATACAAAAGGGTATGAAGCAGCTTAACGAGGCGAAAGAGAAGCTTTCCGGAGAGATCACCCGACTTGAGGAACGACGGGATGCTGCAAATCGTGATACGGATAATATCAAGCGTCAGCTTATGGACGTTTATGAAATGACATATTCCGAGGCGTTGCAGACTGCTGAAAAAATCGAGGATATTGCGGCGGCGCAGACTGAGCTTAACTCCGTCAAGAACAAAATCAAGGCATTGGGCAGTGTTAACGTTGACGCTGTTGAGGAATACCGCGAGGTTTCGGAGCGATATGAATTTATGTCGGCGCAGATGGCTGATGTACAAAATTCCAAAAGGGAGCTTGAAAGGATAATTTCCGAGCTGACAGAGGAAATGTGCCGTATTTTCAGCGAGAGCTTTAAGGTGATAAATTCAAATTTCAAGGAAATCTTTGTGGAGCTTTTCGGCGGCGGTAAGGCGGAGCTGATACTTACCGATCCCGAAAATGTACTTGAATCGGGAATTGAAATCAGCGTTGCTCCTCCCGGAAAGGTTATCAAGAACCTTATTTCTCTTTCAGGCGGCGAGCAGTCCTTTGTGGCGATCGCTATATATTTCGCTATTCTGCGCCTTCGTCCTGCGCCGTTCTGTATACTTGACGAGATTGACGCGGCTCTTGACGAGGTAAATGTAAGAAAGTACGCGCAATATCTGAAAAATTTCACAGATACCACCCAGTTTGTCCTTGTTACCCATAGACGCAGCGCTATGGAGGAGGCAAATGTACTTTACGGTGTTACAATGCAGGAGGACGGAATTTCCAAGCTTCTTAAAATGGAACAGGTTGACTTCCAGGAAGATGCAGCTGATATTCAATAAATTTCACATACAAATCATAAAAACCCCTTTAATTCATCATAAACGGAGGATATTATGGGATTATTCACTAAAATCGCTGAAGGTCTGAAAAAAACGAAGGACAGCTTTCTCGGCGGACTTCAGCGTATATTCAATTCATTTACTAAAATAGACGAGGAGCTTTTTGAAGAGCTTGAAGAACAGATGATAATGAGCGATATCGGCGTTGATACATCTGTTGAAATATGTGACAGAGTGCGTAAGCTTGTCAAGGAGAGAGGTATCACCGATCCCAACGATATAATGGAGCTTATCCACGAGGTTATTTCTGACATTATGGGCAACGATACGGGACTTGATTTGTCCGTATCACCTGCTGTAATTATGGTTATCGGTGTAAACGGAGCAGGTAAGACTACAACTATCGGCAAGCTCTGCCACCAGTTCAAGCAGGAGGGCAAAAAGGTAGTTGTTGCGGCGGCTGATACTTTCCGTGCGGCGGCTATTGACCAGCTGCAGGTATGGACTGACCGTGCAGGTGTTGAGATAGTAA
This sequence comes from Ruminococcus sp., assembly GCA_017624895.1. Classification (GTDB taxonomy): domain Bacteria; phylum Bacillota; class Clostridia; order Oscillospirales; family Ruminococcaceae; genus Ruminococcus. The sequence goes on along the minus strand of JAGAMB010000005.1, from coordinate 31,928 downwards.
AACACGCTGAGGGCAGCGATCCGGGAGCTGTTGTATTTGACTCCCTTGACGCGGCTAAGGCGCGTAACTGTGATGTAGTTGTAATTGATACAGCAGGCAGACTCCATAACAAGAAAAATCTTATGGAGGAGCTTAAAAAAATCAATCGTATTATCGACAGCAAGGCAGGGGATTGCTCCCGTGAGATCCTTCTCGTTCTTGACGCTACAACAGGTCAGAACGCAGTAAGTCAGGCGAAGCTTTTCAGCGAAACTGCGCCTATTACGGGTATTGTACTTACAAAGCTTGACGGTACGGCAAAAGGCGGTATTGTTATTTCAATCAAGAATGAGCTTGGCATTCCTGTTAAGCTTATCGGTGTAGGAGAAAAAATCGACGATTTACAGCCATTTGACAGCCGTATGTTCGTGGACGCTCTCTTTGATATTGATGAGGCTAAGCGTAATGCTGCCGAGAGAGCAGAAGAAAACGAGAATACAGACGAAATTCCCGAAATTGAGGAAGTACCGGAGATTGAGGATATTCCTGAAATCGAGGATATTCCTGAAATCGAGGAAACAGAAGATGTTGAGGATGCTGCCGAGGTAGAGGAAGCTCCCGAAGTTGAAGATATCCCTGAAGTTGAGGAAGCTCCCGAAGTTGAGGAAACTGAGGAAATTGAAGAAATCGAGGAAATTGCGGATATTCCTGAGGTTGAGCTTGCTCCCGAAGTAGAACTCGGACCTGAGGTTAAGCTTGCTCCCGAAGTTGAGTATATTGCTGAGATAGAAGAAACTCCTGAGGTTGAAGATGTTCCTGAAATAGAGGAAGTACCTGAAATTGAGGAAGTACCTGAAATTGAGGAAGTACCTGAAATTGAGGAAACTCAGGCGGCAGAGGAGAAATCAGAGCCTGTAGAGGCTGAGAATGAAAAGCCCGAAAAGAAGAAAAAGAAGGGCTTCTTCAGCAGACTTTTCGGCAGAAAGGGCGGAGATGATGAATAAGATAGTTTTTGCTACCAATAACGCCAATAAGCTCCGTGAGGCGGCTGAAATCCTTGCTCCCCTCGGAATTGAGGTTATCTCCCAGCGTGAGGCAGGCGCTGACTGCGAACCCGATGAAAACGGCGTAACATTCGCTGAAAATGCAATGATAAAAGCAAAAGCGGTGTATGACATTGTAAAAATCCCCGTTTTTGCCGATGACAGCGGACTTTGTGTAAATGCCCTTGACGGCAGGCCGGGAGTATATTCCGCAAGATATGCCCCGAAAGGTCAGGAATGTGCAAAGCTTCTTGATGAAATGAAGGATATTTCCGACGATAAGAGAAACGCTTCATTCCAATGCGTTATTGCATATGTGGACGAAAACAGCAGTTTTACGGTAAACGGAGCGTGTCTTGGAAAAATCGGCTATGAAGAAAAAGGCGAAAACGGCTTCGGCTATGATCCCGTTTTTGTATGCGGCGAAAAGACAATGGCTGAAATGACAGCCGAGGAAAAAAATGCTGTAAGCCACCGTGGCGCGGCTTTAAGAGCGTTATATGAGATGTTAGCGAAAGGATAATAATTATGCTTACAAGTAAACAGAGAGCGTATCTCCGCGGAATTGCGGCAGAATACGAAACTATATTCCAGATTGGCAAAGGCGGCGTCACAGAGATGATGTGCAAGGAAATCGGTGAGGCACTCCGCAAAAGAGAGCTTATAAAGCTGAAAGTTCTTGAAAATTCGGGCTGGACTGCAAGAGAGGCTGCCGATGCTGTGGCTGAACAGACAGGTGCTGATGTTGTGCAGGTTATCGGCAATAAATTCGTGCTTTTCAAGCGCAATCCAAAAGAGCCTGTTATCGAAAATATCCCAAAGGCAAAATGAGAATAGGTATATACGGCGGAAGTTTCAACCCTGTTCACAATGGTCATATTCACTTAGCGGAAAGCGCGGCGGATATACTTCACCTTGACAGAGTTTATCTCGTGCCGTCAAGGATAAGTCCCCACCGTTCAAGCGATGAATATGCATCAGGTGAGGACAGAATGGAAATGCTCCGTCTTGCCTGTCAGAGGGATGAAAGACTTTTTCCCTGCGATTATGAGCTTGTAAACGACAGGAAAAGCTATACGATTTATACTGTTGAGGAATTTCGCAGGCGCTTCTCTGAAGATGAGCTTTTTCTCCTTGTGGGAAGTGATATGCTGCTTTGCTTTGATCAATGGAACCGCTTTGAGGACATTTTGAAATGCGTTACACTTGCGGTTGTTTCAAGAAATGACGGCGATCGTGATATTCTTGAACAGAAAGCGGAAAATCTGCGTAAATTCGGAGAAATTATTGTCTGTTCCGTTGAGGCATTAGAAATGTCGTCATCGGAAATACGAAAAAAAATTGCAGAAAATGAAAAAATCTCTTGCTATCTTGACGAAAATGTAGTACAATATATTACATTGAGAAAACTTTATCGAGGTGATACCTTTGTTCTATAATCCCGATGAGAAGAAAAAATATCTAAAGGATAATCTGTCCTCCAAAAGATATCAGCACTCTCTTAATGTTGCGGCAGAGTGTAAAAAGCTTGCGGAAAAATACGGCGAGGATCCCGAAAAAGCATATTTTGCAGGACTTCTTCACGATGTCTGCAAGGAGCTTGCTCCTGAGGAGCAGCAGCGTCTTATTGCGGAAAGCGGTTTCACAGTATGCCGCGAGGAGCTTGAAACACGCTCCCTATGGCATGCGGTTGCAGGCGCATATTTCGTGAAAAGCTTTTTTGGTGTTGAGGATCTGGATATAATAAATTCCATCCGTTTCCATACAGTCGGCAGGGCGGGTATGTCCCGACTTGAAGAAATTGTATATCTGGGGGATCTTGTATCAGCTGACAGAAACTACAAAGATGTAGATAAAATGCGCAAGCTGGCATACAGCAGCCTTGACGCTGCAATGCTTGAGGGATTTGTTTTTTCTATAAAATCGGTTGTTAAAAAAGGGGGACTTGTTCCGCCCTGCACCGTTGAGGGGTATAATTTTTACACGCGTCTTATAAAGTCGGAAAAAAAGTAAAGGGCATATGCCGATAAATCAGCAAATTCCTGACAGAACGAAAAGAGGATGAAAATGGAAAATAAGGACTTTCATTCAGGTGACATTAAACAGAATAAACCGCTGGGAAAGCTTGTAAGAGTTGACAGCAGCAGTAGTAGGGAGAATACAGGGGCTGCACAGTCAGAATACCGTGGACGATACGAAGCGGAGCCTTCCGGATACCGCGGACGCTACGAGGCTGCTCCGACGCATTACAAAGCTTCGGATACAGCAAAAAGGGGCGGTGAAGTGCCGCACCGCAGCGCTGAACAAAGAAGAAAGACTTCAAAGAAGTCAAAAAAGGCAAAGAAATATGAAAAGCTCATTAATGTATCAATGAAAATTATTTCTATTGTATCGACTTTTGTTATAGCTGCTGTACTTGTATTTAATATGCCTATTCTCGTTGATAAAGAAAATGGCGGTAATATTTCTTTATTCAATTATATAAAGAGTTTAAAGCCTGCCGCTATGGAGGGTGAGCTTAACAAGGAAAATGTAAAGCTTAATCTTAAACCGCAGGATGAGATAGCTCAGGATCTGCCGGAGCTTAATGACGGACTTGATCTGCCGCAGCTTGTGGAAGGTCAGTACAGCGTACTTTTCCTTGGCTTTGACGAGGAGGAGTTCAACACCGATGTTATGTGGGTGGTTCAGTTTGATATTGGCCACGCCGGTATAAATATTCTGCAAATTCCCCGTGATACCTGCCTCCCTGACTATACAAGGAGCGTTACGAGAAAATTCAACAGTATCTATTCAATGGGCGATCCGAATATACAGCCGCCTATTCAGCGTACTGTAAATGCTGTTCAGGAGAACTTTGGTATTCCTATTGACGCATATATTACAACAGCTTGCTTTGATATTGTGGAAATCGTAGATCTTATCGGCGGTATTCCGATAACGATCGACAACGAGATAATATACGAACACGACAAAATAATCCCTGAGGGAGATATTACCCTTACAGGACAGCAGGCTGAGTGGTTTATCCGTTTCCGCCGCGAGTGGATGCAGGGCGATATTGGACGTATGCAAAATCAGCGCAGATTTATGGCGGCAGCAATGCAGAAGCTTTTCTCCATTGTAAAGGATGAGGGCAGATTGAAGCTTTACGGTTATATCAAGGAAATATACGAAAAAGAGCTTGTGTATACCGATTTGTCCATCGGCGACCTCAGTAAGGTTGCAGATTTTGCCTCAACGGTGGATATGGAAAATGTCCGCGTTGATATGATTCCCGGCGAGGACGCAATTTTCTATGCCGCTGACGGCAACGGTTATTCGGTATATTCTGTTCACAAGCAGGAAACTATTGACCTGCTGAATAATTATTACCGTCCATATCAGACGCGTATGACGCAGGATGATACCTCAATGGTTGAGCTTGTACTCAATCATCAGTATGATTTATATGACGACACAGGAGCATCTCTTGAGGAAATTGAGGATTCAACAGAGCCTATGAGAGATCCAAGTAAAAAACCTTGGTGGAAGGAAGATTAAATATGACAGATAAAGAAAAACTTGAACTTATAATCAAATCCCTTGACGCAAAAAGAGGCGAGGATATTCAGGCTATAAAAATCGGTGATCTGACTATTCTTGCTGACTATTTCGTAATCGTCAACGGTACAAGTAATACTCATACGCGTACTCTTGCAGACGAAGTTGAATTTCAGCTTTCACAGAAGGGTATAGAGCCTATCAGACGAGAGGCAGATACAGGAAATACGTGGATAATCCTTGACTATGGTGATATTATCATTCACGTATTCTACAAAGAAACACGCCATTTCTACAAGCTTGAGGGCTTATGGGCTGACGGTGAAAGACTTGAAATCGACTCGCTTCTCACTAAGGAGGAGAATTGATGAAAACCAACAATGAAAAGGGCAGAACATATGTCATAATCGTAGGCATATATCTGGTGCTGAAAACTGTTATCAATATGGTAATAGGCGGCGGCTTCGACTTAGGCGGAATAATTTTTGCGGTAGTGGCTGCATTGGCTATGTTCAGCGGTCTGCAATATCTTAACATTGCAGTTGCGGCACTTGTTGCCTTTACAGTTGTAAGAAATATGCCATATAACCTGACGCATCTCCCCTCTACAGCCATTTATCTTGTTGAGGCGGTCATAGACGCAGGTGCAGTTGTTCTGCTTCTTGTTCAGAACGATGTAAAGGCGCATTTCACAAATAAATGGAATGAGTTATCAGAGCTTTTCAAAAAATAATATAAGTAAGGATTGATTAAAATGGCAAAATATGATTTTAAATCGGTTGAGAAAAAGTGGCAGGAATACTGGGAGAAAAATGAAACCTTCAAGACAGATGTATGGGATTTCAGCAAGCCTAAGTTCTATGCCCTTGATATGTTCCCTTATCCGTCCGGTGTAGGCCTCCACGCAGGTCATCCCGAAGGTTATACTGCAACAGATATTGTTTCACGTATGAAGCGTATGCAGGGATATAACGTTCTTCACCCTATGGGATATGACTCTTTCGGACTTCCTGCTGAGCAGTATGCCGTAACAACAGGAAATCACCCCAACGGCTTTACACAGGAGAATATCAAGACTTTTTCAGCACAGCTCAAAGAGCTTGGCTTTGATTATGACTGGTCAAAGATGATTGCCACATCTGATCCGGAGTTCTACAAGTGGACACAGTGGATATTCAAGCAGCTTTACGAGGACGGATATGCAAAGTATATTGATATGCCCGTAAACTGGTGTGAGGAGCTTGGAACAGTTCTTTCAAACGACGAGGTTATTGATGGAAAATCTGAAAGAGGCGGCTATCCTGTTGTACGTAAGAATATGAAGCAGTGGGTAATCGACCAGCCTGCATTTGCAGAAAAGCTCCTTGAGGGACTTGATGAAATTGACTGGCCTGAATCAACAAAGGCAATTCAGCGCAACTGGATCGGCAAATCAACAGGTGTTGAGGTAGAGTTTGATATAGTAGGCGGCGGAAAGTTCTCCATTTTCACTACTTGTATTGAAACAATCTACGGTATAACATTTATGGTTCTTGCTCCCGATGGTGCTGTTACTGAGAGCCTCCTTGACAGAGTTGAAAATATTGATGAAGTTAAGGCGTATATCGAGGAAACAAGAAAGAAAAACGATATGGATCGTACTGAGCTTAACAAGACCAAATCCGGCTGTGAGCTTAAAGGCGTTACCTGTATAAACCCTGTAAATGGCAAGGAAGTAAGAATGTTTATCGGTGATTTCGTACTTGCAAGCTACGGTACAGGTGCAGTCATGGCGGTACCAAGCCACGATCAGCGTGATTTTGAGTATGCGATAGCACATAATATAGATATGATACAGGTAATTGACGGCGATGAAAAGCTTGGTCACGTTGATGTATCAGAGGCAGCCTTTGAAAAACAGGGATATCTCGGAAAGGGTTATAAGCTTATTAATTCCGAGGAATTTACAGGTCTTACTGTTGAAGAAGCAAAGGAAGCTATTACAAAGAAGCTTGAAGAAATGGGCAGAGCAAAGCGTACTGTCAATTATCATTTCCGTGAATGGATATTCGCTCGTCAGCGTTACTGGGGCGAGCCTGTTCCCGTTGTTCACGGTGAGGACGGCGAAATTCATTCTCTTGATGACAGCGAGCTGCCGCTTATTCTTCCTGAGCTTGACGATTATAAGGGCAAGAACGGAAAAGCTCCCCTTGAAAATGCTGTTGAGTGGAAGCAGTACGACAAGAACGGCATTAAGGGTACACGCGAAACATCAACAATGCCCGGAAGTGCCGGTTCAAGCTGGTACTATTTCAGATATATTGATCCAAATAACGACAAGGAATTTGCAAATCAGGAGCTTCTGAAGCATTGGATGCCTGTAGACCTCTACATAGGCGGTCCTGAGCATGCTGTCGGACACCTTATGTATTCACGTATCTGGAACAGATACCTTTACGATAAGGGTTTAGCACCTACAAAGGAGCCTTTCAAGAAGCTTGTTCATCAGGGTATGATCCTTGGTGAGAACGGTATCAAAATGGGTAAGAGATTCCCTGAATTTGTTGTAAATCCATCTGATATAGTAAGAGATTTCGGCGCTGATACACTTCGTCTTTATGAAATGTTCATGGGACCTCTTGAAGTAAGCAAGCCATGGAATTCAAAGGGTGTAGAGGGCGCAAGAAAGTTCATTAACAGAGTATGGAATTTCTTTACAGAGGCAGAAAATCTTACTGATGACAATGACGGAAATCTCACAAAGGTATACCACAAGACAGTAAAGAAGGTAACAGATGACTATGAAAAGCTGGCGTTCAATACAGCTATCAGTCAGATGATGATATTTGTTAATGAGGCTTACAAATTCGGCAAGTGTCCCAAGGAATACGCTGAGGGCTTTATAAAGATGATTTCCTGCATCACACCTCATCTTGGTGAAGAAATCTGGAATATCCTCGGTCATAATGATACTATTGCATTTGAAAGCTGGCCTGTTTACGATGAGGCTCTCTGTAAGGACGATACAATCGAAATCGTTGTGCAGATTAACGGAAAGGTTAAGGCAAAGCTTAACATTGCAGTTGATGAGGATAAGGACGTTGTAATGGAAATGGCTATGGCAGACGAGAATGTAAAGGCTGCTGTTGAGGGTAAAAATATCGTAAAACAGATATATGTACCAAATAAGCTTGTTAATATTGTGGCAAAATAACGAAATTTACAAATCCACAAAAAATGCTTGACATAAGTGCTAATTTGTGGTAAAATAATGTTATATTCGTATGAATGAGGTAATGTTGACTAACATCCGAAAGGATGATTGGCATATAGCTCCGGGGTTTCCTGTGGGCAACCTCTGAACAAGGGAGGGAAAAGATAAATGGCAGAAGTTCGTGTTGGCAAGAACGAGTCTCTGGACACAGCTCTTAAGAGATTTAAGAGATCCTGTGCTAAGGACGGCGTTATCGCTGAAGTACGTAAGAGAGAGCATTATGAGAAGCCTTCTGTAAAGCGTAAGAAGAAGTCTGAGGCAGCTCGTAAGCGTAAGTATTAATCTTACAGCATATGAAATTAAAGCGGGCGATCATCGTCCGCTTTTTCATTTAAGGAGAAGAATATGGTAAAGAAAATTTTAGTTATACATGGCCCGAACCTTAATCTGTTGGGTGAACGTGAGCCGGGTGTTTACGGCAGCGCAGGAATTGATGTGCTTAACAACAATATAATCGACCGCGCTAAGGAACAGGGGCTTGAATGTGAAATATTCCAGTCAAATCACGAGGGAGCTATCATTGACAAGCTCCATATGGCACGTACAGCCTTTGACGGGGTTATTATAAATGCAGGTGCATATACTCATTACAGCTATGCTATCCGCGATGCTATAGCGGCTATAAAAATTCCTGTTATCGAGGTTCATATAAGCAATATTGACGCAAGAGAGGAGTTCCGTGCAAATTCGGTAATTGCGCCTGTTTGCAGAGGAAGCATCTGCGGTCTTGGATTTATGAGCTATTACCTCGCTGTTCAGGCGATGGCGGAGCTTTGATATGAACAGATTTGAAAAGCTTTTCGGGCTGCTTCCTGAAAGCGTGGAGAGTGTTCTCATTACCTCGGACGTTAACAGACGATATTTCACAGGGATGAAATCTTCCGCAGGTACTGTTCTTGCGTTCAGAAATAAAGCCTATCTGCTCATTGATTTCCGCTATATAGAAAAGGCAAGGGAAACGGTGAAAACTGCTGAGGTTCTGGAAACAAAGGAGCTTTATAAGGAAATCTCAGGGCTGCTTCGTCAGGAGGGTGTGAAAAATCTTGCTATTGAGGCTATGGATGTGACTGTCAGCCGCCTTAATACGATGAAAAAACATCTTAAATGCGTTGAGATCATTGAAACTGATGCGTTGAGCAATGCCATAAACAAGCTTCGTTCTGTAAAGGACGAGGAGGAACTGGGGTATATTCAAAAGGCACAGGAAATTGCTGAGTCTGCTTTTGAGGATATCCTTGGTTTTATCAAGGAGGGAGTTTCGGAACGTGAAATTGCCCTTGAGCTTGACAGGCTTATGCTTGCAAAGGGTGCGGAGGGTATATCTTTCGATACGATTGCTCTGGCGGGGGAGAACACCTCAATGCCCCACGGCGTCCCCTCAGATAAAAGAGTTAAAAACGGCGAGTTTGTTCTCATGGACTTCGGTGCAGTATACAACGGCTACCACAGCGATATGACGAGAACTGTCTGTGTTGGTGAGCCTGATGAAGAAATGGTAAAGATATATAATATAGTCCTTGCTGCACAGGAAAAAGCTATTGCTGCGGCAAGGGCAGGCATCACAGGGGCGGAGCTTGATGCTGTGGCAAGGCGGCATATATGTGATGAAGGTTATGGTGAATATTTCGGCCATTCACTCGGTCATGGCGTTGGTCTGGAGATACATGAGATGCCGAATGCAGCTCCACGATATGATAAACCGCTGGAAAAAGGCGCGGTAATTACCATAGAACCCGGAATATATATAGCAGGAAAATTCGGTGTCAGAATAGAAGATTTTGTCATTTTGACTGAAAATGGATGTATAAATCTGACAAAAAGTGCAAAAAATATAATATCTTTATAATAATTTGCGTAAAGTATTGCAAAATACACGGAAATATGGTATAATAGTACATATTAATGTTGATTTTGGAAATCATTTATTATCAATTAAAATTCGGAGGTATTTTTTTATGATTTCAGCAGGCGATTTCAGAAACGGCGTAACTTTTGAACTTGACGGACAGGTTGTACAGGTTGTTGAGTTCCAGCACGTAAAACCCGGAAAGGGTGCCGCTTTTGTACGTACAAAGTACAAGAATGTTATTACAGGTTCAGTTGTTGAAACTTCTTTCAACCCCACAGCTAAGTTCCCTACAGCTTTCGTTGAGAGAAAGGATATGCAGTACAGCTACAATGACGGAGATCTCTATTACTTCATGGATATGGAAACATATGAGCAGCTCCCTATCAGCGCTTCTGTACTTGGCGACAACTTCAAGTTTGTTAAGGAAGAAATGATTTGTAAGATTCTTTCTTACAAGGGCAATGTTTTCGGTGTTGAGCCACCCAACTTTGTTGAGCTTGTTGTAACACAGACAGATCCCGGCTTTAAGGGCGATACAGCTACAAATGCTACAAAGCCTGCTACTCTTGAAACAGGCGCTGAGATCAAGGTTCCACTCTTTATTGATGAGGGTGAGAAGATTCAGGTTGATACTCGTACAGGCGAGTATATGTCAAGAGCATAATTGACTTATAGCACAGGCGGTATATTATCTGCCGTTGTGCTGATAATAATTCTGATATAACGAAAGGGGGAGCTTGTTATGAAGCTTACTGAGAAAATGTCATATTTACAGGGACTGCTTGACGGTCTTGACATCGACAATTCCACTAAGGAGGGCAAAGCTCTTGTTCAGATGGCAGACGTTATGAATGAGCTGGTTGCTTATGTGGAGGATCTTCAGTCACAGGTAGACGAGCTTACAGAGCTTTGCGATATTCTTGATCAGGACCTTGGTCAGGTTGAGGATGATATCTACGACGAGGACGATGAGGAATACGACTTCGACGATTGCGACGACTGCTTTGACGATGATGATGACGAGGATTATGATTTCGATGAGGATGATGAGCTTTATGAGATTACTTGTCCCTCTTGCGGAGATACAATTCTCATTGATGAGGGTATGATCGAGGAAGGCTCTATCAATTGCCCTAACTGCGATGAGCTTCTTGAGTTTGATTGTGACGATCTCACAATTGAGGATTTTGAGGATGTTGCAGAGGCAGTTGAAGACGAGAAGAAAGACTGATAATATCAGCAGACAGGCGGCAAATTGCCGCCTGTTTTATTTGTATGATTGAGTAAAAAGATATAAATATATGCATATAACTATTGACAAATCAGAAAAAATATGATATAATATTAAAGCAGTATGCGGATATGGCGGAATAGGCAGACGCGCTGGCTTCAGGTAGCGTTACGCTATTGAATTTATTCATTTCGTCATCATTTCAGCAGTTGAGTGGAACAATTTTTTTAAAAATCCACCTCGGTGAAAGAGTCCAACCGAGTAAAAATACGGATTCAAAAAATAAGCGGATATGGCGGAATAGGCAGACGCGCTGGCTTCGGGTAGCGTCACGCTATTGAATTTATTCATTTCGTCATCATCACAACAGTTGAGTGGAACAATTTCTTATGAAATCCACCTCGGTAAAGAGTCCGACCGAGTAAAAATTACGGATTCAAAAAATAAGCGGATATGGCGGAATAGGCAGACGCGCTGGCTTCAGGTGCCAGTCGGGGCAACCCGGTGCAGGTTCAACTCCTGTTATCCGCACCATAAAGAATCAAGGCTTCTCGAATAAATCGGGAAGCCTTTTCACATATAGCTATCAGCAAGTTATTACTTCATTTTCAGGCTCAACATAAACCGCCACACCACCATTCCAGTTTCCATTCATTCTGAATTTAATGTCGAGGGATTTATCTTTGTTCTGATGAATCTGAACTTGATTTACAAGCATTCGGAGGTGTGTGTCGCTTATGATTCCTTCATCAATTATCCCTTGAATAACCTGTGAAGCTTCTTTGTAATCCTTGTGCTTCTGCTTGCTGACCTTGTCGTATTCTCGACATTCATTGATTTTGTTGCGCTGTTCTTCAATTTGGGATTCTCGTTCAGCGATCATCCTGTTGTAAATTTCAGCGTGTTCACGGTCTGATATCCTCTCTATTATCAGCTCCTCAATTTGCTTGGTTAATCCGTTTATTGAATTTTCGTGGCTTTCAATTTGCTTATCATAAAGCGGTTTCTTCTGATTCCAGTCACGAACTATTTTATCATACTTTTCGCTTTCCGAGAGTATATACTCATGAAGCTGTCGTATCTCATCCACCACAAGTTCATCAAGTTGGCTTTCTCTTATTGTATGCGGAGTACAGTACTGTTTTCCATACCTGTGACAGCTGTTGCAGGTGTATTCCGTATATTCATTACCTCTCCAATTTCTTTTCCTCGCAATCATACTTGAACCACAGTCAGCACACTTGATTATCCCTGTATATCTGTGAAGCTTGTTTCCGTTCTTAGAACGTGGCTTTATTACGGCTCTCTGTGATAACAGGAACTGTGCCTGATTCCATACGCTTTCTTCTATAATCGGTTCGCAGAAATTCTCATGTCGATATTGTTCATCTTTCGGAACTTGTGTCTTTGTCTTTCTGATTTTATTTGTTACTGTCTTGTGATTTACCATAACTCCGATGTACAATTCATTCGTCAGTATTCGCTTTACAGATGTCTGTACCCATAAATATTTTTTTGATATTTCAGGTTTCCAATCTGCAAGCCTGCGTCGCTGATAGTATTCGGGAGATTTAATTCCCTTTGCATTCATCATCTTGGCTATGGTAGTAAGTCCATAGCCTTGTACATACAGACTGAATACCTCACGAACAATCTCGGCAGCTTCTTCATCAATCATAACCTTATTCAGATTTTTATCTTTGTAATATCCGAGCGGTAATGTTTCTACAAGTCCTTTGTCCTTTTGCTTCTGACGAACACCTGCACGGACTTTCTTGCTGATGTCTTTAGCATAAAGGTCATTTACAATCTGTTTGAAGCCGATGATTAAATCATCATTTTCATCAGCCGAGTTTATTCCCTCTGTAACAGATATTACGTTTACATTATTTTCGCTGAGGTAATCAATGAATAATGCCGTCTGTGTTCGATGTCTGCCAAGTCTTGACAGGTCTTTAACAAGTATGGTATCAACCAATCCAGCTTCAACAGCATCTTCAATTTTACCGATTCCCTCACGGGCAAATGTCATTCCTGTGACGTTATCATCGAAGCTTTCACCTACAATTTCATATCCATGCTGCTCTGCATAATCTACAAGTATCTGCCTTTGATTATGCAGACTATTCATTTCCTGATCTTCGTCACGGGAAAGTCTGTAGTATAACCAAGCTCTCATATTTTATCAGCCTCCTTTAATTCGACAGGTACGTTATGGTGTGCCTGTGCTACAACAGACACTACCACATAACGACCTGCAAGTCCAGCGTTTAAGACGATTTTTCAGAATTTTCTACGTTATCAATAAAATCATCTTGTTCAGCTTGGGCGATACTACATGAATCCAAAAACTCATTAATCATGGACTCCATAAAGAAATCAAATGCTTTTTCATTGCCATTGTACTGAACGATAACCCGATTGATTTTAGGAACTTCAATTTTCTTTGCCAATATATCACTCTCCTGTTCACATCATAAGTTGATTCGCATTTGAACATTTTTAGATCACTCCGTTCTTTGATTTTTTATTTCATAAGCTTTCGCTTACAATAATATATTGGGAGAATATTTATATAATTGTACTTTTGAACTACAAGTCAAAAATACATTCACTACAAACCGATTCGTTACGCACCGATTTATTTCTTTTCGTTTATCATTATTTTCAGCGTGCCGACAGAATAACGCCTTGTCCATAAAAACTTTATGGAGGCACAATCGGGAGCGGCGGCTCGCCGCAAAGGGGTTCGGGTTCTCCCGTATTGTGCGTGGGCGGATAGCCACACGCTATGCTTGCTCTCCAAAAGGAGAACCCATACACCCCATGTTTTCAGCGGAATTAATATCCTTTTTATCTCCGCTTTTAATGCGCTCACACTCTGCAAATATGGGGCTTATTTCGCCCTCAATTGATTTTGTGGGGTAACTGCCCCATTGAAAATAGTAGGGCAAATTTCGGCTGAATTGTGCGTGACAGTAACTTCATTCCGTGACGGTAACTTTACACTCAATTTCTACCGACACGCACTACAATCAACGCTGTATAGACGTTTGTGACGTTTCAATACATCTTTGCGTGACGGTAACTTTATCATCGTTTTTACCGTCACTACCGTCACGCTCTGAATAATAATCAAGGTAAATAATTCTTCCTGCGTGAGTTCGCTTGTACTGAAATTCAATTCCGTACTTACTAAGTTCATATCCGTTCTGAACTAAATCTCTTGTGACTCTGTTCGGAAAGAATTCTTCATCGGTAATTGATTTTAATTCATCAATCAGCTCTGTTGCTGTACCAACGAAATGGAAACGCTCTCTGATGAACAGATAAACCGCAGAGAGAAAAATATTGTCGTGACTTTTCCTTGGTGGCGGTTCATCTGATACAATCCATTTCATAACAGCTTCGTCAAACTCAACTGCTATTTCAGCATTACCGATATCACGTCCGACACAATAAAGCGTACCTTTTCTGCTTCCACGAAATGTTTCAACGAGTACCATACTGCCGTCAGCACAACCACTGATACCAGTACTTCCTGAAATCATATTAAACGGATCGCTGTCTTTACATTTTCGTGTATGATGAATAAGCACTACTGCAATGCGAAGTTTATCTGCAAGAACTTTCAGCATTGACATCTCTTTGTAGTCCCTACCATAGCCTGACTCTGTTTCGTTACGCACCTTTTGCAATGTGTCAATGATAATAACTTTCAAATCGGAATGATTATTATAGAAATCCTCAATCTGATTTTCAAGACCATTTCCGATTGTATCAGCCATTACAGCAAAGTGCATATTCTCTGTCGGCTCAGCTGATATACTGAATAGTCTGTCCTGTATGCGTACATAGTTATCTTCAAGACACAGATACAGAGATGTTCCCTGAACAGTTTTTCGTTTCAGAACATCACATCCTGTTGCAATACTATGACATATATCAAGTGCAAGCCACGATTTACCAACCTTTTGTGAACCTGCAAGGATATATAGTCCTTGTGCAAGAAGTCCGTCGATGAAATATTCAATTGGTTTGTATACCGTTGAGAGTATTTCCTCTGCGGTATTCGTTTGTAGTTTCTTTTGCATTTTATCACGCTCCTTTTTTGTTTTCTTGATTTGAACCTTTACTCAATAATAACCCCCACACAGCCAACAGCAAAAATAAAAATGCACATCACCTCGACCGAATAATTTGTGTCGGCTGTGTTGGGGAAAATAAATACGCACCACAGAAAAATCTGCGGTGCGTAATGCTTACATATATTCTATGTCCGTATTTTTCAAAAAGGTATAAAATATGGAGACATATATTTTTGTTGTTTGCGACATTTATGTTGACATTGAAACTGTATTGACTGGGAAAAGTTCCCTCTAATATATTACCGCTGGGAAAGACAAAAAACGAACCACTTTTTACATGCTTCGACATTTTTGCAAAAAATACCGCACAGGATTTCTCCCATGCGGTATCTCCCTACGCTGCATCATCCTCAAGCTTAGTCATTATTACCTTACCATTCCTGATGGTCACACGATTTCTTCGGAGTATAGGATATATCATCCGATAATTATTCGGAACCATTTTTGAATAGCCATATTGACCTGCGAGGATTGTTGTTTCTACATACAGAGTTTTAAGTTTTTCAAGTGCGCATTTCTTAATCTTCTGAATGTTACGCACACCTGTGCAAAGCTCCTCAGCGATTTCGGAAGTATCCAGTCCGTCGCAGAAGAATATTCTGATAACTTCCTGCTGTCGCACGGTAAGTTCCCGATAACAGCTTTGAAGTACAGGATCGTCAAACAGATCATCAAATCCGTTTGTGACATTTTCTTCAGCACGAAGCTGAAACGGTTCAGGCTCGTAATATTTCTTCTTGGTTGCAACTTCCTTTTCTTCCGGATCAATGAGTGCCTTGCGTTTTTCATAATACCGTCTGTCAGAATTAAGGTGCTCACGTTCTACTTCCTTCCATTCATCAGATGAATAGAAAGCAACGAGTTCATCATATTCCTCAGCGGTATGTTCTTCTTTGAACAACTCCAATGGCGTAGGCAAATCAAGAACGCTTTTGTTATCCTGCTTGTGATAATCACAAACTCTCATGCACATCATCCTTTCACAATCGGCGGTTGTGGTTTCCTATGTAATTGATGTGCATTCTTGATTTGTTGACCGCACTCTGTATGAGGTCTGATTATATTATAGAACATACATTCTGTTTTGTCAAGAGGATTTTATAAAAAATGGTGCGTAACGAATTGAGATGTTACGCACCTGATTATTATTCTTATTTGAAAATGCTATTAGAAAACTGTGTATCCAAAACACCCTGCAAATCGCTTGCAAAACATTTTAATTGTTGATACATTCTTTTATTTGGAAAATTCGTTATTCTTTGAATTCCTGTATAACCGCAATACAAAGCAATGAAACAAATAATAATAGTAATGGTTCCTGAAATCATTACTTCCATATCTGAATTAGTGTTAAGTACTGTCGTGCCAATTGCTGCACTGCCACGATGATATTCAAGAAACAAATCAACAGTCGATATTACGGTAAATAATGCTATCTCATCTGTAAGAGTACCAAACGGGGAACTCCCGAAGTGACTTCTTGCCAATGTAAGAAAACAAATATAAATCAAAGGCGATACCAATGCAAGTTAGCAAAGTATCGCCTTTATACTCTTGAAAAAGCACTTGCAGTATGCTATAATTGATCAGGCACGCAGGAAGCTCTGTGTGCCATTTTATTTTTCGATGTATAGAAAACGGATAAAATGCTCGGACGGCGCTGACGGTCGTTTCCGTTCAAGATACGGCAAACTCGCATTGACAAAAAGTATTTCAAGTGGTAGAATTAAAGGCAAGAAGCATAGTATATTGCAAAAACTTCCTATCATTTCAAAAAAATATTAAAATTGGCACGTAGTTTTCCCCACTACCTTCGTCTAATAAGTGAAAGCAAAAATAAAAGGCTTTCGGAAAGGAGCTTGTCAATGGACAACGGTGCAAGTAGCTACCGCCGTTTCCGTGACAATGGTGACGAATGCGGATTAGATGAGATCATAATGGATTACAGTGATGGTCTTATGCTGTACTTAACAAGTATAGTCGGAAATATTCAGACTGCGGAGGAGCTTGCGGAAGATACTTTTGTTCTGATTGGTACAAAGAAACCAAAGTTTAAAGGAAAAAGCTCATTCAAAACATGGCTTTGCACCATAGGCAGAAATATTGCGATAGATTATCTTCGGAAGAATTCAAAGCATATCAATGTTTCTATTGATGATGCTCCCGAACTGATAAGCGAAGAAGATGCTGTTGAAGCAGCTTACATCAGAAAAGAACAGCAAATCATTGTACATAAGGCTATGCGAAAGCTAAAGCCTGAATACCAGCAGGTACTATGGCTGATATATTTTGAAGAATTGAGCAATAAAGAAACTGCCAAGATTATTAAGAAAAGTGTTCACAGTATAGAATCTATCTTGTATCGGGCGCGAAAGTCACTTAAATCACAACTTGAAATGGAGTGCTTTGACTATGAAAAGACATGAAGAAATGATAAGGGATGTACATCATCGAATTGATGAGTACGAATCCGAAAAGAAAATGAAAAGGGCAAAAATGACTAAGATTGCTGCTTCGGTTACACCAGTTTGTGCGGCAGCGGTGGTTGGTGTAGGATTATGGAAAGGCGACGTATTAGAACCTGATCACAATCGGCTTATCAGCAGTACCGTAGATTCAGCAGTATCTAATTCTGATATTGTTATTGCTGAGAGAAATGATGCGCCTGATGAAAACAGACAGAATAATGCTAAAGCAGAGACTGCAACATCTACAGCTAAAGCAACTGACTCCACCGGACAGACAGAAAAGAATGATGCTATGGATGAGGAAGTAAACGACAGCCAGATATTGATCATAGAGGTCGATGAAGCTGGAAACGCTTCAAATGATGCAATTTCTCCGTCCTCTGCCAATAACGCTACCATAGCAGACGAGAATTCTCCAAGCGTTTATGTACCTACAGAATCCGCTGAACCTCCTGCTGACGGCAACGGCACAAATGGAGGCGGCAATGGCTGGTGTATTTTCATGAGCACCCTTGAGTGGAACGGTATTACCTATTATGACAATGATGCGGCGAATTTCTCAGCCTATACTCAGGGCAATTGTATTGGTAAGGTAAGCGATTTCAAAGGGGAGTATAAGGATAGCGTAAACTATCGTATCAATTCCAATGACAGTGTTTACACCGTGAAGGAAACAACCGATGTACTCTTTGTTGTGAAAGAAAATGGTACAATTGTTATAATGAGTAGTCCTGCTTGGTCTTTAGAAAAGTATGAGTCCCAACGTATTGAGCCGGATTGTATTGATCCTGATGCGACTGCCAGTGATTTTAACGACATACCCATGTTTAACGGATTTTGCCAGTAACGCTTATCTAAGTTTGGAAATCATTTTCGGTAAATCGTGGTTCTACAACTTAAGACAAGGTGATATGTATAATTCATCTGATGCTAAAATAACTGAGCCAAGCGGACTGAATGGACGAACAGATGCTCTTTTTTGTGGGAGTGTCTGTCTTTTTGTGGAATGGATTGACGTTTTCAGTAGCATTTGGTATAATACTAAGTAAAGAGCAGACAAGTATTTCGTATATCTCCTGATAGAGTGATAATTGAAACAGTATCAGCTGATTTATTATTGAGATAAGAATCTAAGAGTATGAAAGAAGCATTTGAAACTTTCTTTGTAGAAATGACACAAAACAATATAAAGAAACGGAGCGTGCCATATTGCTGTTTGTATTTTCAAGCTGTGGATTACAGAAGCCACCACTCAAAATCAACAATTTGTTATGTAGATTTGTTTATTGCTTTACAAAGTAAGATTTAGCAAATACAACGCTAATTATCTAATCTTGTCTATCAATCTCTAAAATATGCTTGAAACACACTGGTGTAACAGAAATTTCTGTATACACATTCCCTGTTTAAAAATCGGTTTTTTATGCATTACTGATAAATTATACCTAGGATAACACTCTGAAAGGAATGGAAAATGTTAAATTTTTACTTATCTGTCCTTGAAACTGATGAAGACAAACAAGAATTTGAGAAAATGTACATAGAATGCAGGCAGCAGATGTACAATCTTGCATATAGCATTTTACATAATGTACAGGATGCGGAAGATGCTGTTCATCAAACATTTTTAACGATTGCGAACAATTATGAAAAAATCAAGAGAAAAAACTGTCAGGATTCGCCTCGCTACTTTGTTATTATATGTAGGAACGTTTCTATCAATATGTATAATAAAAACAAAAGAACAGCTGAACACTTCACTGAAATAGACGATAATCAGGCAGCAGTTGACGTGGATTTCTTAGCAAATATCGCATACGAAAAATTAATGAGCGTTATATCAACTCTCCCCGATAGCTATAAGGATGTTCTCTATATGCACTATATCTATCAGTTTTCGGTTAAAGAAATCTCGAAAATGCTTGATATAACGGTAGATAACGTGTGGAAAAGGATTGAACGTGCTAAAAAATTGCTTAAAGCACGACTGGAAGAGAGGGAATAATATGTATGAGAATAATTTTACAAAAGCGTTATATGATGCTTTAACTCCCGAATATGATAATCTTATACATGATACCGTTGAGGCGCACGTGTTCTCTGCTAAGTTTGAGAAAAAGATGAAAAAGCTCATAAAACGCAGAAAAAAAACATATTACAGAATAATTAATACTGTTGGCAAGCGGGTGGCCTGTGCAGTACTTGCTTTTCTTGTTGCTTCGTCTGTTACAGTTCTGAGCGTGAAGGCACTGAGAGAAGCTGTTGCGGACTTCTTTATAAGCATATATGAGAAGTTTTCTACAGTACAGCCTATTAATGAAGAAGATACAGCTCCGCTTACTATTGAGGAAATTTATGGAATAACATACGGAATAGAGGGATACGAAATCATATTAGAAGAAAAAACTGATAGCAGATTCTTCCGGATATATGTTAAAGATAATATAGTAATTTATTTTTCTCAGTATATTAAGGATGCATATGCACCGGATATTAATACTGAAAATGCAGAAATTATTACTATTGATATAAATGGATATAGTGCAATGTATTTCCTGGATAATAACGACTTCCATAATTTAATTTGGGATAATGGGGAATATATAATCAATATCGACTCAAATTGTGGTAAAGATGCACTAATTGATATTGCTAAATCTGTGCAAAAAGTAGAATAATGGAAAATTATTGATTTTTCTGTCAGGATTCCACTCTCTGATTTGTTATTATTTATTGAACGGACAAACATTATAGTTTATCTGTTTAATATGTAACAGTTAGGGGGTGATTCTCTTGTTCAAAAGGTTAACGTCTTTATTGTGTGCTTTGGTTCTATCAATTTCATTTGGTGTTTGTAATACAGCTAATGCTGCGGTAGTAACACCTGATGCTCCTGCATACTCATATACCAATGAATGCAATTCCTATTTATCTGTATCAGGAACAACAGCAACTTGTGAAAGCTATGCAACTGGCTATTATAACAAAACTGATAAAGTAGTTATAAAGCAGATACTCCAAAAGAAAACCTCATCTGTAAGTTGGGAAGATGTATGTAGTTGGACTACTACCGTTTATAGCTTTCATGGTTCGGCAATCAACAATAAATACTCGTTATCAAGCGGTACTTATCGCCTTAAAACAGTATTTACTGTCTACGCAGGCACATCATATGAGACAATTACTAAATACAGCAAGGAAAAGACAATCTAAAACTGACATTTTTTGAGTTAAAACAAACCGTTAAGCCATCAAGCAAACGCTAAAATAATTGCTACTAAATGTAAGTATCAATAAAAAAGCGTGGTGCTTCGCCATTTAGGAAAGGAAGATTTTACTATGAAATTAAAGAAGTTTACTTTTATTATTTCTCTCGCATTATGTGCAGTATCCTCTGTTGCTCTTACAGCGGCTGCCGCAAAAGAGGGAACAATAACCGACTGTGATGTACATCTCAACGGTTACATATCAGATGTAGAAGGACCTCTGACTATTACCGACAAAATTTGGTACAATGCCAATTTGACCGGTTCGGAAGATGAAATTGAATGTGTTGTTTCACCTACAATTTCTCATGGAGAAGGTAATACAGCATACGTTATTCCGGGAACTGACAAAAAAGAATTAAGTAAAGTATATCTTTACGATCAGAAGCGTTTTGTCAGCGACAATAAGGTATCATGTGGTTATGGTGGCTCAAAAGCCATTCTTAAAATGCACCTCTGCTCTGTGGATGGCACAATCTCAGATGCTTTGGAGTAATATAGCTAACTATCTATGGGCAACATCGCAAGTTGCAATTTGTGCGGTGTTGCCTTAGTTTTATGAATCTATTCAAATATATATGTACTATTCCTTATTGAAGTTTATGAATTGGCGAACAGTGTACTTAAAAATTATTTCGAATAGGCTTTTAGAGGGATATGCATATAATTATATTTAGTACTATTGTACTCGATTTCATATAGGTGAACAAAATGAAACTATATAACAAAATTAACCGTTATGGCATAATAGGCATTCTCTTTATGATCGGATTTATTATATCCTCGTTTGTTTTGGTGAATACAGTAGACGTTGCAAGTCGCATAACCAAAGAAAATAAGGCAAATAAAGCATATTCTTCAAAAGAGAGCTTTTTTTTGAACTATTATGGCACGGAACCACTTTCAACTGATAATGCTATACTGATGATGGACGATATTTTAAAATCATTAAACGAATTAAGCTGTAACGTAAGTTTTGCTGATGTCGGAGTATGTGTTAATAACCAAATTGATGATATGTTTATGGAGATAGTAGTAAATCAAAAAGATGATTTTATACTATATTTAGCCAATGAAGATGAAATATGTTCCAATTCAGGAACAAATAGGCTTTACATCGGAGAAAGTTTAATTAATTCTACTATTCATCAAGAAGGTAGCATACTCAAAGTGTTTGACCAGCAGCTTGGCATAGGTGGAATCCTAAAAAACGATAATGCAAGCAATATAGATTACAGAATAATAGCATTTTGGGATGATTGTGATAACGATTTCAAACAGTATCTTTATGATGAGATGGCAAATAGGTTATGTTCTGGAATTTTAAGAATTGAATTATATAGCAATTCTTCAATAGACAACGAAATTAATGTATTAAAATTGAAAATGAGTGAACTATCATTAGAATGTGAAGAGTACACACCTGTTTACGAAGGAAACGATTATCAAAACTATTGGTATCGATTCTATAATAAGATATTTATAAGTGCGTGTGTAGTTTTTTCTATATTTACTTGTTTTAGTTTATCTTATCTTTGGATTTCAAGCCGTAAGAAAGAAATCGCTACAAGAAAAGTCCATGGATATAGCAATATACAGGTGTTTATGCTTTTAATAAGTGATATAATAAAAATGTCAATACCTGCGATTATTATTTCAATATTTTTAGAGTTGTTATATTGCATTGTATTTAACGATTATGGCTTTTTTGATATTTGGTTTATTGTGAAGTTGTTGGTTATATGTGCAGGAATGTTGGTTATTGGTTTTTTATGTGCATTTAACTTAATAAAAAAAATTTCGGCAATCTCTCCAATTGTTGTAATAAGAGAGGGGGTATGATTATGATTTTAAGGTTTGCATCAGATTTAATAATAAATCGGTTTAGGCAATCTCTGATTGTTATATTGTTATTCGTTATCAGTATAACGCTTATCATATTCTCAACAATAATCAACTTTGGTCATAATTATGCGTATGATTCAGCAGATTCTTTACTTAAGCAAGGTGTAAAAAATACCGCTGTTTTACGTCTCTCTGATAATAACATAGATTACTTGGAAGAACTGGCTTCGCAGCCTGAAGTTGAAACGCTTGGAAGTTCATATAAATTTGAGATTGACTGCATTCCTGAATTGTATGAAATTCAAAGGAGTCATAAAACAAATAACGATATGTTTATAGAAGTAATCTGTGTGAATTTAAATAGCAGCAATTTATGTGACTTAAAGCTAAAAAGTGGAGATATGCCGGAAAAATTGAATTTTGATAAACAGGATAATAAAAATACTGAATATCTCTATTTGGGAGCAGAATATGAAAATATACCAATAGGAACAATATATGATACGGAATATTGCAACTATATTGTTGCAGGAATATTAGATGATTCTCAGAGGTGGATAGATCAATCGCTGCTTTATGGATTTGATATAAATACTGTCGATTTTACTTTTGATTGTTCATACAGTATTCTTTCTGTATCAGCAGGATTGCCATTTACATCAGATATCTGGATTTGTGCATCAGATAATTATACGATTGAACAGACAATAGAAAAAGCATTGAATTTAACAGAAAAACATAATATCAATGTGACATATACAACATTACAATCTTCTTATGAGAGAGCAACATCGGATTGGATTACTATTAATTCAATTCTTTCAAAGTTAATTATAATAGTATGCTTTTCTTGTATAATGATGATGATTTGTTTTCAACTGATTCAAATCTTAACCGATAAACGAGAAATGGGAATTATGATGTCAGTAGGTTTTTCTATATCCGATATATGGATTATAATGTTGGTCAAAAACCTTATAATATCTGTTATATCACTTATTGCAATAATTCCATTAAGTGTATATGTTATAAAGTGGTGGTTTAATGTTGAGGGAATGAAAAATGTAGCATTTTCAATTCTGATAAACAAAGCCTTTCCGTTGGCAATTTTAGCAATTGTCGGAATATTAGTCATTTTATCTATAATTATTCTTGGGATACTAAAGAAACTCACCCCTCTCGATATGATAGGAGGACAACATGATTGAATTAAAAAATGCAAAAAAAGATTTCGGACATGGGGAAAACTGCACTCATGCACTTCAAGGTATTGATTTACATATCAATGAAGGAGAGTTCATAGCCATTGTAGGAACATCAGGTTCCGGGAAATCAACATTGTTACATATTTTAGGTGGAATGGATAAGTTGACTTCTGGAGAATATAGATTCAATGATGAATTAATTTCAAATTATTCGTTCAATAAGCTACAAGAATTCAGAAAGCAGTATATCAGCTTCGTGTTTCAAAACTTTGCTCTTATGAATAAATATACTGTTTATGAAAATATTGAAATGCCACTATTGGCAAGAAGAATAAAGAAACGCAAAGAAATCATTATGGATTGTCTTGATAAATTAGGCATTACAGATTTAAAGGACAAGTGTCCTACTCAATTATCAGGAGGACAGCAACAGAGAGCTGCAATTGCACGAGCATTGGCTGCTGATACCCCAATTGTACTCGCTGATGAGCCTACAGGCTCTCTTGATAATAAAAACAGCAATGATATAATGAATTGCTTTGAAGAGATTCTGAGAAAAGGTCGCACTGTTATCATTATAACACACGATATGAATATTGCCAGTCGCTGTCAGCGAATAATTCATATTGAAGATGGCATAATAGTTGATTCTTAAATCAGTTTAGGGTGTGTTGACACTATCTGAAATGTTCGGGGCAGACACTCCATATTTTTCTGCATATTTCATTAGGGGGATAAATAGGCGGAAGTTAATTTCACTAACGTGACATTATCCTCAGGTGCCAGTCGGGGCAACTCGGTGCAGGTTCAACTCCTGTTATCCGCACCATTTAGGTGAACCAATTTAGATCACCAGCGTGAAAAGCCCGATTATTCGGGCTTTTTTGCTATCCGAATGAAAAAATAAGTTTGAAATCGTGTATGTTTTCAGGAGAAATGCTATGGAACAGGATTTAAACTTAATTATGAAGAATAGAATAAGACAATCGTTTAAAAAGTTCATATTTTTGTTTATTGTATTTATAATTGCATTAGGTATAATACCTATTAAACATTCAATTACATCTGAAGATAAAATTAAAAATGATAGTTATTATATAATTTCCTTAATACCGGAAGGTTCTACAGACTCAGGAGATTGGATATGCTATGACCAAGATGGTCTGAAATATAAAGATGTAATATTTGAAGGAAAACTTCCTCAGAATATTTTGTCAGCAGATGTATATATGTCGGGAACAACTTTTGTTATATATGGAAAATTAGTAAAAGAATCGAATTTTTATATACTGCAAAGTGAAAACTGGGATATTCTATATAACGTTAATAGAAATTGTGATTCGTTACGAATTGATTTCAACAGATTTATTACAATATTTGATTTGAAATATTTTGATTTTTTTCTTTCAGGATATAATGAACAATAATATCATCAATAAAAAAACGGCAGTACCCGGTCAATAATTATAGAGACTTCGGATTCTGTTAAAGTGACGCAATATAGCATCAAAATCGAATTGATCTAAATTGGTTCACCTTTACATAAAAATCAAGGCTTCTCAAATCAACGGTAAGCCTTTTAATATAACTCATCACGAGCAGGTTATTTCTTCATTACATTCAGGTTCAATGCAGAATCAATTACAGTATAGCATACAAGTCCTTGCAGAAGGACTCTGATAACTACGACTAATTATACAAGGGGGAGAGATTATGGATTATAGTTTGGATGTAATTGTGTCCAAGTCGGATTTAGATAATATTGGTTTTAAAGAAAAAACTTTTATTTGGGAGGGCAGGGAACATTCGCTTTCTCCAAGGGAGTTCTTTGTTGATGACAATATAATTTTTTTAGAAATAACACATGGGATTATCTATGATATTTTACTAAGAGATACAAAGATTCATAATCCTGTAATTCTTACACTTTATCGTAAATACAATTCTGTTGAAAAAGTGATTAATAATGATAGAATTATGACATTATATAACAATATTACTAAAATAAAAAAAGTTGAACTCTATTTGTGGAAAGACGATGAAGTAATAGATAATGAGTATAAATTTGAAGAAACAATGAATATTAGTAAGATGATGAAAGAAACGATTGAAAACAATAAAAATATTTTGATCTATCGTTAGATTCATCAAATTTGTCCGGCGCAGGTTCAACTCCTGTTATCCGCACCATAAAGAATCAAGGCTTCTCGAATAAATCGGGAAGCCTTTTTCATATCTATCATCACGAGCAAGCTCTTTCTTCACTTTCAGGCTCAACATAAACTGCCACACCTCCACTCCAGTTTCCATTCATCTTGAATTTAATGTCGAGGGATTTGTCTTTGTTTTGGTGAACCTGTACTTGATATACAAGCATTCGGAGATGTGTGTCGCTTATGATTCCTGTGACATTGTCATCGAAGCTTTCACCAACGATTTCATATCCATGCTGCTCTGCATAATCAACAAGTATCTGACGTTGATTATGCAGACTATTCATTTCCTGTATCAAATATGCCAGAAAATATCATTGTTGCGGGATTTTCGGGACTGAATTCTGAACAGCTTGTCAGGGGGGCAGAAGCTCTCGAACGGGCATGGGCTAATAATTGAGTTATTATATGGCATCTCTATAACCCATTTTAAAGAAAAAACAGCTATGAATGTCATCTGCTTCGTCAACCGCCTGGTCGTGCGCCAGCACGCCTTTGGAAGATTTCCTTGTAGCTGCCATACCTATCTGATTTTCCTTTAATCAAACGGTTTTTTAGAGATGCCATATATTTACTTGTGTTTGAATTGTGATTTTTGGTCTAATATAACTCGAACCTATCTCTTGGTACTATTATTACATCGATATAAAACACATCATGATCTGTAGCTGAACAGTATCGATGTCAAATAATATATCGAATGTTTAATTCTGACGGGATGAACAAATCCTGTTGAAAATACAAAAGAAACAGCAGATTCAGGAATATTTCGATTATCTGCTTGTTTTGATGAAATATCACCATACTCACATTGTTCCGATTCGGCTATATCTTTCAGGTGTTTATTCATCTCTTCAATAATCAGATTATTGTTGGTATTTTTTAAATTCACAATTACAATACAGCAATTACTGTTTTTGTTTTTTATATGGCGGACTAACTTACGATAATTTTCATCAAATTTTTCTTTATTATCCTCAAAAAGAGATTTATCAGCTTCTCCGATATGTATCAGAAGTGTTTCAGGGAAAAGAATATCAATATATTCATCATATATTTTTATAGCGTTATTAACTGAAATTTTATTAAAGCTACGATTATATATTTTAGTTTCTATTGCTAAAGCCTGACGTATTTCACCAACGGGAATATTCTTGTCATTTTCCATTCCAAAAATTACGATACCGTTTGTTTCAGCAAGTTTATTCAGTTCAGAATATCTAATATGTTCAAGTTCCATAGTTATGCCTCGATTTCCTGAATACGTTTTTTATCTAAGGAAATATTGCGAAAATATACAACTACGTTTAAAGATACAATTGCAAGATTTAAAATATATGCTATCAGAACATAGTTGGTTTGTCCTGTTACCAGTTTAGCGAAAATTCCCGCAATATAACCTGTAATAATCAGTATCATAAATGGCAGGCTTGTTCCTTTAGCAGTCCCCGCTCTGTATGATTTTATTACATTTAAAGGCCATGAAAATCCAAAACATAAAAGCATAACCGTTTCTAAAATTGATCCCATAACATTCTCCTTAACTTATTATTAATTGTTACAATAATGACAATACTTGCACTTATAAGAATATCACCTCATCATGAAAAAATCAATCTTTTGAAAAATAGTAATAAAAATTGATTTTAATATATTTTTATTACTTTCAAAAGCTGTAATATAAGTAAAGATATTGAAAGTTTTATTAATTCATGCTATAATTATTTAAAGGGTATCTCAAAAAACTCGTTTGATTAAAGAAAAACCAGATAGGTGCGGCAGCTGCAAGGAAACCTTCCGAAGGCGTGCTTTCGCACTCCAAGGGAGGTTGACGCAGCAGATGTCGTGCATAGCTCTTTTTTCTCAAAAGGGGGTTTTAGAGATGTCCTAAAGAGATGCCTTAAAGAGAAAAACACAAAGAAAGTTGAAGGAATCAATAAATGAAAGTTCAGTTTCATTCATTCAATAAAAACCGTATTCAAAATCTTTTTTTCAATACGCATCTTATTTTTATTATTTCATTGGCTATTATTCTTGGACTTACCGGATCAATCATAAATATCCATTTTGATACACAAAAACGGGATAAGAATCTTAAAAATGTTGCCGAAACAATTGCAAAATCTCCGATTCTGACAGGTAAAAACTCAGCCGATGATAATCAGACCTCAGTTTTTTCCGAATATCTTGATAGCTTGAAAGGCTTACTGAATGATATTGATGTAATTTCTGTTGTTACGAAAGACGGTGTCAGGATATATCATTCTAATCACAATCTTATAGGAACACCTTATGACGGCAGTATACCGGATTTTAAAAATAAATCTGATGGATATTATGCAGTGAATGAAAACGGCCCTTCTGGAAGTCAACGACGGGCTTATGCTGCAGTTTATAATGAAAATGGCGAGTATTTGGGCTTTGTTATGGCTATAATGCTTACAAGAAATATAAAAAAAGAAACTTTCCATATGTTGCTTGTTTTTTTCATTATTACCTGTATAGCAATATTTATTGAGTTGCTTGCTGCTAAAAAAATTTCTGTTAAAGTAAAGAACAAGCTTCTTGGATATGAACCCGATGTTTTTACAGCTATGTATAAAATCAGAGAAAATATTCTCGAAACACTTGAAGAGGGTATAATTGCATTTGATACTAATAGTGTAATACAGTTTGTCAACAATTCGGCATTTTGTATGCTTCTTGGGGAATCAAATGAAGCGCTTGTCGGACATAGTGTTGATAAAATCGGAGACAGAGTTCTTTCCCAGACTGTTAAAAATGGTAACAAGGAAATAAATATAAATCTTACGAAATCT
This sequence comes from Ruminococcus sp., assembly GCA_017624895.1. GTDB lineage: Bacteria > Bacillota > Clostridia > Oscillospirales > Ruminococcaceae > Ruminococcus. Next base: position 3,066 of record JAGAMB010000005.1, on the reverse strand, counting down.
GATATCATTCTTGACCTTATTCCAATTAAAGAAAAAAACAAAGCAATTGGTACTGTTGCAATCCTTCATAACAGAGCAGAATATTCAAAATTAATGGAAGATTTATCAGGTACACAGCATCTTGTAGCTTCAATGCGGGCAAATAATCATGATTTTACCAATAAACTGCATGTAATTCTTGGTCTTATTCAAATGGGAAAGTATGATGAAGCTTGTTCATATATTCAAAATGTTACAATGATACAAAGAGCAAATATAAGTAAAGTAATACATACTATCAATGATGCTTCTATTGCTGCACTTTTAATCGGGAAAATAGCTAGGGCTTCTGAATTGAATGTAAAATTTATACTTCGTGAAGGGTGTTGTTATAATTCATCGGATATAAACCTGCCAACAGAAATGCTGATAACTGTTATTGGTAATTTGCTTGATAACGCTTTCGACGCTATGAACGAAGATATCAACTATAAATCTCAAAAGGAATTATTGTTTGGTATTTATTCAAAACCCAGAGCAATGATTATTACGGTTGATGACACAGGCAGCGGAATTTCCTCAGAAAATATGGAGAGAATTTTTGAAAATGGTTTTTCCACTAAAGGAGAAGAAAGAGGAACCGGATTATATCAGGTAAAAACAATGGTTGAAAATCATGGTGGAAAAATCATTGTAGAATCTCAGAAGGATGTCGGAACCGCTTTCACTGTAAGTTTTTCAAAGGAGATTTAAAATGTATAAAATTCTGATTGTAGAAGATGATCCCATGGTAGCTATGATAAATGAGGAATATGTAAAAAGAAACAGCAACTTTGAAATTATCGGCAAATGCAATGATGGAAGAAGCGCAATAAGCTTTCTTGAAAAAAATAAGGTAGATCTGCTTGTTCTTGATGTGTTTATGCCTAAAATGAACGGACTCGAAACTTTAAGAGTTATCAGAAACAGACAGTTTGAAGTTGATGCAATTATGGTTACAGCAGCAAATGACAGAGAATCATTAGAAGAAGCATTACACCTTGGCGTTGTCGATTATCTTATTAAACCTTTCACCTATGAGCGGTTTCAATTGGCTCTTAACAAATATATAACGCAGTGTAAAGTTTTAAAAGATAATGAAAAATTCAATCAGAAAAGCATTGATAATATCATTGATAATATAAGAAGTTCAAGTACTGTATCCTTTCCAAAAGGAATTCAGGAAAAAACATTAGGGTTAATTTTGGATTATTTAAAAACCAAACCTGATGAATGGTTTACAGGCGATGAAATTGCGCAGAATATTAATCTTACTGGTGTTACAGTAAGAAGATATATGAATTATCTTGCCGAATCAGGAAGAGTAATTAATGAAATGAATTACGAAACCGGAGGAAGACCTTGTATGCAATATAAAATACTTTGATTCTTTAGCCTTGATAATATAAACGAAGGGAGACTCATAATGTGAATATACTTCATTTAAAATATGCAGTAGAAATTGCAAGGGTTGGTTCACTTAGTCAGGCTGCACAGAATTTGATTCTTGCTCAGCCTAATTTAAGTCGTTCGATCAAAGAACTTGAATCAGATATAGGAATAAAAATTTTTGAACGTTCTGTAAAAGGAATGAAAATAACACCTGATGGCGAAGAATTTATAGGATACGCCAAAGAAATCTTGAATCACATTGATCATGTTGATAAGATTTATAAAATGGGAGCAGCAAAAAAACAAAAATTCTCTATTTCTGTTCCAAGAGCTTGTTATATTTCAGAAGCTTTTGCTGAATTTTCAAAATCTCTTCCTGATTCGAATGTTGAAATATTCTATAAAGAAACAAATTCACAAAGAGCGATAAATAATATTCTGAATGCCGGATATAAGCTTGGAATAATACGCTATGCCCAAAATTATGATAAATACTTTAAAGCAATGCTCTCAGAAAAAGATTTTGTTTATGAAATGATTGCTGAATTCTCATATTGCTTGATTATGAGCAGAAATAGTCCATTAGCTGAAAAAGAAACGATAACATTTGATGATCTGGAGGATTATATCAGAATTGCACATGCTGATCCATATGTTCCCTCTCTTTCAATGGCAAAAGTGGTGCGTGAAGAACTCCCTGATAATATAAGCAGATGTATATATATTTTTGAAAGGGCAAGTCAGTTTGATTTGCTTTCAAAGAACTTAAAAACATTTATGTGGGTTTCTCCTGCCCCAAAAGAAATCCTTGAAAGATATAATCTTGTTCAGCGTAAATGTGAATGTAATAAAAAAATATATAAGGATGTTTTGATATACAAAAAAGGATATAAACTTACCGAACTTGATAAACATTTTATTACCGAGTTGTGTCAATCAAAACGGAGAAATATCATATAATTATTAAACGCTCTGATAATGATAAACAGAGCGTTTTTCTCGTATTTAAGCCTTTTTTAAACATATCATTTTTGATAACTTCAATATAACTATCTTATATTTTACAAAACAAAAAAAGTTTGTTATAATATTAACGAAGTCGGAAATAAAACTTAAATCCGATGTATGAAAAATCTATCAGGAGGATAACTATGGAGAATAAGACTTATGACATTGTGGACAGTGTTGAAAAGCTTGAAGAAGCTATTGCAAACACCAGAAAGGCACAGCAGATTTTTGCAGCTTATACTCAGGAACAGGTAGACAAGATTTTTCTTGCTGCTGCATCCGCTGCAAACAAGGCAAGAATTTCTCTTGCAAAGCTTGCGGTTGAAGAAACCGGAATGGGTATTGTTGAAGATAAGGTTATCAAGAATAATTACGCATCCGAATATATTTACAATGCATACAAGGACACTAAGACCTGCGGTGTTATTGAAGAAGATAAGGCGTTCGGCATCAAGAAGATTGCTGACCCAATCGGTGTAATCGCAGCTGTTATTCCTACAACAAACCCAACCTCTACCGCAATTTTCAAATGTCTTATTGCACTTAAAACAAGAAATGCAATAATTATTTCTCCTCACCCAAGAGCAAAGAACTGTACTATTGCTGCTGCAAAGCTTGTTCTTGAAGCTGCTGTTGCAGCAGGCGCTC
>JAGAMB010000022.1 GCA_017624895.1 Ruminococcus sp. | reverse complement strand
TAACATTTTAAAGGCTGACACTTCATTTAAAGGCAGTTTCCCTGATAAACAATTCAAGTGTATGCTTGAGCCGAATTTTCTTGATTCCATTTTGTTAAACGCTTTTTGTTCATAATTTGTTTACTCGTTAAAATACCGTGGATATTGTGTGATATGCTATTGATATATATACTGTTGGAAATTTTCTTTAAAATAATGAATTTTAACAAAATCTGCCACATATACTGAATTGTAACACATTATGGAGGTGCTTTATGGATATAAAGGATATAGAAGCCTACAAAAAGGAAATGATGAAGCTATACAGTAAAGGAAAGCCTGCGGAACAGGCGGAAAAATACAGAGATCTCACCGATGCGGAGGAAAAAATGGCGGAGGAGTATACCGCTGAAAATGAAAATACAGTTCCTGCGGAATATAGCCGTGAGGAGCAGGAAGAAAGTGAAAATGGAGATAAAGAGGAATATGATGACAAAGACTACGCAGACGCAGACCACGACACTTCATACTACCCCTATACAGCAGATGAAGAAGAAGCAGAGCTTGAAAGGATTATCAATGGCGCCGATTTATCCGATATTGAACAGCTCGATGAGCCGGACATCTCTGTGCCGTCGGAGCTGGGCAATTCAACTGGCTTTATACTCGTTAACGTCAGAACAGGAAATGAATCCACGCCCATAGTGGGAGCGTCGGTAGTAGTAACTGCTTTGGATAACGGAAAACGTATTCTCGCAGCGGCACGTTTAACCGATATAAGCGGTACTGTTACTGAAATAGAAGTGCCTGCGCCCGATAAGGCGTATTCCCTGACGCCTGATTCAGCTGTCCGCCCATACAGTCTTTTTGATATAAGCGTCAGAGCAAGGGGATTTTTCAATGCCCGAAGTATTGATGTTCCTGTTTTTTCGGGTATAACCTCGGTTCAGAATTTCAATATGGTTCCGCTGCCTATAGGCGCGGACAGCGGTGAGGATACGCTGACATACTTCAATCAGGAGTCATATTTAGGCGGATAAGGAGAGAGTTATGCTTACAGGAACACCATTTATTCCCCAGAACATAACGGTGCATCTCGGCGCTCCCGATACAGCTGCACCAAATGTTACGGTAGATTTTCCCTCATACATAAAAAATGTAGCTTCAAGTGAGATTTTCCCGACCTGGAGCAATTCGGCATTAAGGGCTAATATTTATGCTATTGTAAGCTTTGCTCTTAATCGAATCTACACGGAGTGGTACAGATCGAGAGGCTATGATTTTGACATTACCTCAAATACACAGTACGACCAGAAATTCATTAATAACAGGGAGTATTTCAGCAACATCGGCTATCTTGTTGATGAGCTTTTCAATGATTACGTTCAGCGGCAGGGAAGCGTTGAGCCGCTGTTTACCGCCTTTTGCAACGGTACAACTTCCACCTGCGACGGATTATCCCAATGGGGAACGGTTGACCTTGCAAATAACGGTTTTACACCATATGAGATACTGCAATATTATTATGGAGATGATATCAACATTGTGAAAGACGCACCTGTTCGGTCAGCCGTTCCGTCATATCCCGGCATACCGCTGCAGTTCGGGTCAGCAAGCAATGATGTTAAATCCCTGCAAGTATTTCTCAACAGAATTTCACGGAATTATCCTGCAATTCCGAATATACCGCAGGCAGACGGCATATTTGACACATCAACCGAAGCGGCGGTAAGAGTATTTCAGGAGGTTTTTGACCTTGCTGTTACAGGAGTTGTTGACGAGGGTACATGGTACAGAATTTTGTATATCTACACCAGCGTGAAACGGCTTGCAGAGCTTGATTCCGAGGGTGTGCGCTGGAATGAGATCGCACCTCAGTTTGACGAAAATCTGACCATTGGTTCAGAGGGGAACGTTGTGCGAAATCTCCAGTATTATCTTACTGTTATCGGAGCATATTACGAGGCGGTTCAGCCGGTGGAGATAACGGGCTATTTCGGTGAGGAAACGGAAAACTCCCTTAAATCCTTTCAGCGTGTATTCGGCATACCACAGACAGGAAGGCTTGATCGGGCAACAAAAAACGATCTTTACCGTGCCTACAGGGGAATTGTTGAGTCTGTCCGTCCTGAATTTGTTTCTGTTGTGCTTTACCCCGGAACAGTTCTCCGTGAGGGAGCAAGGAATGATTATGTGCGTATAATTCAGGAGTATCTGACATATATAAACCGCACTTATCCGAATATATCAGCAGTGAACAATACGGGCTATTTCGGGCCGCTTACAAGGCAGTCGGTAACTGAATTTCAGCGCCAATTCGGATTGCCTGCAAATGGGATTATAGGCGGAGCTACATGGAACGAAATTGCAGGAATATATTCCGACCTGCGTTTTGGATTTGACAAAAGACCGTACCAAAATCCGGGTTATACAATTACAGGAGGTTGATTATGTCATACACAGATGAGCAGAAAATAGAGCATATTACCGAACTGCAGCGATATCTTCACGGAATTGATATGAAAAGGGGTAGACAGCCGGGGGTTATTCCCGATGGAATTTATGGCGAAAACACAAAAGCGGCAGTTAGTGAATTTCAGCGTGACCACAGACTTCCCGTAACAGGTGAAACGGATACTGTGACATGGGATGAAGTGGTAAAGGAGTACTTGCATTTAAGAGGCAGCGAGCCGAGAGAGTTCCGCGTATTTCCCTCAGCGGATTTCGTCAGTCATAACGGCAGCAAGGGAATGATCGTGTGGATAATTCAGCTTATTATTGCGGAGCTTGCAGATCGGTATGATAATATAAGAAAAGTAACAGTAAACGGCGAATACACCGATGATACGGCAGAGTCAGTAAAGCAATTTCAGGTGATATACGGTCAGCCCTGTACAGGCGATGTTGATTTAAATACTTGGAATTTACTTATAGCGGTTTGGGAACAACAAAGTTAAATATAATAAATATTTAAAAAGCTATTGCAATTAAGCGTAAAAAATGATATAATATTTAGGCAGGATTTCGGGATTATCCGTTATCCGCCTTATGTCCCAATAGCTCAGTAGGATAGAGCGACTGCCTCCTAAGCAGTAGGTCGGGGGTTCGACTCCCTTTTGGGACGCTTTTTCTCCCTGTCAGAACGGCAGGGAGATTTTTTCTTCATATCCGTATTTTTTTATTAGCTTTAGCTAACATTTAATTTGTGTTATCCCTTGACCTTTTTGTCGAAATGGTGTACAATATAATGTGGTAAACTTATATTCCGTTTACGGAAATTTTATGGAGGTATAAAACAATGGCAAAGAATTTTATTGTTGAAACATCAGCAAGACACATTCACGTAACTCAGGAGCATCTTGAGATGCTTTTCGGCAAGGGACACGAGCTTACAAAGAAGAAGGATCTTTCACAGCCCGGTCAGTTCGCTTGTGAGGAGAGAGTTACTATCGTAGGCCCTAAGAAGGAGCTTGCAGGCGTATCTATCCTCGGACCTGTTCGTCCTGAGACACAGGTTGAGCTTTCTGCTACAGACGCTCGTTCAATCGGTATTGCAGCTCCTATCAGAGAGTCCGCTGACATCGCTGGTTCAGGTGCTTGCAAGGTTGTTGGTCCCTGCGGTGAAATCGAAATCAATGAGGGTGTTATCGTTGCAAAGCGTCATATCCACCTTACACCTGCTGACGCTGAGGAGCTTGGCGTAGTTGACAAGCAGATCGTATGGGTAAAGGTTTCTACACCTGAGAGAAGCGCTATCCTCGGCGATGTTGTATGCCGTGTATCACCCAGCTATGCAAGAGCTATGCACATTGATACAGACGAGTCAAATGCAATCGGTGCAGGCCGTGAGCTTTATGGCGAAATCGTTGTTATCGACTAATTTATACATAAGGGCATCTCTAAAAACCCCCTTTTGAGAAAAAACAGCTATGCACGACATCTGCTGCACCTATCTGGTTTTTCTTTAATCAAACGAGTTTTTAGAGATGCCCATAAAAAAGAGCAGTACCGTGATTGCGGTACTGCTTTTGGTTTGTCCCTATAATTGGACATTCACTATATTTAATGATTTAAAGTGCCTCGCACATCCGCAAACTAATACCAATCCCTGAAACAACAGTAGACAAATCTAATGGCATAAATGCCGTATGTCATCGTTGGACTTTCTCACCATACGGCAGTATGCTTTCGTCGTCCGCCTTGACATACAGCATTTTTGCTCATCATCTTTGTCTACTACCTTGTAACATTTTAAAGTTTATTTTTTCTATTTATAATAAATACAAAAGAATAGTTTCTCACCAAAGAGGACAACCTACTGGGAACGAGGGAGGGG
>JAGAMB010000021.1 GCA_017624895.1 Ruminococcus sp. | reverse complement strand
TCTGTAGGATCTGTTACAGGTGGCTCTGTAGGATCTGTTACAGGTGGCTCTGTAGGATCTGTTACGGGTGGCTCTGTTGTGGGAGGAACTTCACCTGCTGTACCAGCTGTTTCAATAAGTGAAATGAGATATGTGAGAGGTGAGTTCCAGTAGATTGTAATTTCGTTGGTAGAATAACTCTCTGCATTGTCTACCCAGCACTTAGCAGGAGCCTTGCCCTTACAATGTGCTTTAGCAGCTGAATCTTCAAGGCCTGAGTTTACACCGCCAACAAGCATACCGGGCATACATTTGCCTACTGCCATTGAAGGACGATGATGTGGAAATTCAGGTGAAACTGTACCATAACCTGTAACAAAGCTTACACCATTGGGGTTTGTACCAAGGAGATAGTCAAGCTGTGCTGTTGCAGCGTCAAGATACTTCTTATCGCCTGTTGCATTATATGCTGTTGTGAGAATAACACCTGAGTTAGCAACACCCATATTGCTTCCCCAGTAGTAATTTGTAAGAGTTACACCGTAAGGCATAACAGATGATACACTTGCAAAATCGTCAGCCTGATCAATAACAGCTTCAAGAGCTGCCTTATATGCTGCGGATTCCTTGTCAACGCCGTCCATTGTAATGATAGCGAGATTACCGTAGTCACCAACAGTTGACCAGTCAAGACCTTCCTTTACAGAAGCATTTTCAATATATGAAGCGTCGCCTGTAGCACGGTAAAGCTGAGCCTTTGCCCAGTACATTTCGTCAGCTGCAGACTTATCGCCATATTCACCTGTTACTACATCAGAAGGATTTGAATACATTACGCCAGGATTTTCAACTGCCCAGCCATACGCAAGCTTAGCAGCATCAAGGCATGTATCAGCAAATTCAGCGTCAATATCCTTATAAAATTCGTAAGCCATAGCCATTGAAGCAGCGAAATCAGCTGTAGCTGTTGTGGACTTTGGCATTACGATAAGAGGCTTTGTCTCATCCTCAGGCATTACATATCCGGGGAAGTCTTCACAAGTAACCTTGTGGTATACACCGCCGTCTGTCTTATCCTGCATCTTGAGCATCCATTCAAGCTCATAACGTACTTCGTCGAGGATATCAGGGATTCCGTTTCCGCTTTCAGGAATACCAATGTTATCGCTGTGAATCTCAGGTGCAGCATCATATGAATAAAGCAGGTCAGCAACAGCCTTTGCAGCAGCAACTATATATCTTCCATAGTCACCGGCATCGTGCCAGCCACCGTTAACATCAATTTTATCGCTTGTTTTATAAATTGTAGCCATTGTATCGTGGCATGAGGGATGTCCGAAATCATTGTCAACAACCTCTGTTCCGCATCTCTGGAGATAAAGCATTTTTACAGAAGCATCAAGAAGATTGTTATAAACATCCTCTCCGATTTCAAAAGCGTATGAATCATCAAGCCCGTCAGCTTTTACAACATACTTACCGGGAGCTGTAACAGCTGTAAAATCACCTGTATAGTTTGTTTCCTTAGCCTGAATATTGTTCTTGGGGCCTTCCATTTCGCCTGTGAAAACAACCTCATCTGTTTCAGCGTTTACAACTGAGAAGCTGCCGCCCTCTGTATTTCTGAATACAGCTGTTTTCTTAGCTTCCGGCTTATAACCGATCTGGTTTGTGATGATTGAAGCTTCATAACCCTGAGTTGCGCTGTAGTCAACTTTGCTGTCGTCAACAAGCTCAAGAACTACGTTATCAAGATAAATCTCATGTTCGGGAAGTACACCGTCAGCCTCCTGAAGTCCGCAGTTGAAGCACATTTTTGACATAATGTCTGTGTCATACTCCATTGTGAACTCATAGTCAACAACCTGCGGTTCTGTTGTAACATCAATGCCCTTCCATGTATATGCCTGATATTTACCGCCGTTCTGCTGAATCATAGCTTCAACAAAACGAGGAGTTGAAGCGGAGATCTCAAAGCTAAGACGATATACACCATTCTGATAAAGCGGAATAATATCGTAGAAAAGCTGTACGCCGTAATTGATCTTACTCTGGTTTTCAACTGTAAGGCAAAGCTTCTCGTCCTTAACAGAGATAGAGCCTACACCGCCGCTTTCCTTATAGATACCCCAATCAGCTGTATTGCTGTCAAAGGTAGAATTTGTGATAAGGTTATCAGCTGCGCTTACAGCAAAATTCGCAACAGGCATTGCAGTAGCCATTACTGCTGCAGCTGCAATCGCTGCAGCACAGCGTTTAAAATTGTTTTTCTTCATAATAAATCGTTCCTCTCATTTTATATTTTACGATTTAAGGTGAATGAATCAGTGCAGAAATTCATCACCTTACATATTTTTATTGTACAATATTCAGAATAATATGTATATTATTTTAATGACAAAAATGGTAAAATAATGACATTCTTTAATAAATTGTTAAAGTAATACCGGTAAAAACCGATGCAGAATATGCGAAATAAGATTTTTCTTCGGATTATATAAAAACTTGCAGGCATACTGTCATATGTCAAGGTTTTCCAATACGGCAAAAATGCAAGCAGATCTCCTGCAAAGCCGTCAGGTATACAACAATAAAAGCAGCCCCTCTCAGGACTGCTTCTTATCAAACCTTATCTGATTTTGTCTTTCTTTTAAATATATACTTCTCTGTGACGTTTATAGTAAGACTCGCTACCAACATTCCAAGAATTGCACCACCGATAATATCAGTTGGAAAATGAACATAAAGATACAGACGGGAAAACGCTATCATAATTGCCACTCCAAAAGATGGTATACCCAATTTCTTGTCATAATGAAAAAGTATAGCAGCTGCACAGAAGCTCGAAAGAGTATGACCGGAAGGGAACGAGAAATCCTGCGGATTTGCTATGAGCATATCCTGAACCTCAACTATCCAGCAAGGTCTGTCTCTGCGAACAGCATTCTTTATAACCAGATTTCCTATAAGTACACCGATTATCAGACCGATAAGCATTGTAATACTGCATTTGCGGTACTTCGCTTTCGCTGATATAACAAGGGCTACGGCTACCCAGAATATACCCAGATTGCCGCACATAGTCACCATGGGCATAACAGTATCAAGAAAACCGTTTCTGATATTGTTTCTTATAAAATCAAGAACTTCAAGTTCAATTTCCTGCAAATTCAAAACCGCCCTTTCGTATAGCAGAGCCGTTTATTTAAGAACCGACTCCTGAATTGCAAAGTGCTTAGGTATTCCCTGCTCCATCACAACATTAAGCTCACCCTGTATAAGTGGCAGGAAATAATTCAACGCACTATCGCTGATATTGTTCCCCGACGGAGTAATAAAATCATCGGGAAGGAATTTTTCGTTATTGGCAATATTTGCCGCGCTTGTTGTTTCTATAACTATAGTGTACGGCATTTCGTTCACACGACGGAAAACCATTACCTTGCCGGTTTCACCGCTGAGCGCACATTTTACACCCTCTGCACCGATAGCCTCAGCTTCATCTATATCGGTTTTTGAACATATATGAGAGGAACATCTCTGCATTACATTAAGCTCAATAGAACGTACCTTACAGCCGATTTCGTTTCTTACAGCCTCCTCCAGATATTTGCCTATACCTGAAAGATACTTATGACCAAAGTTATCTACAACTCCCGACTGAACTCCCTCAGGAACCTCAATTCCCTCAGAAACAGCAACAACTACAGCCTTATGCTTAGCCATTGCCTGACGCACATCTCTCATAAATGCATCAAGAGAAAAGCTTCTTTCAGGAACATAAATAAGATGAGGCGCAGTTTCACCAAGAGCGTGAAGAACAGCACTTGAAGCTGTAAGCCAGCCTGCGTGACGTCCCATTACCTCAACAATTGTAACCGAGGGAATACTATACACAGAGCTGTCACGGATTATCTCACGCATAGAAGCTGCTACATACTTTGCAGCAGAGCCAAAACCCGGAGTATGATCTGTTATGCACAGGTCATTGTCAATAGTTTTCGGGATTCCGATAACCTTGATATCAGCACCCTCCTGTCGGAAATATTCCGAAAGCTTATTTACTGTATCCATTGAGTCATTTCCGCCGATATAGAAAAATGCTCCTATCTGACGCTGCTCAAGAGTTGAAAGAATTTTCCTGTACACACTATCATCATCATTATAATCAGGAAGTTTGTACCTGCATGAACCAAGAACTGTTGACGGCGTTTGTCTTAAAAGCTCTATATCATTATTGGTAAGAATAAGGGCTTTAAGATCAACAAGATGATTATGAATTATACCCTCAATACCGTTCACAGAACCGAAAATTGCATCTATCTGCGGCTCTTTAAGAGCCTCCTTGAATACTCCGACCAGAGATGCGTTTATGGCACAAGTCGGGCCGCCTGACTGAGCTACTGCTATATTCATAATTAATTACCCTCCGAATTTTACTTATCAAAGCAGGAAATGTTTTCTGCCGTTTCAGAATTCTTCTGATTATATTATACTATAATTTTTCTTCCTTGTCAATCCATATCCAATCATAATCCTCAATTCAATATAAGTACGCCTCTGATCCAGATACTATGAAAATAAAAAACTTTACACCAACAAAAAACTGTGTTATAATATAAGTGTTACATAGTAACGACTATATTTAAAATAAGGACGGTGAACTGCGGTGAACGATATGGCAAGATTGGAATTGCTTACTCTACTTTTATCATTAAAAGCTTTGCTTGAAGATAATAAGTCCGATAAGGCATTAGAGCTAATTAATGAAGTAATTACAGAAGCAAAAAAGACAAATTAAATCATATGCTATAAACCTATTCAAAACGGTGTAAATTCTTCAAGGTGTAATGCTTAAAACCTTATACCGTTTTAATTTTCAGCATCCGAATATAATACCAATCCCTGAAACAACAGTAGACAAATCTAATGGCAAAGCTGCGTTACAGGCGCTATAATACGAATAAAAGATATTATAATCTGCTTGTATTTGACACTCCGCTGCACATCATATTACAGAAATTATGAAATATTCAGAAAAACCATAATTCGGGTATTGACAAAAATAAAAAAATGTTGTAAAATATATAATATGTATAACTATACTTAAAAAAGGCGGTAAACTGACAAATGAACATCTTAAAAAATATCTTTGGCGCAAACGCTTACTCCAACAGAGAATTAAAGCGTATTGAACCCATTAAAAATAAAGTTCTTTCGCTTGATGAGGAGTATTCAAAGCTTTCTGATGCTGAACTGAAAGCTAAAACTCCCGAATTCAAGGACAGACTCGAATCAGGTGAAACTCTTGATGATATTCTCCCTGAGGCACTTGCTACTGTTCGTGAGGCTGCATGGCGAGTTTTAGAGAAAAAGCCCTACCCCGTTCAGATTATCGGCGCTATCGTTCTTCACCAAGGACGTATTGCTGAAATGAAAACCGGTGAAGGTAAAACCCTTGTTGCCTGTGTTGCTTCTTACCTTAATGCTCTTTCCGGTAAGGGTGTTCACGTTGTAACAGTTAACGACTATCTTGCTAAAACCCAGGCTGAGGAAATGGGTAAGGTTCTCCGTTGGCTCGGACTGACTGTAGGATGTATCCTTCATGGCCTTAATAACGATCAGCGCCGTGCTGCTTATAACTGTGATGTAACCTATGGTACAAACAATGAGCTTGGCTTCGACTATCTCCGTGATAATATGGTTACACGCAAAGAACAGCGTGTTCAGCGTGAGCCTAACTTTGCTATCGTCGATGAGGTTGACTCTATCCTTATTGATGAGGCTCGTACTCCCCTTATTATTTCAGGCAGAGGCGAAAAATCTACTGAACTTTACACTATTGCTGATAAATTCGCTAAAACCCTCACTTCCACAACTGTTGTAGAAATAGATGATAAGGAAGATCAGGACGCTATCAACGAAACTGCTGACTATATCATCGACGAAAAAGCTAAAACTGCTACAATCACCCAACGCGGCGTTAAAAAAGCTGAAAAGGCTTTCCGTGTTGAAAACCTTATGGATCCCGATAATATCACTCTCCTTCACCATATCAATCAGGCTATCAGAGCTAACGGTATTATGAAGAATGAAATTGATTACGTTATCCAGGACGGCGAGGTTATTATCGTTGACGAATTTACAGGCCGACTTATGCTCGGACGCCGCTTCAATGACGGTCTGCATCAGGCTATCGAGGCTAAGGAAGGCGTTAAAATCAAGAGCGAATCAAAAACTCTTGCTACAATTACTTTCCAGAACCTTTTCCGTCTTTATAATAAGCTTTCAGGTATGACAGGTACTGCTATGACTGAGGAGGACGAGTTCAAGGAAATCTACAAGCTTGACGTTATTGCTATACCAACAAACAAGCCTGTAATCCGCGTGGACCACAATGATCAGGTTTACACCTCTGAAAAAGGCAAGTATGCCGCTATTATCGAAAAAATTATCGAGTGCCATGAGAAAGGACAGCCTATCCTCGTTGGTACTGTTTCAATTGAAAAGTCTGAGCTTCTCTCTGCTATGCTTAAACGCAAGGGCATTAAGCACGAGGTTCTTAACGCTAAGCATCACGCTAAGGAAGCTGAAATTGTTGCTCAGGCAGGTAAATACGGCGCTGTAACAATCGCTACAAATATGGCTGGCCGTGGTACTGATATCATGCTTGGCGGTAACGCTGAATTTCTTGCCCGTGCAGAGCTGAGAAAACGCGAAATACCGGAAGAAATCATTTCCGAGGCTATCGGCTTCGCTGATACAGACAATGAGCAGATCTTAAAGGCAAGAGAGCTTTATCAGCAGCTCTACAACAAATATAATGCCGAGGTAAAAGAAAAGGCTGAAAAGGTTCGTGAGGTAGGCGGTCTGTTTATCCTTGGTACAGAACGTCATGAATCAAGACGTATCGACAACCAGCTCCGCGGACGTTCAGGCCGTCAGGGTGATGAGGGCGAAAGCTGCTTCTTCCTCTCTGTTGAGGATGATCTTATGCGTATCTTCGCTGGTGATCGTCTTGAAAATATGCTTAAAGTGTTCAACGTTGAGGAAACTATGCCCATTGAAAGCAAATCTCTTACACGTATTATCGAATCTTCACAGAAGAAGGTTGAGGGACGTAACTTCTCAATCCGTAAGAATGTCCTCAATTACGATGATGTTATGAATACACAGCGTGAAATCATCTACAAGCAGCGTTCACAGGTTCTTGACGGTGAGGATCTCCACAGAGATATCCTGAAGATGATGGAGGATCTTATCACATCTACTGTCAATACTTACCTTTCAGATGAGGACGAGCGTGAAACATGGAATATGATAGGTCTTAGAGAGTATTTCCTCGGTTGGCTTATCGGTGATGAGGATCTCGTATTTACTGATGAGGAGCTTCGTACTATATCTCGTGAGGACGTTGCAAATGCACTCAACGAAAAGTGCGGCGAGATCTATCAGGCTAAGGAAGAAGAATATGGCAGCGAAATTATTCGTGAGGTTGAACGTGCTATTCTTCTTAAAGTCGTTGATACCAAGTGGATGGCTCATATTGATGATATGGAGGAGCTTAAAAAAGGTATCGGTCTTCGTTCCTATGGTCAGAAAAACCCTGTTATTGAGTACAGATATGAAGGTTTTGAAATGTTCGACGCTATGGTTGAATCTATCCGTGAGGATACAATACGCGCCCTTCTTACTATAAGACTCCAGAAAAATGAAGCTCCCGAAAGAGAGCAGGTTGCACAGCCTGACGCTCCTAATGCCGGCGCAGGTGATGGCAGTTTCAGCGAGCAGGCAACAGCTGACAAAACACGCGATAACGATCCCTGTCCATGCGGCAGCGGAAAGAAGTACAAGAAGTGCTGTAAGCTCAAAGAAAATAAATAATAAGGTTTACTTTAAACTGTATGCTGACTGAATTAAATGCAATATTTATTCCGTTCAGCTTACGGATAACCGACATTTGTGGGGCGGCTGTGGTTAACGCAATTTCTCGCAGAATACCGCGTAACTACATCCGCCCCTTTAACATTAAGGAAGCATAGCACAGGCTTTGTGCAGTATCGCTTTAAACTGACAATATTTCCAGAGAGGTGTAACTATGAAGAAAAAGGCAATTCTCTTATTATTGTGTATAACTGTACTTTCAGGCTGCGGACGCGTTGATTCCGTTGAAGTTGACAGCCAGATAACTCCTTTTGAAGTAGAACAAACTACAGACGAAAACGACGAACATTCCGGCGCTGTAACTATATCCCCACTTGTAACTGCTGCTACTACTGTAGCTTCAGGCTCAGACGATACAGTTACTACTACAGCCAAAACAGGAGCTGTAAATCTTGTCAGAAGAACAGGTGTTGTTAAAAAAACGGTTACACCGAGCAGAAATACCGTCCGTGTGCCATCACGTTCTACTGCTATTCGCAACACAACAGCTACCGCTTCTTCAACTACTACTGTACCCGCAACTACTATAGCTTCCACAACTGCTATAACTACTGAATTAACTACTATTGATAATCAAAATCCTACTGTTGTATCAAGAGATAATATGTTATGTCAGGTTACCGAAAGTGGTATCAGCGTTATGATTAATGAAGAACCTGTACAGAACATCAGCATAGACACTTCATATATGCTTAACTCCTATTCCAACGGAAATATTGATCCAAAATACTGTGTTAATATTTGCGATCTCAACTTTGACGGCAACTATGACCTTTTTGTACCTCAGTCCGAGGATGAGCACAATGTATTCGGCAAATTCCTCCGCTACAATCCTGAAACAATGCTCTTTGAGGAATGGGAGGCACTGTCAGGCATAACTACATACACCTCATCATCTGAAGAAAATCAAACGATCACATCTATTGTCAAAACCGATGATAAGCAATTCGAGGAGAACACTTATCAATGGAGTAGTGCCGACGGCCAGACAGGCAATCAGCTGAATGTTATCAGCACAATAAAACAGTACCTCTCCCCTGATAATCCGAATATGGCAAATAAGGATTACTATAAATATGTTGACAATGTAGCAATCATAGAAAAACGCCAGATACTGACATTCCACGAAAACGGCGAAATAACCGTAGAAGATATTTCTACCGAATGGCTCACATGATGACAGGATACAGCGTTTTCGCACGATATTATGACAGCCTTACTGCTAATATAGACTATCATAAGCGTGCCGAATATTTTAATGATATAATTAACCGTTTCAAAACTACCAAAGGCAATATTCTTCTTGATCTTGCCTGCGGTACCGGAAGTATCTCCGAAGAAATGGCGAAAATCGGATATGATGTTATTGGCGTCGATTATTCCGACGAAATGCTGGGAATTGCCCTTGATAAGAAATTCGAAAGCGGTCTTAATATCCAGTATCTCTGTCAGGATATGCGCAAGCTTGATTTGTACGGCTCTATGGACGTTACTATCTGCGCCCTTGACAGTATAAATCACCTAAACAGCATTTCCGATGTTAAAAAAGTCTTTAAAAATGTTGCTCTTTTTTCTGAGCCTGACGGACTTTTTATATTTGATGTAAACACTCTTTTCAAGCATAGAAATATTCTTGCAAATAATACTTTTACCTATGAAACCGATAAGGTTTTCTGCGTCTGGGAAAACACACTTATCCCTGAAACAAATGAGGTTAAAATGAATCTGGAGTTCTTTGAGATGGAGGAAAATGGACTTTATTCCCGCAGCTCAGACAGCTTCTCTGAAAAAGCATACAGTGAGGAAGCTGTTGAAACGCTCCTTAACGAATGTGGTTTTGAAATTCTTGGAAAATTCGGGGACGATACGCTCCTCCCCCCTGCCTGCGATTCCCAGCGCATCGTCTATGCGGCTCGCTGTGTGAACAGCGGGCAAATTCTTTGAAAGGAATAAAATATGAGTAATTTATACAGAGCAATTTCTGCTGATGGTTCTGCTTTTGCGGCAGTCATTGACGCTAAGGATATTGTTTCGGAAATCGAAAGAATCCATAAATCCTCTGCCGTTGTTACAGCTGGTCTTGGCAGACTTACAATCGCCGCTTCACTTATGGGATATATGCTCAAAGGCGAGGAAAACAGCATCACTCTGCGTATTGACGCAGATGGTCAGACTGGTCAGCTTATGGCTGTTGCTGACTGCTACGGAAATGTAAAAAGCTGCGTTACAAATCCCGTTGTGGAACTGCCCCTCAACAATCAGGGTAAACTTGACGTTTCCGGTGCTATCGGAAAAAATGGTACTCTTTCCGTTGTAAAGGATTTAGGTCTGCGTGAGCCTTATGTGGGAGTTATCCCACTTGTTTCAGGCGAAGTTGCCGAAGACATTGCAAGCTATTATGCTGTAAGTGAGCAGATACCTACTGTATGCGCTCTTGGCGTTCTTGTTGATACAGACCTTTCAGTTAAAGCAGCAGGCGGTTATCTTATTCAGCTCCTCCCTTTCGCAAGCGAAAAATGCATTGACATAATCGAAAAGAATATAGCTAAAATGCGGCCTGTTTCCGCGCTTCTCGCTGAAGGAGTTACACCGCAGGAAATCGCAGATATGCTCCTTGCAGATCTTGAACCCAATGAGCTTGATACGGCTTCACCTGAATATAAATGTGATTGCAGCCGTAAGCGTACTGAAGAAATTCTCATTAGCATAGGCAGAAATGAGCTTGAAGAAATTGTCGCTGAGGGTAAGGATACCGAGGTTTCCTGTCATTTCTGCGGTAAAAAATATGTATTCACTCCTGAGGAAATCGCTCGCCTTGCAAAAGGAGCTTCAGAAGAATAAATGAAAAAAAGTTTAATTCTATCTGCCGCTGTTCCATTAACTTTGCTTTTGGCAGTTTCCTGCAATACTAAGAAAAATACAGCGGATTATGTTACTGATGACAATTTCAAAGTTTATACAGATACAACATATCCGGAAATTTCAGCCGATGATCTTGATGCCGAAAACACATCTGAAAAACCGAGAAAGCTTACGTATGCTCTTAATGGCTCTCATGTCGAACTGCTGCTTAATGACGTTACTGTAAAAATTCTTGATTTTTACTATACCCCGTCAGCTGAAAATATATCCGTTGCTGATTTTAATTTTGACGGGTATGAGGATATTTTCATTCCCTATGAATCACCGCCCGATTACGGAACATACTATTGCTATGATCCTGAAAAAAATAATTTTTCCGAAAATGCCGAGCTTAATGCAATAGGAAGAATTATGACTGTTACAGATGAGGGAAATCTCTCCGAGGACAAAAGCGATGATTTAACAAAGAGGTTTGTTGAATATCAATGGACAGACGGCAGACTAAAGCCATTCAGAAAAACCGAAACATTTAAATCTGCTGAAAATGGCGAAACTATTACAAATGTTTATGGCTACGACGGAAAAGGAAACGAATTCCTTTCAAGCTGATTGAAGGCAGGTGATACCTTTGTACGAAAATAAAACAGATGACGCTCCTGTTAAAGCTGTTCTTGTATGCGTTGATACAGGAGAATTTGACGCTGAAATTTCAATTGCCGAATTAGGAGAGCTTGCACGTTCCGCTAATGCGGAGGTTGTGGGCGAAATGATACAAAAAAAGACCTCCTACGACTCCGCAACTTGTATGGGTTCCGGTCGATTAGAGGAGCTTAGAGAACAGCTGCCAACCCTTGAAGCTGAGCTTGTAATCTTTGACCACGAGCTGACAGGTGTTCAAGTGCGTAATATCGAGGAAATCCTTGATGTACGCGTCATTGACAGAACTACCCTTATTCTTGATATATTCGCTCAGCGAGCAAGAACTAAAGAGGGCAAGCTTCAGGTTGAGCTTGCACAGCAGAAATACCGTCTGCCCCGTCTGATCGGACTCGGTACTGCTCTTTCTCGTCTTGGCGGCGGTATCGGTACGAGAGGCCCCGGCGAAACAAAGCTTGAAACAGATAAGAGACATATCCGCAAGAGAATTTCATATCTTGAAGATGAGCTGGAGGAGCTGAAAAAACACCGTAATTTTTCACGTTCAAGGCGAAAAAAAGACGGCGTTCTTTGCGCCGCTATCGTGGGATATACAAACGTTGGAAAATCAACGCTGATGAATGCCCTGACTGATGCAGGAGTTCTGGCGGAAAATAAGCTTTTTGCTACTCTTGATATAACCTCACGCTCCATAGAATTGCCTGACGGTCGGAGCGTTATGCTCATTGATACTGTCGGACTTATCCGCCGACTTCCACATAATCTGGTTGAGGCGTTCAAATCTACCCTTGAAGAAGCGGCAGCAGCTGATATTATCCTCAATGTGCAGGATCTATCCTCTCCGGAATATGAACAGCAGGCTAAGGTCACACGCGAGCTGCTTTCAGAGCTTGGCTGTGACGGAATCCCTGTAATTAACGTAATGAACAAGGCTGACGCGGCTATAAATCTTGATACTATTTTCGAGGACGAGAATACAGTTATTATTTCTGCAAGAAATAAGCTGGGATTTGATAAGCTCCTTGACTGCATTGTGAAAAATCTTCCCGAAACGGCAAAGCGTATCAAGCTGCTTGTCCCCTATGATATGACCGCATTTATCGGTAAAATCCGCATTGATGGCAAGATTTTTTCCGAGGAATACACCGAAAATGGTACTCTCATTGACGCTCTTGTTGATGTGAAGCTTATAAAAGAGGCTGAAAAATATATATCTGAATAAAACGATCCCCCGATTTTTTCGGGGGATTTCATTATATAAGTATACCATTACAATGGTCAATCTCGTGCTGAATGATCTGTGCCGTAAAGCCTTTATAGCTTTTAATACGCGGCTGCATATCCATCGTCTGATACTGCACCTTTATCGCCTTATAACGTTTGCAGGGACGCGGACCGCCCAACAGAGAAATACAGGATTCCTCAGTATCATAGGGCTTTTCCTGCTTTATGATAATTGGATTGAGCATAACCGTATAATTTTCCTTTTCATCTACAAAAGCAATAATACGTTTCAGCTCGCCTATCATATTTGCCGCCATTCCAACGCAGCTTTCCTTATGGGCTTTCAGAGTTTCAAGCAGATTTTCAGCAATTTCTCTGTCCTCAGCCGTTGCATCTGCCGATTTACAGGCAAGAAAAACAGTATCGTGCATTAATTCCTTTACCATTCAATTCACCAGTTTCAGTTGTTGATATATTTTATTCCCGCCTTTTCAAGACGAATTTTTCCTTTTTCAGCCTTTTTTGCAGGGAACACAGTTGCTGTACCATTGCGGATAATTTCAGCTGTTATTCCTCTTTTGGCAGCACCAAGCGCCGTAGAAGTAACACATCCAAATTCATCAAGACCACAAAGATGAAGCCGCTTGATTCCCTTTTTCTGAATATGCTCCAGAAGCTTTTTATTTGTAAGTGCGTCGCCTACAAGCTTATCAAAACAGTAATCCGATACTATATCCAATCCGCTGTATAACTCCGCACCCTCGGTACCTGCTATGGAGAAACCGAACAAAAGACGATTTGTAGGAAAATTCTGGATAATATGACGTATATAGATTACGTCACAGCCATTGTCCTTGTATTGATGTATCAGCTTATTTACATTCGCTGTAAGCTCCGCAGTATTATAGGCAAATTTCGCTTTTCTCTTTTCGTAAAGATAGTCATTCTGCATATCAATTACAATTAAAGCTGTATCCATTTTCCCCTCCGATTATAACAAAGTTATACCGTTTTCGCTGCAAATACGGATTGTTTCCTCAGACCATATTGAGGACTGTACCTCACCAATATGTGCCTTATTGAGAAGCAGCATACAAAGTCTTGACTGACCGATACCGCCGCCAATTGTAAGAGGAAGTGTGCCGTCAGCTATCATCTGGTGATACTGATATTTCATTCTGTCCTCCTCGCCGCACTCCGCAAGCTGTGCTTTGAGAGTTTCAGCGTCAACACGAATTCCCATAGAGGAAACCTCAAGAGCATCATCAAGAACGCTGTTCCATATGAGAATATCACCGTTCAAAGACCAGTCATCGTAATCGGGAGCTCTGCCGCCGTGCTTTTCACCGCTTTCAAGCTTTCCGCCGATAGCCATGAGAAATACCACCTTATGCTCCTTTGTGATAAGGCGCTCACGCTCTTTCGGAGTTTTATCGGGATAGAGATTTTCCAGCTCCTGAGTTGTGATGAAATACGGCTCATCGCAGAAATCCCCTGCAATATCGGGATAACGAAGTCCTACCTTACGCTTCGTATAGGAAATCGCCTTTACAACTGCCTTTACAGTATCTTTGAGATACTCAATATTTCTCTGCTCCTTAGTGATAACTTTTTCCCAGTCCCACTGGTCAACGAAAATCGAATGTATGTTATCGCTGTCGTCATCACGGCGGATTGCGTTCATATCGGTGTAAATTCCCTCGCCTGCATTGTAGCCGTAACGGTAAAGTGCCATACGCTTCCACTTAGCAAGGGACTGCACAACTTCGCCCTCGTCGTCGATTTCTTTCATAGAGAAATCAACCTTACGCTCAACGCCATTGAGGTCATCGTTTATACCACTCCCCTTTTTAACAATAAGGGGAGCAGATACTCTGTCAAGAGTTAGAGCAAAGGACAATGCCTGCTGAAAAACATCCTTGATGTATTTGATTGCGTGCTGAGTTTCTCTCAGCGTGAGAGCCGATTTATAGCCCTCTGGGATATATAACGAACGTGACATATTGATCACTCCTTAAATATAATTACATTATCTTATTGAACCAACAGTTCTTGGATAGAGAATAACGTCACGGATATTAGCCATACCTGTTGTATACATGATAAGTCTTTCAAATCCAAGACCAAATCCACCGTGAGGAACTGAACCGAACTTTCTCAAATCAAGGTAATCTGTGTAAAGTTCAAGGTTCATATTTCTTTCTTCCATTGCTGCAACAAGCTTGTTGTAGTCAGCCTCACGCTCACTTCCGCCGATGATCTCGCCAACGCCGGGAACAAGAAGGTCAACAGCCGCAACTGTCTTGCCATCGGGATTCTGCTTCATATAGAAAGACTTGATTTCCTTGGGGTAATCTGTTACGAATACAGCCTTCTTGAATACCTTTTCAGAGATGTATCTCTCATGCTCTGTCTGGAGGTCGCAGCCCCATTCTACGGGATATACGAAATCCTCGCCTGAATTTTTCAGAAGCTCAATTGCCTCTGTGTATGTTACTCTGCCGAAATCGTGGGATATAAGATCCTCAAGACGTGCTTTAAGTCCCTTTTCAAAATGAGCGTCAAAGAATGCAACCTCATCGGGGCAAAGCTCAAGAAGCTTGCCGATAACGTATTTCAGCATATCCTCAGCAATTTCAATAACATCGTCAAGCTCTGCAAATGCTACCTCAGGCTCAATATGCCAGAATTCAGCAAGGTGCTTGGGAGTGTTGCTGTTCTCTGCGCGGAAGCTTGGACCGAATGTGTAAATCTTACCCATAGCAGTTGCAGCCATTTCGCCTTCAAGCTGACCTGATACGGAAAGTCCTGCTTTTTTGCCGAAAAAGTCGTTAGCGTAGTATTCTTCCTCGTTCTTGAACTCAGTTGTATAGCCGTTTGTTGTTACCTGGAACATCTCACCTGCACCCTCACAGTCGCTGCCTGTGATGAGAGGTGTGTTGATGTATACATAGTTATTTTTCTGGAAAAACTCGTGGAGTGCTGCTGCAAGTACAGAACGTACACGCCATACAGCGTTAAATGTATTTGTTCTGCTTCTGAGGTGGGGAATACTGCGGAGAAATTCAAGGCTATGACCTTTTTTCTGGAGAGGATAATCTGTAGGACAATCACCGAGAACTGTGATGCCCTCAGGAACTGCGTTAATTTCAACAGTATTATTTCTGCCCTCTACAACATTTCCCACAACTTTAAGTGACATACCTACGCGAGGCTCTTTGTAATCGCCCTCGCCTTTTTCGATAACGATCTGAACGTTTTTCAGCGATGTACCGTCGTTAAGCTCAACAAAGGCAACGCTTTTGGAGTTACGTGATGTACGTACCCAACCGCAGACAGTAACCTCCTTGCCTACGTAATCCTTGGATTTTACGATATCCTTAACGTCAATGTGCTTCATAATAATTTTTCCTTTCCCTAAATTGTATGTTATTTGCAGGACGAGTATAACAAAAAACTCCCGTCCTTGAAACAGGACGAGAGATAAACCCGTGGTACCACCTGAAATTACCGCTTACAGTAAAAATACAAAAGCGATCACTCTTGTCTGCTGTAACGTGCAGATTACGGCATCACCTACTGAAATACGGTAAGGAAAAATGGTCAGAATTGCAAAAACACTCCAAATTCCGCACTTTGTGTTAAATATTGGAACTGTACCAACTATCGGCAACCTATGTCCACAAACGACACTCTTGCATCCTCACAAGCGACACTCTTGCATCCTCACAAGTGACACTCTTGTATCCTCACAAGCGGTACCCTTGCACCCTTAATTCCGCACCCTT
>JAGAMB010000020.1 GCA_017624895.1 Ruminococcus sp. | reverse complement strand
GACAGCTTGCGCTATTGTTATGTTACATAAACAACAAGATTTTAATATAATGTTAAATATTGTGGAGGGCAAATTACCGGCGGGGGTACCCCGCACGATTTTTGTTTCAGTTTAATTTTCCCCTCCCTCGTTCCCCGTAGGTTGTCCTCTTTGGTATAAAAATTACCCTTTTGTATTTATTATAAATAGAAAAAATAAACTTTAAGATGTTACAAGGCAGTAGGGGCGGATATTATCCGCCCGCAATTTCGGAACGAAATTCAGGTTTTTCGACATTCTCAGGCGGATTATCTCCGCCTTTTTTCACATATACTAAAGGCAACAGCTTAGTCTAAATTCCGCATTGGTTAAAACGCACAAAATCAACACAGAAATTTATATAATCAATTAGATATTATCCCTTGAATTTTTTGATGAAATGTGATATAATTATTAGTATATTAAAATCATATAGGAGTATTCAATATGACTGCTAAAGAAGAATTTATTCAGATATACAAGGAAAATATCAAGCGTCAGGGCGCTGATAAGCTGTTGGAATACCTCGAAAAATCGGACTTTTTTACAGCTCCAAGCAGCACTCGCTTCCACGGCTCCTACGAAGGAGGTCTTGTGGAACATAGCGTGAACGTTTACCATTGCCTCAAAGATTACCTCTCCCGTCCGAGAACAAAAGAGAAATATGGTATGAATTTCTCTGAGGAAAGTATCGCTATAGTTGCCCTGCTCCATGATGTATGCAAAATAAATTTCTACACAACAGAAATGCGCAACAAGAAAAATGATGTGACCGGAGCGTGGGAAAAAGTTCCGTTCTATACTATTAACGATACCCTCCCCTACGGTCACGGTGAAAAATCAGTTTATATTATTTCAGGCTACCTCTTTGGCGAGGGCAGACTTACCCGTGATGAAGCCTGCGCTATACGCTGGCATATGGGTTTTTCAGGCATTGAAGATAAGAACACTATCGGCAAGGCTCTGGAAATGTACCCTCTCGCTTTTGCTCTCCATGTTGCAGATATGGAAGCTTCATATTTTATTGAAGGATCAGAAAAATAAGGGGTTCCCATAATATTCCTCTTAATACCGAAAGGAGTTTTAATTATGAATTGGTACGATAACGCCATAATTTATCACATCTATCCCCTGGGCTTCTGCGGTGCGCCCAAATTCAACGATTTCAGCTGCGATGATGTTTCATATCGTCTTGATAAGATTCTCGACTGGATCCCTCACCTCAAAGAAATGAACGTTGACGCTGTATATTTCGGCCCTGTCTTTGAGTCAGTTGAACACGGCTATGACACAGTTGACTATAAGAAAATCGACCGCCGTCTTGGCGACAATAACTCTTTCCGCTTTATCTGCGACAGACTTCACGATGCAGGTATCCGCGTTATCCTTGACGGTGTATTCAACCATGTCGGCAGAAAATTCCCACAGTTTGTTGATGTACAGGAAAAAGGACAGGGTTCGGGATATTGCGGCTGGTTCCAGAATCTCAATTTCGGCGGACAGTCCCCCTGCGGCGATCCCTTCTGGTACGAGGGCTGGAATGGTCACTATAACCTTGTAAAGCTCAATCTTCAGAACGTGGGAGTATGCGACCATATCATCGACGCTGTAAACTACTGGATAGAATCCTTCGGCATCGACGGTATACGCTTCGACGCTGCGGACTGCATCGACTTCAACTTCTTTAAGAGAATACGCGATTTCTGCAAGGGAAAAAAGCCTGACTTCTGGCTTATGGGCGAAATTATCCACGGCGATTACAACCGCTGGGCTAACCCCGAAATGCTGGACAGCGTTACAAACTACGAGTGCTATAAAGGACTTTACTCCTCCCACAATGACAAGAATTACTACGAGATCGACTACTCCATCAACCGTCAGTCAGGAGCAAACAGCGGTATATACAGAAATATCAACCTTTACACCTTTGTTGACAACCACGATGTAAACCGCCTTGCAAGCACAGTCAGCAACCCTGCGTATCTCCCTCTTATCTATACTCTTATGTATACAATGCCCGGTATTCCGTCAATTTACTACGGAAGCGAATACGGTGTTCAGGGACGCAAGGAGAATAATTCCGATGATAATCTCCGTCCTTGCCTCCACCTTGCAGATATGGAACGTGAGAATACAGACCTTTACAAGCACATTGTAAAGCTGGGTAGAATTTACAAAGCTTATCCTGCTCTCCGCACAGGCAGCTATGAGAGAATGCAAATAACTAATCAGCAGCTTCTTTTCAAAAAGATTCAGGGAGATCAGACAATTTATATCGCTCTCAACCTTGCTGATTATCAGTATGATTTCAGCTTCGGAACACATCTTCCCGCTCTTGTTGATGTTATAAGCGGACAGAGTATTGATGTAAATAACGGCAATGCTCATATTTCTATGCCGCCGTTTTCATGTATGATCATCGTTTCTGATGACATTGTGAATACTCAGCCGGAAGCTGCTCCTGCCTACGAGGAGAAGCAAGAGGAAACTGAGATCGTTATCGGCGGAAGATATCGTCATTTCAAGGGAAATGAATATGAGATAATCGCAGTTGCGCGTCACAGCGAAAACAATGAGGAGCTTGTAATTTACAAGAGTCTTTCAGATGGAAGCGTCTGGGCAAGACCTAAGACGAATTTCTGCGGAAAATCTACTGATGGAACTTCTCAGAGATTTATAAAGTTATAATACTCAAAAATCCGTCTGATTTTTTTCAGACGGATTTTTACTAAGCGGATTGGCAAATAATATTAGGGCATCTCTAAAAACCGGAACACGAGCAGAATTTCGTATACAGTTGCAAGGTCTGGCAACGCAGCAAATGATATTTGTCATAGAAATTATGCCGTGAGGGAGTTTTTTAGAGGTGATCATTACAAAATAAAACAGATAAGCCCTCCGCAGCCGTCGTTGATAATGCGTTCAAGAGTTTCCTGCAGCTTCATACGGGCGTCGATTGGCATTTTATACAGCTTGCTGTGAAGTCCCTCGTTTACAAGCTCGTGGAGGGATTTTCCGAAAATATTGCTCTCCCATATCTTAGTCGGATCATCGTCAAATCCATCAAGAAGATACATCACAAGCTCCTCGGACTGTTTCTCCGTACCAACTATAGGAGCAACGGTAGTATTGATATCCGCCTTCATCATATGTATTGATGGCGCAGAGGCTTTCAGTTTAACGCCATATTTTCCGCCCTGTTTGATGATTTTCGGTTCTTCAAGAGTAAGCTCCTCCAGCTCCGGCATAACAATTCCGTAACCCGTTGCTTCAACTTCTTCAAGGGCAGGGGCTATGCGGCTGTACTTTTTCTTGATGTCGTTCAGCTCCATAAGCAATGGCATCAGGTCGCTTTCACTTTCAATTTCAATGCCTGTCGCCTCGCCCAGTATCTTATAGAAAAGGCTGCTGTCAAGGTCGGCTGTTATTGTCACTGTGCCTTTTCCAAGGTCAATGCCTGTAGTAACGGCACTTATAATATGCGGACATTGCTCCATAGCTTCAGCGGCATATTTTGCCTCACGGACAAGGCGGATATCCTTTGCAGCTTCACGTATACACCCAAGGATCTCCGATTTCAGCCAATGTCCCTTTTCAAGGGTATTGATCCACCGCGCCATACGAATATTTATCTCACGAACGGGGAAAGAGTACAGGATCTCGCTTATAATTTCCCTGATATCCTCCTCGTCAAGGCTAAGACAGTTCACAGGGATAACCGTTGTATCATACTTCTCCGACAGCTGTACCGCCATTGCCTTTGCTTCGGGAGCTGACGGATTTACCGTATTCATCACGACAACAAAGGGCTTTCCTAAATCCCTCAGCTCACGTATAACACGCTCCTCGCACTCCTCGTATTCCTCACGGGGGATATCTGAAATAGAGCCGTCAGTCGTCACAACAAGTCCTATGGTCGAATGGTCGGTAATGACCTTTTGTGTGCCGATTTCAGCCGCCATATTAAAGGGGATCTCCTCGTCAAACCATGATGTCATAACCATTCTCGGCTGCTCATTTTCAATATATCCGATAGAGCTTGGCACAATATACCCCACACAGTCGATCAGCCTGACATTGAATACCGCACCGTCACCGATGCTGATTTCAACAGCCTCCTCAGGGATAAACTTCGGCTCTGTTGTCATAATGGTCTTTCCTGCGGCAGATTGCGGTAATTCGTCCAAGGCTCTTTCACGCATAAATTCGCTTTTAATGTTGGGTATAACAAGGGATTCCATAAAGCGTTTGATAAAAGTCGATTTTCCTGTGCGTACAGGGCCTACAACTCCTATATATATATCGCCCCCTGTTCGCTGTGCAATACTTGAATAAATATCTTTAGCCATATTCTGCTCCTTTTAAATTATTCTTTTATGGGAATAAGCAGCATTCTGCCGCTTTCAAGGGTATTGTCGGAAAGATCGTTTTCCTCCATTACGGCTTCAACTTCTGTGCTGAAACGTTTTGCAATATCCCAGATATCCTCGTTATCCGTACCGAAATAGAGCTTCACAGCATAGTCACCGTCACGCTGTTTTTTTGCGGTATCATCAACAGTAAGCTCTGTCAGGGCGTTAAATCCCAGCAGATCAGAGGCTGTAATATCAACGGAAACATCGGCTCTTGCGGTGAGAATACCCTGATCCGAGATATTATAAGATACAGATATATCGCTGATTTCAGCTGAAATTACAGCGTTTGAAAGATCATCACCGATATTTACAGTTTCCTCAAAAGCCTCGTCACGGTCGGGCATGGTTATAGAACCGCTGCTATCCTCAGCTGCCATAGAATAGGTGAGCATACCCGAAATAACAACAGATTTTCCGTCACTCCCCAGTCTTGTGTTAATATTTTTCGGTCTGCACCACATGGAGAAAATCTTTGCAGGAACAGCTTCACCCTCGGCAAGCCTTGCAGTATTCCTGAAGCTTTCGGCATAAACTGTTGGCGGCTGGTCAGTATGTACCTCCAGAAATTCTGTTTCGCATTGGTAGACAGTTGAATAAGCGTCACACACAGCCATAGCCTCGGACAGCTTCACGCAGCGGCAGGTGAGCTTTATCTCAGGTTCAATTCTGAGAGTGCGGTTTTCGCCGTTTTTGTCGGCTATGAGTGTTATATTGCAGCTTAGTGGTTCGGCTGTGACATTGCAGGTAAAGGTTTCGTCAATGCCGTCCATATCCACGATCTGGCTGAAAGGCAGGGTAAGCTCAAGGGGTTCGGGAGAGCTTTCAGCAGCGTAGAGAATTTTCAGCGAAACATCGCCTTTTGCAAGGAGCTTACCTGAAATGATTTTCTTTTCAACGCTGCTTATCTTCGTATCACAGCGGATAATGCTCAGTACGGGCGGCTGTGCGGCGGATATCTCCGTTTCCTCGGAAAGCTGAATAGTCTTATCGGCGCAGAGCTTCTGTGAAATATACTTCATAGGAGCTTTTTTCAGCTGAATATTCATACCGTAAGCGTCGCAGATGATTTCCTGTTTTTTCTCGCCTCTGACGCTGATCTTCACAGATACAGCACCGCGCACATCAAGGCGGCGTTTATTTACTGCACGGAAGTTTACATGGTCTGTCTTGGGAGAAATAACAGCTTCAGGCAATTCAGGGGCTTTTCCCAGCTCTACTGTTTTTGTGTAGGTCTGCTTCTGGGTGATACATTGGAGAGCTGAACTGTCCTCGCCGCAGTAGATAAGACGTATCTCGCAGCAAAGCTCATATGAAAGAGTGCTGCCCATAATGGAATAATCGGCAGCGGTGGGGATAATCTCACAGCGGATAAGGCGGAAGATATCAGGGCAGTAGTCGGGGAGAATATAGTCAAGCTCCACACCCTGTTCCTGTAAGCCGCTGTAAATAATTTCCTCGGTGGGAATAGTTTCTCTGTTGATTTTTAAACTCATAATTAACCTCCTTAAAAAGCTTTGTAACAGTATATTCACAAGCCTGTACGATTATTACAAAAAGCTTTCGGACGTTAGCCGAATTAAGAATTATGAATTATGAATTAAGAATTGATGTGGGCGGCGGTTCTTAATAATTCGTAACGTGTAATTATGGGGAGGGGCAGATATTATCCGCTGATTTCAAGAAGTCGAAAAAAGCAAGAAGTCGATATTTCACAGACACAAATTCTTGACTTCTTGACTTCTTCGTGCATATTGCACAAAAAGATGTATCATTATTTGTGAATAATAACATTTTACGTGTAGTGGCTGTCTTTGGCAGTCCGCGGGCGGATGATATCCGCCCCTACACAATACTTTTTCTACAGACTGAGAAAAGCCCCCTTTCGGGAGCTTTTCAATAATTATTCGCAATCCTCAGAGCTGTTGGAGCTTGTAGAAGTGCTTTTCTCCGGCTTATCGCCAAAATTTGGCTGGTTGTAATTGGAGTTGGAGTAGTTATTGTCTGACTTGTTCTTATAATCAGACTGTGTTGACTTGTTCTTGCTCA
The DNA here is from genome assembly GCA_017624895.1 of Ruminococcus sp. Classification (GTDB taxonomy): domain Bacteria; phylum Bacillota; class Clostridia; order Oscillospirales; family Ruminococcaceae; genus Ruminococcus. The sequence continues at coordinate 65,213 of JAGAMB010000020.1, read as the reverse complement.
TAAATTTCACCTTTCTCCGCATATAGCGGAATGAGTTAGGGCTGTTGATTGCCCTGCATAAGTATTATGAGCTTATTTTTTCAGATTATTCTACTACGGTAAGATTTTCCAGATCAATTGTCATTTCGTGGATAAAAGCAGGCTCACCGTTTTCGTCAGGGTGATTTGCGTCATAATATTTAATATTGATTATATCCGATGTGGGAGGCTGTCTGAAAGAGGCTAAAGTGCCGTCCTCACGGTGCAAAGGTCCATAAGTGCCGATGCCTTCAAGCTCCTTGCCGTTTCCGTCAGTCCATATATCATATACCTTTGGCGGAAGTCCGCTGCTGTCGGCAAAGCTCTTTATATAAGGGTTACGCTCGGCAATTTCCTCGTCTGTTTCAAAGGATTGTACCTGCGCGCCTGCCGGGGTGATATCAAAAATTGTAACGGAATAGCCCTCGCTGTCGGTAAATGTGTGATTTATATGACGTACAAGGCTTTCGTCAGGCGCAACATTGAAGCATACTGAAAATTTATCCTCTAACTCAGATTTTCTGTTGTAAGCAGCGCCGTAATATTCATTGTTGGGAATAAAATCCATTAAACTGAATGTTACATCGGTAGGCTCTGTTATTTTGTATTCTTCATCAAAGGTGAACAGAAACTGACCTGCAAAGCTGTTTTCAGTTCCCTCATCAAGATAAAACATACCCTTTGATATCAGAACACCCTCGTAGATATTGAAGTTATCGCTGTATACATCGCCGTTTATCTCAACAACAGGTCTGAATTGCATATACTCATAGCCCTCAGGGTTGCCGTTGTTAAGACTTCCCGTAAGTCCCAGTATAAGTGTATTTCCGTCGCAGTACACGCTTTCGATTGTAATTGACACATTTTCTCCCTCAAAGCTGATAGGCTTTGTAAACGACTGAGAACCCTGTGAAATTGCATTGAAGTCGTGTTCTTCAAATTTATCCTTTTCAATTTCAACACCGTTTGACAGAACCTGTGTATCTTCAAGCGTGTTGCTCACCCTGTCAAAAGCGCCAAGCTTTTCCGCCGCATAAACCGCCGTACCACCGCAGGCGGCAACAGCAGCGGCAATAAGAACAGCAATTCCCTTTCTGTTTAATTTAATATTTTTCTGCTTTTTCTTCATATTCAGAACCTCATTTCTGCATTCCGCACTTGGTGAAAGGCGGTCGATAACTTTATTATAGTCGTTGATATTCATAAGCACACATCCTCTCCGAGAGATTTTTTCAGCAGATTTCTTCCGCGGTATAGTCTTGTCTGTACGGCAGTTTCAGATATGCCGATAATTTTTGCCGTTTCTGCTGCGGAATATCCCTCATAGTAATACAGATGAATAACAATGCGATATTTCGGGGGAAGCTCCATGACAGCATGATAAACAGCACTTTCCTCTGGTGTCTTATATATCAGGTCTGCATCTTCAAGTGCAACGGAATGATGAAAATATTTATAAGTAAGCGAACGAAGCATATCACGGCATTTATTGGCAGTTACTGTCATAATCCACGCCTTTTCGGAGCGTTCATCGGGGAAGATAATATCAGCGGAAAAAAGCTTCATAAAGACTTCCTGAACAATATCCTCCGCATCGGCAGAATTTTTACAATAACTGACAGCAAGGCGATATACAGAGCCGCTGTACTTATCATACAGCAATTCCATATCATTATTAGTCATGGGCATCCTCCTTTGAACCGGTTCTGTATATATAACGAATTTGAAAGCCGAACCATCACACAATTATAAAATTTTCTGAAAAAAAATTCAGGGCGGATAATATCCGCCCCTACATATAATCATTATGCATAAATTGTGACGCTTGTTTTTGTGCAATATGCACGAAGAAGTCAAGAAGTCAAGAATTTGTTTCTGTGAAATATCGACTTCTTGCTTTTTTCGACTTCTTGAAATCGGCGGAGAATATCAGCTCCTACATATAATTACGCATTATTAAGAACCACCGCCGCAGCCGAAATATTATCGTTACAGCCATTTTCAAGCGCCATATCAACAAGGATTTCAAGCCGTTTCAGCAGGCTCTTGGGATAATCCATAACCTCCTGTATATCAATGGTTGACAGGGTATCAGATAACCCGTCAGAGCATATAAGCAGCACATCGCCGTATTCAAGACCACCCTCGATTTCCTCCACATCAATCCGCGGTGTATCCTTGATATTCCCCAGAGCAGGGAAAATTATATTCCTATGAATGTGCGTCTTACGCTCCTCATTGGTAATCGTTCCCTCCTCATAGAGAAGCTGTACAAGAGATTGATCGCGGGAAAGCTGCCGCAGCTCTCCGCCGCGGAAACGGTAAAGTCGGGAATCCCCCACATTAAATGCTGTTATGCGGTTATGCTCATCTACGGCAATTCCGCAGAGCGTCGTCTGCATATTGCAGCTTTCACTATCATTTCTGCTGTATTCCGAAAGTCTTTGATGTACCGCCATAATTCCGCTGTGCAGCTGTGAATTGCGGTAATCAGCAATATTTTTCACGCCCTCCAGACACATAACAGAAGCAAGCTCCCCTGCATTCTCTCCGGATACACCGTCAGATACAGCCACTATAAAAGGCGGCTTCATACGCTGTTCGATCATTCCGGCTGTCATAACGTGCTTTCCTATGAGAAGTGCGTCCTCGTTGTGTGACATAATTCCTTTTTCTGTAATTCCGCAACAATAGTACATTTCTAACCTCTTTGCTGATACGTTTGAACCGCATCATATTCCGTAAAATCTTTTTCCGTTTTCACAGGTAATGTCAATAAGCTCCTGTACGTCCATACCCTTTATTTCAGCCGCCGCAGCCGCTGTATATGCTATCATAGAGCTGTCGCACCGTTTCCCCCTGAACGGAACAGGTGCCATATAAGGGCAGTCGGTTTCCAGCAGAAGCCTTTCTGTGGGAACCTCCGCTAAAGCCTTCAACGCCTTTTTAGCATTCTTAAAGGTGAGAACTCCCGTGAAGCCAACATACATTCCAAGCTTTACAATCTCCTTTGCCGTTTCAGCAGAACCGCTGAAACAATGGACTACGCCCCTCGGTCTGTGCTTTTTAAGAAGCGTCAGGGTATCCTCGCAGGCGTCGCGGCTATGGACGATAACAGGCAGGTCAAGGTCAGCCGCAAGTATCAGCTGCTCCTCAAAAAGCTTTATCTGCTTTTCGCGTGAATAGCCGTCATAGTGATAGTCAAGCCCGATTTCCCCTATCGCCTTTATCTTCGGGGAGCTTAATGCCGTTTTTCTCACAATGTCAAGATAATCCTCAGGGTTATGGTCAACGCTTTCAGGATGTACCCCTGAGGCGGCATATATATAGTCGTATTTTGCAGCTATTGCCGCATTTTCCACCGTATCCTCTACTGATGAGGAGGCAAGCATAACATAGCTTACCCCCATTTCAGGGAGCTTGTCAAGCAGCTCATATCTGTCCTCATCAAAGGCATGGTCGGCATAATGAGCGTGTGTATCGAATATATTATTCATCTTTTATGACTCTCCGCTTTCACTTTCATCAAAGCTGAAATATCTTTCTCTGAAATCAGCAAAGAAATCCTCATCGGGAATAAAGTCCTCATATGCCTTTTCACCATTAATGATAAGGAATGAACCAATCGTAGTTCCTCTTTCAAGCATCGACTTTATAGCAGCCTTGCGCTTCTTGTAATCAACGGCTGTAATGTTTGTATCAACCATATTAACAATTGTATTGAAGCTTGCATCAAGGTTGTCAGATACTCTCAGACCGCTTGTCTGATTGATCATAGCAGAGAATACAGAGCTTGCAATATATGCTCGTTCAATTTCTCCATCACCGTAGAGAGAATAAGTAATGAGCTTCTGGATCTGCTCCGAGTTGAGATACTGGTCGGATCCGTCGCCGTTGAAACCGGCAATATCCTCAGAAACAGGATATGTAACGCCGCCGAGAATATCACAGACCTTTACAAATGCGTCGGAATCAAGCTTCATATATCTGTCTACAGTAATGCCGAACACCTGCTCTGTGAAGTTGACAGCTCCCGAAGCTCCGCCTGCTTCATAAGCAGACAGCATACTCTGCTGTGTATCATCAACAATAGCGATTGTGTTGGTAGGAATACCCACAAATACAAGCTTCTTATCCTTTGGAACAGAGCGCATCAGAAGAAATGTTGGTGAATATCTTTCCTCAGGCTCATCAAGCATAAAGAGAATTGTATGATTATCCGCATATGTAGCGATAGAAACCTGTCTTTTCGGCGGCAAAGGAAGGGTATCGCTTCCATCAATTACTCCTAAGTGCTTCAGGAACAGGAAGGTTCCGCCTCCCACAACAATAATTCCTATGAAAATAGTCAATAAGTAAGGTACCGCAATACTTCCTGTCTTTTTCTTCTTCTTAGCCATAATAGTTCTCCTCCAATAACTTATAGTATAATTTTAGAAATATTTTATTCATTGTTTATGAATAAAAAAATTTTTCCCAAGCCTGATGTTAATAAATTATTACGCAAAGCTGTCAATCAACATAGTTTTCAACTTTTCAACAGTAAGGTTATAAAATAAATTGTTGAAAAATGTCGTAAACTGTCGGTTGAATTATTCTGCTGTTGTACAGCACATCTCAAAAAAGGCTTGCAAATTTCTGAGATTGTGCTATAATATAGTAGGGCTTTGCAGCAGCTAAGGTTTCGGCACATTCAGCTTGAGTTTTTTCAGCTCATTGTATATAGCCATCTTATCAAGGCCTGCCCTGTCAAGAAGCCGATGGATATCATCGTTGTCAAAGCATAAAACCAGATGACCAAGCTGCCGGGCATATCTCACGGTCTGACCTGTTCCGGAACGAGGGTTGCTTTCGTTGTAAAAAGCAATAACAACCGCGCTGTTGTCTACCATATAATAATTACGCTTCTTATATATGGTGGGATCGGTCAGCGGCGTCTGCTTTCTGCCATATGTCATATTGACATTATTGCAGGTCGTGACCAGCATATCTGCGTGACGTTCAACAAGACGCAGCAGCTCAATATTATTCGCCTTAAAGCCGTTGAAATGGCTCATATAAGGCATAACACCAATGAGCCGCCTTTCCTTTTCATACCTTTTGTGAAAAAGAACACGTTCAGCCGCCCATAGATCCGTCCCCTCCGCAAGTCCGGAAAGCAGCGTTGTATAGCCTTTTTTCATAACTATACTGATATATCTGTCAAGCATAAGCTTTGCAGCATAGCAGGTTATCCCGAAATTTTCGGGATTGTCCCTGTATGGCTTTATCGACTTTGTACGGTGTCCTGTGACGCATACAGCAGTTTCTTTCCGTATACATACCTCGTCTGTATGATATACAGGCATACCTGTCAGCTCTGAATAAAACATCAATTCACCTCTTTGCAGGAATTATCCTGTTCAATTACTTTTAATTGTATCATATATTGCATAAATTTGCAAGTTTTTTTTCAGCTTGTAACTGTTTTTTAATAACTCGAAAGGATAATGATATGAAACCATATCTCAAACGCGCTTGGGCAGAGGTATCACTCCCTCAGCTCAGAAAAAACTACAATATAATCAGAAGCCTCAACTCCCCCAAAACAGATGTGATGGCTGTTGTAAAGGCTGACGCTTACGGTCACGGCGATGAGCATATTATCCGCTGTCTTGCCCACGACTGCGGAGTTAAATATTTCGCTGTATCTAATCTTGACGAGGCAATTGCTGTGCGGAAATTCTGCCCTGATGCCGAAATTCTCATTCTCGGCTTTACTCCCGGAGAATACGCCCACGAGATTTCTATGTACAATATAATTCAGGGAGTTGTTTCCGCCGATTATGCCAAGACGCTCACCCAGAATACACCTGAGCCTATACGCTGCCATATAAAAATCGACACAGGAATGGGACGTATCGGCTTGAAATACGACACACCGCAGGAATGTGCCGATGAAATAATGCGGATCATGGAAATTGACAAAATCAAAATCGAGGGCATATACACTCATTTTGCCGTTGCTGACAGCGATTCCTCCGACAATATCGCATATACCGACAGGCAGGAGAAATTTATCCTCGATGTAAGAGATATACTCATAAGCCGCGGAATAACGCTGCCCCATGTCCATTTTATGAACAGCGCGGCTACCTGCTACAGAAACTCTGCGGAAAGCACTCTTTCCCGTGCAGGAATTATCCTCTACGGACTTCACCCCGATATCTCCCTTGATATTCCTGAGGGACTTGCGCCTGTTATGGAGCTTAAAGCTGTTATATCGCAGGTCAAGACTGTTGAAGCAGGTCAATGTATCAGCTACGGCAGAACCTTTACAACTGACCGCAAAATGCGCATTGCAACTGTAACCATAGGCTATGCCGACGGCTATTCGAGATTGCTCTCCTCAAAGGGCGAGATCCTCGTTCACGGAAAAAGATGCCGCATTGTCGGCAGAGTTTGTATGGATCAGCTGATGATCGACGTTTCCGATGTTGCCGAGGCGAAATCGGGAGATATTGTAACCCTCATAGGCAAAGACGGCGACGATATGATCACAGCCGACGAGCTTGCCTCAATTTACGGCACTATCGGCTATGAAGTGGTATGCGGCATTTCAAAGCGTGTACCGAGAATTTATATAAGGTAATCCAAAAAAGGAGAATGAAAATGAAAGCAATGACAATATCCTACGAGGTAGGAAATAACCTTTATCTGAATTTAACAAATCAATGCCCTTGCGCTTGTACATTCTGCATAAGAAATAACAGCGACGGTGCATATGGCTCAGATCCACTCTGGCTTGAACATGAGCCGACAATGGAGGAAATCAGAGCTGACCTCTCAAAGCGCGATTTATCCGCATATAACGAGGTTATTTTCTGTGGCTTCGGAGAGCCGACCTGCCGCCTTGACGCACTTCTTGAAACGGCAAAATGGCTGAAATCCAACTGCGAAACAGTAAAATTCCGCCTTAACACCAACGGCCTTGGCGATTTAGTGAACAATCGCCCCATTGCAGAGGAACTTTGCGAGATTATCGACACCATCTCCATAAGCCTTAACGCAGGCACTAAAGATGAGTATATGAAAGTAACCCGTCCAAAATATGAAAATGCTTGGGAGGCTATGCACAAATTCACCGCAGACTGCGTAAAAACGGGAAAATCTCATGTTGTTATGTCGGTAGTTGACGTTATCCCACCTGAGCAGATCGAGGCTTCACGCAAGGTTGCACAATCTCTTGGAGCAGTTCTCCGTGTACGCGAATACGACGAATAATACAAAAACGCAAGGAAATACGCAATTTATTTTGTACAGGATTTTATTGCGATTTTATAGAAATTATAAAAAAAATATGCTATAATTATTGTGTGGATATCTTTGCAGGAGCTGCTCCGCATTATGTCCAAATATGAATTTGCTTACGGAGGTATCATTATGTCAAAAAAAGCTGTTATTGCACTGACCGTCTCCCTTTCCGCTGCAGCATTGCTTGTAAGTGCAGCTGCTGTAGGAACAGTGATATGTAAGAAAATTTACGAAAAGAATTACTTCTCCGCCAACAAATCCGAGTTATATTAAAAAGAGGTATAAAACAATGGAAATCAAATTTATTGAATCACAGAATTTAAAGGCTAAGCCCACTCCTGACCAGGCTCTCGGCTTTGGTCACATTTTCACAGACTATATGTTTGTTATGTCCTACGATGAAGGTCAGGGCTGGCACGATGCCGAAATCAGACCTTACGCTCCTATTGAGCTTTCACCTGCCGCTATGTGTCTTCACTACGGTCAGACAGTTTTCGAGGGTCTGAAGGCTTACCGTACAGCTGACGGCAAAATCCAGCTTTTCCGTCCTGAGGAAAACTTCAAAAGACTTAACCAGTCAAACGAAAGACTCGTTATCCCTGAGCTTCCTGTTGATATGGCTATGGAAGGTCTTATGGAGCTTCTCAAAATTGAAAAGGACTGGGTTCCCTCAAAGGATGGCGAATCACTTTACATCCGTCCATTTATCTTTGCCTGCGATCCCTTCCTTGGAGTTAAGCCCGGCGACCACTATCTCTTTATGATAATCCTTTCACCCTCAGGCGCTTACTACGCAAGCGGTCTTAATCCCGTAAGCATCTATGTTGAGAACAAGTATGTCCGCGCTGTAAGAGGCGGTATGGGTTATGCTAAGACAGGCGGCAACTACGCTGCATCTCTCATCGGTCAGGACGAGGCTCACAAGCAGAACTATGCACAGGTTCTCTGGCTTGACGGTGTTGAGCAGAAGTACATCGAGGAAGTTGGCGCAATGAATATCTTCTTCGTTATCGACGGCGAGGTTGTAACTCCTGCACTCCAGGGTTCAATTCTTCCCGGTATCACAAGAAAGTCCGCTATCGAGGTCTGCAAGTCCAAGGGAATCAAGGTTTCCGAAAGACGTATCTCCATTCAGGAAATCGCTGACGCTTACGATGCAGGCAAGCTTGACGAGGTATTCGGTACAGGTACAGCTGCTGTTATCTCTCCTGTTGGTCATCTCAAGTGGAACGACAAGGTTATGGAAATCAACGATAACAAGATTGGTGCAATCTCACAGATGCTCTACGATACAATGACAGGCATCCAGTGGGGCAAGGTTGAGGATACATTCAACTGGACTGTTGAGGTTAAGTAAGATAAATATAATGGGCGGTCAATCGACCGCCCTTAAACTTTATTCAACTAAAATAAACGCCTTATCAACAGTTTCGCAGACCTCGGCAAAATATCCCGACTTTTCAAGGACATTCGCACACTCCGCGGCTTTTTCCCTTGTTTCAAATATACCGAAAACCGCCGAGCCGCTGCCCGTCATACAAGCCGCACAAGCTCCCTGTGCGGTCATTTTTTTCTTTATATCGTCCACTTCATCGAGCTGTATCGCGTCCTCAAAAAGATTGCCGATACAGCTGTAAACATCATCGGAGCCGTCAGAAATCGCCTTAACAAGCCCTTTTACATCGGTGTGAACAGGATTTTCAAGGGAATCAACTGCGCCGTATGCTTCAACGGTAGAAACTCCCTCTCTGCCCTTTGCTATAACAAGGATTTTTCCGCTGAAATCGGCTATGGGAGCGATTTTCTCCCCGATACCCTCAACAAATGCAGTACCGCCTGTGAGGAAAAATGGTACATCTGCACCGATTTTTTCAGGCGCAGAAAAACTTTTCCCCGTAAGCTCGCTTAAACAGTATATAACAGCCGCCGCGTCGGTACTTCCGCCGCCCATTCCTGCCTGTGATGGTATGCCTTTTTTTATATGAATACGACAGCCCTTGTCAATTCCGTTTTCATCAAGGAATTTACACGCCGTTTTATATGCTATATTGCGTTCGTCACAGGGAATTTCATCAGACTGTGCAAATTTTTCGGGTACTTCGCAGGTGAGCGCAATCCCTTCCCCCGTCAGCTCTACAGAAACTTCATCATAAAGCCCCACGGTCTGGAATACGCTTTCAATGGTGTGATAACCGTTGGGGAGCTTCCCGGTAACATCAAGGGCAAGATTAATCTTAGCCGCCGCCTTAACCCTCATTTTTCTCGCCTCCAAGGCTGTTTATGAACTTCTCAATTCGTGAAATAGCCTCCATAAGGTGCTTCAATGAATAAGCGTAGGATATTCTTATATATCCCTCTCCGGAGTCACCGAATGCACTTCCGGGAACTACTGCAACTTTCTCCTCAAAGAGAAGTCTTTCGCAAAACTCCTCACTTGTAAGTCCCGTACTCTTTATGCAGGGGAATACATAAAATGCACCCTCAGGATTAAAGCAAGTCAGTCCAAGTCTGTTAAATTCATTTACAAGATAGTTTCTGCGGACATTATACTCCTTGACCATTGCCGCAACCTCATTATCGCAGGAGGTAAGAGCCTCAATTGCCGCATTCTGGCTGATGTACGGGCTGCACATAATGCCGTACTGATGTATCTTGAAAACCTGGTGGATAATCGGCTCCGGAGCAGCTACATAGCCTAATCTCCAGCCTGTCATAGCGTATGCCTTTGAAAAGCCGTTGACATATATAGTACGCTCAGCCATATCGGGCAGCTCAATTATTGAACAATGCTTTCTGCCGTATGTAAGCTCAGAATAGATCTCGTCGGAAAGTACCATTATATCAGTACCGCGGAGAAATTCAGCAATAGGCTCCAGATCCTCCCTTGTCATAATCGCACCTGTGGGATTATTCGGGAATGGCAGTATAAGCAGCTTTGTGCGTTCTGTCACCTTATCCTTTAAATCTTCAACGGTAAGCTTGAAATTGTTTTCGATACGTGTCAGAACAGGCACAGCTACACCGCCGGCAAGCTCCACAAGTGGCGCATAGCAAACAAAACAAGGTTCAACCACAAGCACTTCATCGCCCTGATTTATCAAACCGCGAATCGCAAGGTCAATAGCCTCAGAACCGCCTACAGTAACTATAATCTGATTTTCAGAATCATACTCTACCCCATGCTTTTTTTTCAATCTGTCTGATATAGCCTGACGGAGAGGAGCAATACCAAGATTAGGGCCATAAACTACCTGCTTGCGCTCCAGCACCTTTATAGCCGCCTTACGTATAACCCATGGAGTTGAGAAGTCAGGCTCGCCAACACCAAGGGAGATTACGCCCTCCATTGTAGAGGCAATGTCGAAAAATCTACGTATACCGGAAGGCTTTATACTTTTCACTTTGTCAGAAAGAACTTTATCATAATCTATCACTTAACACAGTCCCCTTTCATCCACTTCATCGCTGTCGATGAAAATTCCCTTTTCCTTATACTTTTTCAGTATAAAATGAGTTGATGTGGAGAGAATCCCCTCAATAGTAGCAAGACGCTCGGAAACAAACATTGCAACATCTTTCAGGTTATTTCCTCTTACCTCAACGGAGAGGTCGTATGCACCGGATGACATAAGGCTTACACTTTCAACCTCGTTATACATCATAATTGTCTTTGCAATATCGTCAAAGCCGCAGTCACGCTGTGGTGTGACTTTAAGCTGAATTGTAGCCTGAACAATGGATTTATCATATTTATCGTCATCAAGAATAACACTATACCCCTTGATTACGCCGTCTTTTTCAAGCTTTTCTATTTCTGAGGCAGCGGCGGCAGCTGATATGCCGAGGATTTCTCCGATAGCTTCCGCTGACATACGGGCGTTCTGCTGTAATAATCTGATAATTTCATTTTTCATTTTCTTCAAATCCTTTCATTGATATATATATTCAGGATTCTCCCAAAACCGAAGCAACAGCAAAATAAAGCCGTAAGCAAGGTTTTCGGAGATTCAATTCAGGCAATCCGCATAATACGATATATTGCCAAAATCAGCTTATTCTGATAAATACAGGCTGTCTTTTTTTGAAATAGCATATTTCATTGAAGCCTGCCGCTTTTGCAAGCTCTGCACCGTCGGCTATATTTGCCCCTAAATCGCGGACTTTATGGGCGTCAGAGCCTATGGATATGATTTTTCCGCCAAATTCACGGAAAAGCTTTATATATTTTAGTGATGGGAAAGTTGTCCCGAAGCCCTGTCGTATACCCGATGTGTTTATTTCGATGCCCTTGCCCTTTTGAGCAACAGTACGCAGACTTTCGGCTATGATCTCATCAAAAAGCTTCATATTGGGAGTAATATTGTTCCGTATCTTCATATAACGCAAACAGTAGGTAAGATGACCGAGAACATCGAACTTACCCCATTTACAAAGCTCGTAAACCTCTGTAAAATATCTCTCAAGAAGTCTGTTTATTTCATCTGTTGACATATGATAATAGTTTATGTAGAAGAAATCCTTTTCATTTGCTACCTGATGAATTGAACCTATAACAAAATCAAGTCGGGAATCAGATACACACTTTTCCGCTATATCAAGATCGGCAAGGGGCTGCCCCAGCTCCGTGCCGCAAAGAAGATTAAAACCCTTATACTCCTCTTTTAACGCTGTAACAGCAGAAAGAGAAGCCTCAAAATCATCCTTGCAATTGAAATAGTCAAACAGCTCTGTATTTTCATAATGCTCCTCAGGATACCAACAGCTGCATTCACAATGGTCGGTGATGGCATAGGCGGCTAAGTCAAGCTCTCTTGCCCTTTCGATCATCGCCCTTACATCAGCCTCGGAGTCCATAGAGTATTGCGTGTGTGTATGACAGTCGATCAGCTGCAAAATAACACCTCGTTTCAGAAGAATTTATTCTATTATAACATATTTTCATATTAATTTCTACCTTTTCTGCAAAAAATTACAGATTAAAAAATAAAATTAATAATACCCCTTTATTTTTTCATATTTATATGTTATAATAGAGTATGATAAATTTTTGTCAACTTCAAGGAGGTTTATTTTTATGAGAGCTGTTATAACTGTTATAGGTAAGGATAATGTGGGTATTCTTCACAAGGTAAGCGGAGTATGCTCCGAAAGAGGCGTTAATGTTATCGAGGTAACACAGAGCGTTTTGCAGGATATGTTCGCTATGATCATGCTTGTGGATATTACTGGTATGACATCAGACTTTTCCGAGCTTGTTGATGATATGACAAGTCTTGGCGAAAAGCTTGGTCTGTCTATCCACACAATGCATGAGGATATCTTCAACTCAATGCACAATGTATAAGAAACGTATAAGAGAGGTTTTATAGATGCTTAACGTATATAATATACTTGAAACAATCCGTATGATACAGGACGAATGTCTTGATATACGTACAATTACTATGGGTATTTCCCTACTCGACTGTATTGATACAGATATCGACAAGGCTTGCGAAAAGGTTTACAATAAAATCGTTTCCAAGGCAGGAAACCTCGTAGCTGTTGGACAGCGTATCGAAAAAGAATACGGTATTCCGATAGTTAACAAGCGTATTTCCGTAACTCCCATTGCTATGCTTGCGGCTGCCTGCCCCAACGATAACCCTGTAAAATTCGCAAAAGCACTCCAGAAAGCAGCCGATACCTGCGGCGTAAACTTCATAGGCGGCTATTCCGCACTTGTCCATAAAGGCTTCTCCGCAGGCGATGAGGCGCTTATACGCTCTATCCCTGAGGCACTTGATGTTACACAGAATATCTGCTCATCTGTAAATATCGGCTCTACAAAGTCGGGTATAAATATGGACGCTGTTAAGCTTATGGGCGAAATCGTAAAGGAAACTGCCGAGAGAACTGCTGACCGTGACTGTATCGGTGCGGCTAAGCTTGTCGTGTTCTGCAATGCCGTTGAGGATAACCCCTTTATGGCAGGCGCTTTCCACGGTGTAGGCGAGCCTGACTGCGAAATTCACGTTGGTGTATCAGGCCCCGGAGTTGTGCGCGCAGCTCTCAGCAAATATCCCGATGCATCAATAAATGAGCTTGCTGATATCATCAAAAAGACAGCATTCAAGATCACACGTATGGGACAGCTTGTAGGCGCAAGAGCCTCTGAGCTTCTTGGAGTTCCCTTTGGTATCGTTGACCTTTCACTTGCTCCTACACCTGCTGTAGGCGATAGTGTGGCACATATCCTTGAAGAAATGGGACTTGAAATGTGCGGTACTCACGGTACAACAGCCTGCCTTGCTATGCTCAATGATGCTGTTAAAAAAGGCGGAGTTATGGCTTCATCAACTGTCGGCGGACTTTCAGGCGCATTTATCCCTGTTTCCGAGGACGCTGGTATGATCGACGCTGCTGTTGCAGGTGTTCTCAGCCTTGAAAAGCTCGAAGCTATGACTGCTGTTTGCTCTGTAGGACTTGATATGATAGTTGTTCCCGGTGAAACATCTCCTGAAACAATTTCAGCTATTATCGCTGATGAGGCTGCTATCGGTATGGTAAACACCAAGACAACAGCTGTTCGTCTTATTCCTGCTGTGGGCAAAAAAGAGGGCGAAATACTGGAATTCGGCGGACTTCTCGGAAGCGGCCCTGTTATGCCTGTCAAGGACAAATCCCCTGCCAAGTTCATCAACCGCGGCGGACGTATCCCTGCACCTATGCACAGCCTGAAAAACTGAGGTAACATTATATGGTACAGATACTGCCAACAAGCGGAAAATGTCCGCACTGTGAAAAAGCTATAAGCGGCTACAGCTCTGCTGCCCGTGACTACGGCACACCTATCAGAACTTGCAGAAACTGCAATCAGCAATATCTTGACAGCAGATTTATTGAGCTTGCTGTGGAAGAACCTGCACCCCGTGACTTATCTGCTTCAACAGGTTTGAAAGTCGCTCTGTTTGGTGCGGCTGGCTTGATTATCTCAGTAGGTTTTACATTATTCACACTCTTTTCCAGAGGTGAATACTATCCAAGAATGGTAATTGTTTCTGTTATGAGCGTGATTTTAATAATTTACGGCATTGTAGACGCTATCCGCGTAAAAACAGGCGCTAAGATGAAAAGTCTTGACAAAAAAAGAAACGAATCTGAACAGCGGCTTATGGATAAAGCCTATGCACATCAGCTGCGCGAGCTTGGGTACAATATTCCCGAAAAATATCTGTAAAAGGCAATAGTTCAGCCTTTATGAGGTGAAAAAATGGATATACATCTTATCCCTGTGCTTTTCGGATTGCCCCACCCTGATAAAATATCGGAGCTTTCTACAGGTCACATAAACAAGACATATCTGTGTAAATGTGACGGCAGAAAATATATTTTGCAGTCGCTAAACCGCGATATATTCAGAAATCCCGAAATAATTGCGGAAAATATATCAGTTATTGAAGGGGCATTTGAGAAATTCCCTGATGATAAGGTTTTTATTCCCCATTATATTTGCTGTGACGGCAGGAATTATATTGAGCATATGGGCAAAATATGGAGGATCTACGAGTATAGCGAAGGGAACGGCGAATATACGCCGTATCGTCACGGCTTTGCTGTGGGACGATTTCTGAAAATTGTCAACAACCACGGTATAACGCTGAAAAATACTCTGAAACTCCACAATTTCCGGAATTTATCCCTCCCTGTGCGGAATATCCACGGCGACACAAAGGCTGATAACATAATCTTCGGCGAAAAACTGACGGTCATTGACTTCGATACCGCTATGCAGGGATATATCTGCGCTGATTACGGCGATATGATACGCTCTGTTACCTCGAAAGGATTCAGCCTGTCTGCTGTCTGTGATGCCACCAAAGGCTTTGCGGAAGGGATATGCGGACTTCTTACCATGGAGGAGATCGGCTCCCTTTACAGCGGAATTGTGCTGATAATTTCGGAGCTTGCGGAACGTTACAGCGGCGGCACAAAAAATTTCCCCAACAAGACAGCAGAGCAATGCCTTGCAAGGGAAAGGGAGCTGATAATTCAGCTTGAAGCAATAAAATGCCGCGAAAGTGACATAAGAGATATTATAAGAGAATATTTCAAGTAAGGCATATTCCTGTATGTACTTGCTAATACAGACTGAGGGTACCGAATAATCATCGGTACCCTCAGTTTTATAATTATTCCACGGGTGCTGCTGTTTCATCAAGGGTGAGGGTTGTTGTCATCTCCTCGCCGTTTCTCATAAATGTCAGTTCGATTTCATCTCCTGCGCTATGGAGATTTTTTTGTGCCGTAAGCTCTGCCGCTGTCTTAACATTTTCACCGTCAACAGCTGTGATTATATCACTCTTTTTCAGTCCTGCCTTTTCAGCAGCACTACCCTCTGTTACCTCGACAACGTACACGCCAAGAGGCATATCGTACATCTGAGAAATTTCCTCAGTAACGTCACGGCAGCTTATACCAAGCTGTGGCTTGCCCTTTACATAGCCGTATGTTATGAAATCCTCCACAACATCAGACACCTTATTTGAAGGAATTGCAAAGCAGATACCCTCAATTGAAGCCGAACCAAAGCCGCTGCTTGACATTTTTGAAGAATTTATGCCAATGACCTGACCGTACTTGTTAATAAGCGGACCGCCTGAATTTCCCTCATTTATTGCTGTATCCGTCTGAATAAGGCTCATCGACTTATCGTTTATGGTGACATTTCTGTTAAGTCCCGATACAATACCCTTTGTTACTGTATTCATAAGGTCAAGTCCAAGGGGATTTCCGATAGCCGTTACATCTTCACCAAGATTAAGGTCATCGCTGTTTCCGAACTCAGCGGCAGTCAATCCCTCTGCGTCAATTTTCAGCACCGCAAGGTCACAGTCAACATCGTAGCCTATAACCTCCGCTGTATAAGTATCATCACCTACAAGCACCTCAATCCCAACAGCTAAACCAAGACCACTCTGGCTGTCATAAATTACGTGTGCATTTGTCACGATATAGCCGTCCTCAGAGATAATAACTCCTGTTCCTGTGCCAATTGGATTTTGCTGTTGTGTCTGTCCGCTGTTGCCGAAATCAAAGCCGTAGCCGAAAATATCGCCAAATCCGCCAAATCCATTGCCGAAGCTGTTATTGTTCTGCTGCTGCATTTCAAACTCCGACTTAACACCAACAACAGAAGGCATTACTTTTTTTACAATTTCTTCTGTTGTGAGGACTGTGCTGTTGTTCTCCTCAATGTGGAGCATATTCATATTTTCAATAGTTGTGGGTTCTTTTTCCTCAACAGTCTGAGAAACCTCTGTGGAGGAATCCACAGGCTTTCCCTCTGTAACTGAACGGTATATGCCGATAGAGCCGGCTGAAACAAGAGTCATTGCCATAAGAGATGCGGCAATTTTAAGAGCTGTATGCTTCTTTGGCTTTTTTGGGGAGGGGTTCTCATCTGAGTAATAATCTCCGCCCATTTCTTCAATATTAAAATTGTATTCATTCATTATAATCACGTTTCCTTTCTTCGGATTTATGTTGTTTTCCTTTGATGATTATAGTATAAAGGACTTTTGTGAAATGAAAATGCCGTGATTGTAAAAATAAGAAAAATGATTTGTGATGTTTTTTTCACATATATGAAAGAAAAGTGAAAAATACGGTCTGCCGATTATATTCTGTACAGCTGCCTTTTGTAATCCGTACACCTTTAACACAAGCTGTATGCGGTATTTTCGTATTTCTCCCACATAAAACATTGCTGTAAAAATACGCAGCACAAAGAAAGCTCCTATATAAATCCTTGTTGAAGTTCAAAGCTTTTGTTAGTTTGTGATAACAAAAAGGTGTTGACTTTTCTGTGATAACTGTGTATACTGTATATATACAGTAAAGAGAGGTGATACAGTGAACATCTTTATAGATAACAGAAGCGGCACTCCGATTTACGACCAAATATACAAGCAAGTCAAAAATCTGATAATCAGCGGTGAGCTAAAGGAAAATGATCCGCTGCCATCTATCCGAAGTCTTGCTAAGGATATGCGAATAAGCGTGGTGACTACGAAACGCGCTTATGACGAACTGGAACGTGAGGGCTTCATCTATACCCTGCCAGCTAAGGGATGCTTCGTTGCTCCGAAAAATACAGAAATTCTCCGTGAAGAAAATCTGAAAAAAATTGAGGAGTTAATTGAACAGATAAAACAGCTGGCAGCTTCCTGCAATCTGTCTACAGATGATATTGTTGATATGATAAAATATAATGAATAGGAGATAAAATTATGAATGCTATTGAAATCAAAAATCTTACAAAAAGCTACAAAGGTTTCACACTTGATAATGTTTCACTAAATCTGCCCCAGGGCTGTATTATGGGACTTATCGGTGAAAACGGTGCAGGTAAATCCACTACTATAAAAATGATCCTCGATATCGTCCACCCTGACGGCGGTGATATCAGAATATTCGGAGAGGAACGCTCTGCTGTCCAGAAAAACGACATCGGTGTTGTTCTCGATGAAGTGGGAATCCCCGAAAGTTTTACTATAAAAGATATCAATGCTATAATGAAACACAGCTTTACCAACTGGAACGAAAAGACATTTTCCGACTATATGACAAAATTCAGACTCCCCGAAAAGAAAGCATTCAAGACCTTTTCAAAGGGTATGAAAATGAAAATGGGTATTGCTATTGCCCTTTCTCACGATGCAAAGCTGCTCATTCTCGATGAGCCTACAAGCGGACTTGATCCTGTTGTACGTGACGAAATCGTGGAAATCCTCAACGATTTCACAAGAGATGAGAGCCATTCAATCCTCATTTCCTCACATATTGTCAGCGACCTTGAAAAAATCTGCGACTATATCGCTTTTCTCCACAATGGAAAGCTTATTCTCATTGAGGAAAAAGACAGACTTTTAGAGCAGTTCTGCTTTATCAATACAACAGAGGATATGCTCAGAGAGCTTGATAAATCCGCTATTATCGGCAAAAAATCCAATAAATTCGGCGTTGAGGCTATTGCGGACAGAGATAAGATACCCCACACATTCGATACACACCCAATTACAATTGAAGAATTATTCTTATTTATGGTTAAGGAGGACAAATAAATGAAAGCTTTGTTATTAAAGGAATTGTTAATGATCAGACAGCGTTATATCACACTCACTATGTTTATTATTATGTTCTGCGGCTACGGTCTTTCAGGAAACTTCGGTGTACTTCCTATGGCGTCCGCATTCTACGGAATGTTCCTGTTCGGTCATCTCAACTATGACGAACAGTCAAAATGGCAGGCATACTCCATTGCTATGCCCTATGGAAGAAAAACTATCGTTTCATCAAAATATGTTGCTATGTTAATATCCGCCCTTTTCTCAACTGTGCTGACGGATGTTACTCTTGCCATTGCAGTGGCTGCCGGTAAAGCCGAAATTTCAGCTGAACTTTTTGTTGTTTATACTGTCACATCGTTGGTTATCGGTCTTGTTTATCCTTTGTTCCTTCTTCCTATAGCATTCAAATTCAATGCTGAACATAGCAGAATGGTTATGATTCTTGTAAGCTGTGTTATGGGCGGTTTATTGGGAGTTTGTGCATCATCTAATTTCACAACAAAAGCTCTTGCAAAATTCTCTGAGTATTCCAATATTCTGCCATTAATTCTCCTTGCTGTTGCTGTTGTTCTTTTTGCTCTCTCATGGTTTGCTTCCGTGAAGATTTATGAGAAAAGAGATTTATAATAATGCGTAATTATTTGAAAAGCCTTTAGCTGTCAGCTGTTAGCCTTTAGCTTTTTTTAAATGGCAGCTAAATTCCTACCGTTCAGCGTGTAGAAAAAGGCATATTTTATATCGGACACGGCTCGCCGTGTCCCTACAAAATGGCTATATATCATAAATCTGAGTAGGGGCGGATATTATCCGCCAGCAATTTCGGTACGAAATTCAGGTTTTTCAACAATCTCAGGGCGACCAATGGTTGCCCTTTTTATATTCCTCTGAAAAAAGTCGGGCGGATATTATCCGCCCGAACAAAAACAACTATATTATTCAAGTCCTGCCTGCTGTTTTGCAGCAGTAAGTGTATTCTTCATAAGCATAGCAATTGTCATAGGTCCTACACCGCCGGGAACAGGTGTTATATATCCTGCAACCTTCTCAGCTGACTCAAAATCAACATCTCCGCAAAGCTTGCCGTTTTCATCTCTGTCCATACCAACATCAATTACAACAGCGCCCTCCTTAATCATATCTCCTGTAACGAACTTAGCCTTGCCGATAGCCACAACAAGAATATCAGCGGCTCTGCACTCCTCTTTGAGGTTCTGTGTTCTGGAGTGGCAGATTGTAACTGTGCCGTTCTTCTGTAAAAGAAGCATTGCCTGTGGCTTGCCAACGATGTTTGAACGTCCCACAACTACACATTTCTTGCCGGAGATATCCACGCCTGTGCTTTCGATAAGGCGCATAACACCGGCAGGTGTACATGGCAGGAATGAATATTCGCCTATCATAATCTTGCCAACGTTTTCGGGATGGAACGCGTCAACATCTTTTTCAGGGGAAATTGCATTGATAACAGCCTTTTCATCAATATGCTTCGGAAGCGGAAGCTGAACAAGTATACCGTTTACTCTGTCGTCACGGTTAAGTACATTAACAAGGTCAAGAAGCTGCTCCTGTGTTGTATTTTCATCAAGTGCATACTCGAATGACTGGAAGCCTACTGCCTCGCAAGCTTTTTTCTTGTTGTTTACATAAACTCTTGAAGCAGAGTCGTTGCCTACAATAACAACTG
Source organism: Ruminococcus sp. (assembly GCA_017624895.1). Taxonomy (GTDB): domain Bacteria; phylum Bacillota; class Clostridia; order Oscillospirales; family Ruminococcaceae; genus Ruminococcus. The sequence goes on along the minus strand of JAGAMB010000020.1, from coordinate 45,107 downwards.
CAAGTCCTACTTTAAGTCCCTTTTCGTCTTTGAGTCTTGCAGCCTCGTCTGCTACCTCCTGCTTTACTGCTGCTGATACAGCCTTTCCATCAATAATATTTGCCATTTTAAATTTTCCTCCTTGATATTTTATCTTGAATTTGCTTATTAATCATCATCTGAATCAGAATCGCTGTCGGAATCATCCGAATCGTCGTCAGTTCCTTCGTCATCCGAATCATCCTCATCATCGTCATCATCAAGTATGCCGATCTCATCATCATCGTCATCGCCGAGAACGTCCATACCCTTCATACCCTTTCGTCTTGTTTCCTCAATAAGCATACGTGATTCCTCTGTTGAAGCATAAAGAACAAAGCTTTCTGGATCACGCTTGACTCTGAAGCCAATTACTATCTGAAGTATAACCGAAACAGCGAAAATAACAATTGAAAGCGCCTGTGAAACGCGTATACTGCCTATCATAAGGCTGTCTGTGCGAAGTCCCTCAACAAAGGCGCGCTCCAGACCGTACCACGCCATATACATAAGAAGTATCTGTCCGTCATATTTTCTTCTCTTTGACCAGAATGAAAGAAGCACAAATCCCAGCAGACACCACAACGATTCATAAAGGAAACAGGGGTGAACAGGATCGCTCCACACCATTTCAAGCCCGTTTTCGTACATAGAGCCACCTACCTGCATTTCGGTGTTTATAACCTGCTGTATTCTTCCGCCTGTCATACCAAGGAAGAAATCGGTATTTGTTCCGAATGCTTCCTGATTTACGAAGTTGCCCCAGCGTCCGATACCCTGACCAATAAGAAATCCCAGAACAGTTACATCAAGCATTGGGAGTATCTTGATCTTCTTGATCCTGCATATTATAAGTCCCAGAATTAATGCGCCTATAATGCCGCCGTATATTCCAAGTCCGCCATTACGCGTATTGATAACAGCTAAAAAGGTATCCTTAATGCTTTCTTTTTTATAATCGTCCAAGTTGAAAATTACATAATAAAGTCTTGCACCGATAATTCCGCCGATCACTCCTCCGAGAACAGCGTCAATAGCGCGGTCGGAGTCAATACCGAAACGTTTCATTTTCGGGAAGCAGTACAATACCGCAAGAGCAAGCCCTAATGCAATGAATATGCCATACCATTGTATTTCAATTCCGCCGATTGTGAAAGCTGTAGGATCAATTTCAAATTCCCAGCCCAGTTTCGGGAACTCGATTTGATTGTATTCAGAGATCATCTGTGATAATATCATTTTTCAACGTCCTTTCTTCTCATATTTTTTCGATTACAGATAATACTGTTTTTTCGGGAAGAAGCTCGTTTCTTATGAAGCTGAGAGCATCCTCAGCAGTAAGCTCCGAAACGATATCCACAACGTCAAAGGGCTTACAGCCTGCCATATGAGTATTTATCATAACTGACGCTGCAGCGGTGACATTGCATAACTGACGAACGAGATCACCATATGTTGCTTTTTTTATTCTGTTGAAAATCTTCTCATTGATACCCTCATCGGTAATACGCTTTATTTCGGTTATCAAAGCTTCTTTAACTGTTTCCGGATATTCAGATTCACCGCTGAATATTACTGTGAAAAAGCCATCGCCTGCAAAAACTTCTCCGCCGAAGCTTGCGTTGATAATTCCATCAGACAAAAGTCTGTTGTACATCTCTGAAGAAGCGTCTGTGAGATAGGACACCGCAAGAGAAGCTGTCATTTCTTTTCTGAGGAAATCCTCCTTGCAAGGCAGGCACTTATAACCAAACTGGAATATTGAAGCGCCTACAGACTGCTTTTCACGTATTTCCGCCTGAACAATATCATCAGGCTCGTCAGGGAATACTGTTTCAAGCCCCTTATCCTCACAGGGACGAAGCATTTCATCACATATCGCAAGAACTTCGTCAGCCTTGATATTCCCCGCAATTGAAAGCGTCATATTGTTGAGATTATAGAACGTGTCATAGCACTTGTAGAGCAAATCAGCGTCTATCTGAGCAATGCTATCCTCTGTTCCTGCAATATCTATCTGTACAGGGTGACTGTGATACATACCGCGGAGCATATTGAAAAGCACTCGCCATTCAGGATTATCATTTGTCATACGTATCTCCTGCCCGATAATGCCTTGTTCCTTATCCACATTTTCCTTTGTGAAATACGGCTTCTGGACAAAATCAAGAAGTATACGGAGATTTTCCGTATAATCCTTTGTGCAGGAAAAAAGATAGCAGGTCTTGTCAAATGAGGTGTATGCGTTGCATTGTGCGCCTGTTTTCGCAAAAAGCTCGAAAACTCCGCAATCCTCGTTTTCAAAGAGCTTATGCTCTAAAAAATGGGCTATACCATTTGGAACTTCAGTATACTCCTCATCTGCGGCAAGCTTGAAGGTCGTATTTACTGAACCGTATTTTGTACCAAAAAGGGCATAAACGGAGCTGAAGCCTGCCATTTCACGGATATACACATCAAGTCCGCTTTTATGCTTCACATGAATACAGCTGTCACCTGTGCGTTTGCTTGTGATTATTTCTCTGTCACTCATTTATTCAGCCTCCTTGTTAAGCATATGATATGTGCTGTCGGGCTTTACATTAGCAGCAGCGGCAGCAATTCGCTCCTTTGTAACAGCTAAAAGCCTTTCAAAATGTTCCTGAGGGGATATATATTCATTACGGCAGAAGCAGCCAAAATACCATGAAAAATAAGAATCATGCGTATCTCCGAATGAGGTGTATGAATTTTCAAGGGCAAGGAGCGCACTCTGAAGCTCCTCGTCAGATATATTACCCTTGCGGATTTCCTCCAGCTGATTTGAAATTTCCGCTGTTGCCTTTTCAATATTTGCTCTTTCAACTCCGCAGTCAACAGTTATAGAGCATTTAAATTCGCTCATGCGACAGGTGCAGTAATAGCAAAGGCTGAGCTTTTCGCGGACGTTCATAAAAAGCTTTGAAACGGGAGTTCCGCCCAAAATGATACACATAAGATGAACAGCGTCAACATCATCGGTGTCATACTTGAAATTCAGGGCAATTTTCGCCTGTCTTACGTCATATTCCTCCTGAACAAGCACAGGCTCGGCTTTAACGGGGCTTGGAGAATAAAAGACATGGCTTCGGGAATTTCTTTCCACCGCTGAAAATTTCTCCCTGAAAACTTCCTGCACACGTTCTTCCTCCTCCGGAGAAACAAAACATATCTCAATCTGTGCCGTTTTCAGCAGATTTTTGTATGCTTTATATGCAGACTGTGCCGTTACAGCCTCAACAGTTTCACGCGTACCGTATCCGCTGAATTGTGCCGGCTCATCCTTATAGGCGATTTCGCGCGCTTTTATCAGGGTATACTCACGCTTATTATTAAAGGTTGAATCAATAACATCAAGTATTTCCTTTTTGCTCAGTCTGAAAATATCCTCGTTGAAACCATTTTCATCTGCAAAAGGACTGAAAATGCAGTCGGTGATAATTTCAAGCATTTCCCCTGTAATATCCTCGCCGTCAATAGCAAAACGATTACAAAGCCAGCTTGCGCTGACGCTTAAAATCTGCATATCTCCTCGATTGCTTACAGAGGAGGCAAGACCTGCGCCATAAAGCTCTGAAAGCCTTTCATTCATAGCAGCAATGGTATTCAGCTTTGAATTTACATCTGAGATAATATTATTTGCAACGGCATATTCTGAAGCGGTATCAATGCTCATAGGGGTAATCATAGTTATACGGATTGAACAGGTATTGAATTTATCGTCTACAACAGAGGTAAAACCGATATTGCTGCCAAGCTCCGTTCTCTTGTAATTCATTATATAAATCGCACTCCTTTTTTAATTTTAGAGGTTCACTTTTATATTTTGTGCGGCAATGTGAAATCACATAAGGTCACCTCTGAAAATCTCCCTCACGGCATAATTTCTATGACAAATATCATTTGCTGCGTTGCCAAACCTTGCAATACATCAAGTATTACTGCGGTTTATCGCCTTGCAACTGATATCTGTCATATACGAAATTCTGCTCGTGTTCCGGTTTTTAGAGATGCCCATAACAATTCGATTTATATTATACCACATATTTTGTGAAATTACCATATATTTCTGACATTTTTAAATATATTAAGATTTAACTCACAGCTAAAATAAAACAGGACGGATATTAACCGCCCTGCTCTTAACTCAATGTGCCGCAAACAGCTTTTTAAAATCAGTAGGAGTACAATGCTTTATCTCCTTAAAAATGCGGTTGAAAGTCGTAAGGCTTTTGAAGCCGGACTGCATTGCAACATCTGTTATACTCAGATCAGGATCAAGAAGCAGATGCTCCGCCGCTTTTGTACGCCTTGCATTGATGTACTGGAGATATGACATAGAATTGTACTGCTTGAAGATACGTGAAAAATGATATTTACTGTACCCTGCTACATCTGCAAGACGGTCAAGAGAAATATCATACATATAGTTGGCGTCAATATACTTCATAACAGCATTGAATTTCTCGCTGTATTCATCCAGCTTTATATCATCAAGATCAAGCAGCTGCTTACTCTTTTCAAGCTGATATTCTCTGACAGCCGTGAGAAGATTTACCAGTGAAATATATATCTTTACATCTGCAAGTTCGTTTTTCTTGTTGTTCAGAGAAAGGATATCAAGCAGCGTCTTTTTTGCAAGGCTGTGAAGCTCCTTGTTCATTTCCTTGTTTATTAGTATCGGAGCTGAAAGTCCCCTCACTATAGACTCAATAGCCGCAACTCCGCTTAACGCGCTGTTATCGCATTGAAAAATAAGCCTGCGCCCCGGTATCAGCTGAGGCATTTTGTGCAGCTCACCCGACGGAATGATAAGCACATCATTCACAGGAATATCAAAATCAACATCGCCTACAGTAACAACATAATGGTTTTCCAGCGGCATAATAACTTCAACAGCATCGTGCCAATGAATGGGATAGGTTTCGTATTCGTGATTATCATGCAGAAGAAATGAACGTTTACTGTCATATTCTACAGTTTCAAAATCGCCTGAAAGATGCTTTATCATATCCTTCTCCTTTCGTTAATAATAGCCGGAATTTGTTTTATCATATAACAACGCAAGAAATTATTAGCATTTATTGCTATCAGCAGCTTATATATATGTCAGTCGGAATTGGCTATATACCAATACATATAATAGATAAGCCCTTTTTTCGCCCTGTTTTACATATTTATTATACATCATTTCGTCTAATTTGTAAATAGCTAACGCAAAACTTTGGTGATATATCACAAATCAACATAGCAATTTTTGGTCAATAGGTATTTCCTTAAAAGCAAAATATTACAAATTGTTACAATTATTGAAAGCCCTTGAAATTTGTGACAATTATGTGTAAAATAGTATATAGGTACTTTATATATCTGTAACGGAAAATTACCATTTTCCTCCTCATCAGATATCTTTGTGTAGAACATCGTACCGTCCGCGTCAGATAAAAAAACGGACATCAAAACGAAATCAGACAGATATTGCTCTTGATATGAAAAGCTTTCTCTTTGCATCTGCTGCAAAGGGATATTTTTCGCTGCCTGTCCGCTTGATTTCTCCGAAAAGGGTGATAATTAAATGGTTTTCAGCAGTCTGGAATTTATTTTTCTGTTCCTCCCTGCATTTTTGCTGGTTTACGGGACTGCTTCAAAGAAATATAAAAATGCAGTAATTCTTCTCGGAAGTATATTTTTCTATAGTATGGGCTTCCGCGATCTCGGTAAAGAAAAGCTTATCCTATATACGTCGCTTTTCCTTTTGACCATACTATTCAATTTCATAATCGGTGAATTTATACAACATTTCCGAAAGGCATCGAAATTCTGGCTTATTCTCGGCATAATCTATAACTTCTCGCTGCTGGTATTCTTTAAATACACAGGCTTTTTCCTGGAAAATATCAACGGGCTTTTCAGAGCTGACCTGCCCATAAAGGAAATAATTCTGCCGATAGGTATCAGCTTTTACACCTTCCAGAATGTTTCCTACATCATCGACGTTTACCGGAAGAAAGTTGACAGCGAGAATAATCTGATAAATTACGGCGCCTACATAAGTATGTATCCGCAGCTTATTGCCGGTCCTATAGTTACATATTCAACGGTTGCAAAAGAACTTAAAAGCCGTACTCACTCTATAAAAAAAGTTGAAAACGGACTTAAAACCTTTACGATTGGTCTTGGCTATAAGGTATTGCTTGCAAATCAGCTCGGCGGTATGTGGAGCGATCTCTCAATGATAGGCTACGACAGTATTTCGTCCTCCCTTGCGTGGATGGGAATTATTGCATATTCCTTCCAGCTTTATTTCGACTTTATGGGATATTCCTTTATAGCAATCGGCCTGGGCGAAATTATGGGCTTTACTATCCCGAAAAACTTCGATTATCCATATCTCTCAGTTACTATGACAGAATTCTGGAGAAGATGGCATATCACCCTCGGAAGCTGGTTCAGAGAATACGTTTATTTCCCTCTCGGCGGAAGCCGATGCAGCAAACCTAAAATAGTCCGCAACTTCCTCGTTGTATGGCTCTTTACCGGTATATGGCACGGCGCAAGCTGGAATTTTGTACTCTGGGGACTCGTTCTTTTCGCCCTGATAATGCTGGAACGCTTTGTTATAGGCGATTTCCTGAATAAATACCGCATTATAGGACACCTCTATATGTTCCTTGTTATCCCATTGACATGGCTGCTTTTTGCAATAACTGATTTCAGCAATCTCGGAATTTATTTCAGTAAACTTTTTGGAATATCTGCTGAAAGTGATGTCATAATCAATGCCAATGACTATGTGAAATACTGGAAAATTTACGGTAAATTCCTCATTGCAGGCGTAATATTCTCAACAAGAATACCTGAAATGATATACAAAAAGATAAAAAATACACCCTTTTGCGCAGTATTGCTGTTGGTCGTGTTCTGGGCGTCAGTTTACTGTATGTACAAGGGTATGAATGATCCGTTCCTCTATTTCCGATTCTGATAAAGCCGTTTAATGGCGGAGAGAAAAATAAATCCGCAATGGCAGAAACTTACAGGATCCTCCAAAAACTGAATACAGGTAAGTCAAGCTGTTATGGTTTTTTCAGAGGTTCCATTATGTGTGAACAAAACAGCGGAAACGATTTTTTGCAGTAGATATTCCGCGGAGTACAAAGGAGATTTTTTCAGAAATGAACAAATTTAAACAGAATTTATATACTATGCTGCTGCTTCTGACCTGCTTTGTGGCTTCTCCATTTATCTTCCACAAGATATGGAAAACAAGCTCCGATGCAAAAAAGACGGTTAATGTACCGCCTCCGTCACTCAGCAGTTCCTCTCAGACTGAAGCCGACAGTTCAGCCAGCGAGAGCAGCGATGCTTCACAGTCTGCTACCGGCGAAGCATCAGGAGATGCTGCACAGCCGCAGAATCCTGCACAGACTCCCGAAGCCGTCCCTACCTTTGCTCAGAGCGATATTTCTTATTTTGATGACGCTCTTTTCATCGGTGATTCAAGAACCGTAGGAATACAGGAATACGGTATATTTACAAATTCAGATTTCTTCTGCTCTGTTGGTATGTCCGCAGGAAATATTGACAACGAAAATATCAACGGCACAACCTTTGAGGAGCTTATCAAATCAAAGCAATACGGCAAGGTTTATGTTATGCTGGGTATTAACGAGGTAGGCAATGATTTTCAGTTCACACTGACAAAGTATCGTGCGATTATTGAAAAGCTTAAAGCCCATCAGACAAATGCAACGATATATATTCAGGCAAATCTTCACGTATCAGCAGCATCTGAAACAAATGTAATAAACAACGCAAACATCAATTATCTCAACAGCCTTTTTGCTGAACTTGCAGATAACAGCAAGGTATTCTACATAGACATAAATGAGATATATGATGACGAAAACGGCTGTCTTACAGCAGCATACACAGCTGACGGCGTTCACCCTCTTGCTATGTACTATAAACAATGGTGCGAATGGCTTTGTCAGAAAACTGTAGTTACTAACACATCATCTGAAACAGCTGATCCAAATTATTATCAGGTTGAACCACAAAGCGATGCTTCTTCTGTTCAAAATGCTCCTGAACAGACAGCACCTGCAGAATAAATCAAAGGCGGACTTCAATTGTCCGCCTTTTCGCTTTTTAATGTTATTTTTATGATTTCAGGATAATTGAACAACCGCAGAGGAAACGCGCTGTTTCCTATTCCTCGGCTGATTATCATTGAAGTATCCCCTAACTTATGCATACCCTCGGTATACTCCGGATCAAATCCCTGATCAGGTGCATAGACTGCCCCTATAAATGGCAGTCGGAACTGTCCTCCGTGAGCGTGTCCCGACAGAACAAGGTCAATATTTCCGTGCTTGCTGTAATCAGCTATATACTCAGGCTCGTGGGCAAGTACCACATTCAGTTTATCTGCCGCAAGCTTGGGACAATTTCTCTCAATATCCACAAGAGATTGATCATCAAATCCCGTCAGAACAAAACTTTCGCCGTTTTTCTCAATATCAACACTTTCGTCTACCAGACGCTTTACACCTGCCTGCTCCAGACCATTCATCAGCTTCTCAAAATCATCCGCATTAAAACGATGTTCATGATTGCCTGTTACATAATATGTATCGGCAATTTTAGCAGCACCCTCCGCAAATTCTATTGCCATCGGAATGTTCGTATGATTGGAATCAGCAATATCTCCCGTAATTACTATTATATCAGGTTCAAGAGAAGATATTTTGTCAATTATCCGCTTTTGTCCCTTGCCGAAATTTTTATTGTGATAGTCTGAAATATGAACGATCGTATAGCCATCAAGCTGTGAGCCGATTTTATCTGTTGTATAAATATGCTCCGAAACTGTCAGCATATTATTCTGCCAAAAGCTGAAAACAGTCAGAAATACTATTATCACAGCAGAGATAATGAGCCGCTTTTTTAAACCATTATCTTTCTTTATTTTTTTATTTTTCATTTATTTCACCAATCCGTCAATAAGTAGCTTTACACCGATAATCACAAGGACGATTCCCCCTGCAAGCTCTGCTTTTTTCTCGTATCTGCTGCCAAAACGGTTGCCGATAACTACTCCGGCAAGGCACACAACAAAGGTAATAGCCGCAATTACCGAAACTGAAAGCAGGAGATTTGTTTTCTGTGCCGCAAAGATAACTCCCACCGCAAGAGCGTCAATACTTGTGGCTATAGCGAGAATAAAAAGTTCCTTGATATCAAGCTTATATTCACCGCCAACGCTTTCATCATCGCCGCCTTTTATAACCTCATATATCATCTTTCCGCCGATAAATCCCAGAAGTATAAAGGCTATCCAATGACTGTAGCTGCTGATAAATTTCTCAAAGCGACTGCCGAGGAAATAACCGATAAGGGGCATAAGTCCCTGAAATACACCGAAAAATAAGGCTGTAACTGTTGCTCCCTTGTAGTCAATTTTCTTCATACTAAGTCCCTTGCACACAGACACGGAAAACGCGTCCATTGCAAGTCCGAGAGATAAAAGCAAAAGTTCCGTAATTCCCATATTTACTCCTTAACCGCACACTCCATTATATAATCGTCCATTACATAGCCGCCGCCAATGTCTGTGACAGCCGTATCCGCAACGGCATATCCTATTTTCTTGTATACATCTATTGCGTGGTCATTGTGCTTATTAACCGTGAGATACACACGTTTTTTCCCTATTTTACGTGCCTCATCAAAGATGTAATTCATCATTTCGGTAGCAATTCCTCTGCCACGATAGTCCTTGTGCAGGTAAAATTTGCTGAGGAAAAGTCTGTCGTCATCTTCAGGTTTTATGCCGATGTAACCGCAAAGCTCCCCATTATCACAAACTGCAAGATATGTATACCCTTGATTTTCAATCTGCTCTGTCATTGCGTCAAGAGATTGAAATTTTTCAACCATATAGTCAACCTGCCCCTGTCCAAGAAGCTCTCCGTAGCACTCGTGCCATATCTTATCCGCAAGAACCGCTATTTCACGCAGTTCAGGGTAATATTTTACCTTTTTGATTTCAGCCTTCATTCTTTCACCTGCTTTTCAATAATTCTCATATCCACAATTTTAAGCAAAAATCCAGCCCAAGGCTTTATAAGCTTATGATATTCCTCCGCTGTCACAATGCCGCCTATCCCCATTACATCATATACAACAGAGCCCTCTTTTATGCAGCATGGCAAGTCCTCAAAGCCGCAGCGGATATAAAAATTCCGCCTGCTCACCCTCTGAGCATAGTTTTCAGCAGATTTGTCAAGCTGTTCCCTTGCAAGGAATATGCGCATGCCATTGTATTTTTTCTTTACGGCTTCAATTATTTTTGTACCATAGCCCTGCCCTCTTTTCGAGTCGTCAACGGCAAGGTAAAAGAGATATGCAAGCTTTTGGTCACATACCATATAGGCAAAACCTATAAATTCACCCTTATCCCTTGCCACAAGCATTTCGGATTTTCCTCTTTTCTCCCTGTTCATCATTATGAAATAGGGACACCGTTCCTCCATAGGAAATGCCGATATATAAAGCTTTTTCAACAATTTGTTATCCGATTTCGTAAATTTTTCAAGAGTTATCGACATATTTCACCTCAATCAAAATAAGCGGACAGAGCAATGCCGCAATGTCCGCTTTTTTCTTGGAATTTTTATAAAATTCCTTTTATTCCTCCGGCATCTCCCAGTTGTGGTATACATTCTGAACATCGTCGTTATCTTCAAGATGCTCAAGGAGAAGGTTCATCTTCTTGATATGCTCCTCATCTGTAAGTGCTGTATAATTTGCAGGAATACGGTCTGTTTCAGCGGAAAGCACGTTGTAGCCCTTTGCTGTAAGTCCCTCTCTGAGCTCGTGGAGAGCCTCAGGAGCGCACTCAATCTCAACTGTTTCCTCTGTGATATCGAAATCATCACCGCCGCACTCAAATACATCCTCCATAACAGCGTCCTCGTCAAGACCATTATTTTCAAGGATAACAATGCCCTTTGTTGTGAACATAAAGGATACACAGCCTGTTGTACCAAGATTTCCGCCGAATTTGTCGAAATAGTGGCGAACATCGCCTGCTGTACGGTTCTTGTTATCTGTAAGGCACTCAACGATTACAGCAACACCATTTGGACCATAGCCCTCATATACCATATTTTCGTAATTGTTCTTATCCTCGCCGCCTGCTGCCTTCTTGATAACTCGCTCAATATTATCGTTAGGCACGTTATTTGCCTTTGCCTTTGCGATAAGGTCGCGAAGCTTGCTGTTATTGTTCGGATCGGGGCCTCCCTCTCTTACAACAACTGTGATCTCTCTGCCGATTTTTGTAAAGATTTTACCCTTTGCAGCATCGGTTGCTTCTTTTTTACGCTTGATATTATTCCATTTTGAATGACCTGACATTTTTCAGCTCTCCTTTATCTATCGGGATCAGTTCCCGATTATTTCATCTATATTTACCCCTTGCATTGCAGCTGCAAAAAGTTCCGCTATTCTGTCCATATTCCCAAGCAGATACAAATATCCGAAAAGGCACTCTACAGCTGTTGCCCGACGATATTCCGCAGCTTCTGCGTGCTTAGGGATATTATTTCCCGTGGCATTTCTGCCTCTTTTTAATACCGCCATTTCCTTTTCAGTCAGCACCTCAGATATTGCATCGTATGCCTTTGACTGAAATTCCGCACAGACAAGCTTTATTTTTGCCGAATGAAGCTTCGCCGCCGGCATATTCGCACTCCGCAAAAGCTTCTCCCTTACAAGGGTATCGTATACACTATCCCCTAAAAACGCAAGCGTCAGGGGACTATACATATTTACATCTCGTTCAGTTAATATCATATTCTACTCTTAATATACGAAATCAAATTCAAAGCCTTCAAGATTTACAGTATCGCCGTCCTGAACGCCCATTTCTTCAAGCTTGGCAATAATTCCGCTGTTGATAAGAACACGCTGGAAGTACTGGAGAGAGGAATAGTCATCAGGATCAACAGTACGCATAATAGGCTGCATCCACGGTGCTTCAACGTAGTACACGCCGTCCTCCTCTGTGATCTCGAATTTCTTGCCTGCACCCAGCATATCATCAAGCTCTGCCTGCGGTATAGGCTCTGCCTCATATTCCTTGATAGGCGGCAGAGTTTCAAGAACCTCCGCTATCTTCATAACAAGCTCGTGTGTTCCCTGAGTTGTAGCCGCTGAAATACAGAAAAATGACTTTCCCTGTTCTTCAACAAAGCTGCGGAAGTCAGCAATCTGCTCCTCTGTTGCCATATCCGATTTGTTTGCAGCAACGATCTGCGGACGATTAGCAAGCTCCTCGTCAAACTTTGCAAGCTCATCGTTGATTATGCGGAAATCCTCCTTAGGATCACGCCCCTCAATTCCCGAAACATCAACAACGTGAACAATAAGACGGCATCTCTCAACATGACGGAGAAACTCATGACCAAGACCTACACCGTCACCTGCGCCCTCAATAAGACCGGGGATATCCGCCATAACAAAGGAGCGCTCCTCGCCTGTTCTGACAACGCCGAGAACGGGAGTAAGTGTTGTGAAATGATAATTTGCAATCTTAGGCTTTGCTGCGCTTACAACGGAAATAAGCGTGGATTTTCCGACATTTGGGAAACCGACAAGTCCAACATCGGCAAGAAGCTTCAGCTCAAGAGTTACTTCAAATTCCTCGCCCGGATAGCCCGGCTTTGCAAATCGGGGAATTTGTCTTGTGGGGGTTGCAAAGTGTACATTACCCTTACCGCCATTTCCGCCTTTTGCAAGGATCTTAGGCTCGTCCGTTGACATATCAGCCATAATACGACCTGTATTTGCTTCGCGGATAAGAGTACCTCTCGGCACTTTTATAATAAGAGGCTCGGCACTTTTTCCTGTACAGTTACGGGAAGAACCGTTCTGACCTCTTTCAGCCACGTATTTTCTCTTGTAGCGGAAATCAACGAGAGTTGAGAAATTATCATCTGCAACAAAGACTATATCTCCGCCCTTGCCGCCGTCACCGCCGTCGGGGCCGCCTGACGCTACATATTTTTCTCTGTGGAAGGAAACAGCGCCATCGCCGCCATCCCCTGCCTTTATTTTAATTTTCGCCTTATCAACGAACATTTTCTACCTCCTAAAAATCGGGAGAAACAGGATTGTTACAGGGTATCTCTAAAAACCGCAACACGAGAAAATCAGAGATATCCTCCGCTAATGAAAAATCCCAAGCAAAAGCTCGGGATTTATAACGCAATCAGAAAATGATTACTGCTCTGCGTAAACAGAAACCTTCTTACGATCCTTGCCAAGACGCTCGAACTTTACTCTACCGCTTACTGTAGCGAAGATTGTATCGTCAGAACCAATGCCTACGCCTACGCCGGGATGGATATGTGTACCTCTCTGGCGAACGAGGATATTACCTGCCTTAACAAACTGACCGTCAGCACGCTTAACACCAAGTCTCTTTGACTCAGAGTCACGTCCGTTCTTTGTAGAACCTACACCCTTTTTATGAGCGAAGAACTGCATACTAATCTTAAACATACTTACACCTCCGAGATAGTGATTTTAATTGTTTTGGGAAATTCTTCAAGAATAGCTTCAAAATGAAGTTTAAGCTGCTCCAGCATAGCAGAAGCTGTATTCGGGCAAGAAGTTGTCTTACATTCCACGATATTTTCGCCTATATTCATTTTGGGTTCGCAGTCAAATTCATTCAGCAGATTTACAATGAGCTGGACTGCCGAGGAAACAGATGCACAAACGACATCGCTTCCTTTTTCCGCATAGCCTGCGTGACCGCTTATACTAAAGCCATTCAGAAGACCTTTTGAGTCATAAAACTCTGCACGAATCATGATTAAGCCTTGATAGCTTCAATCTTAACCTGTGTGTAAGGCTGTCTGTGACCCTGCTTTCTCTTTTCGCCCTTCTTAGGCTTGTAAGTGAAAACTGTAATCTTCTTAGCCTTGCCGTTCTTAAGAACCTTAGCTTCAACAGCTGCACCGTCAACGTAGGGAGCTCCTACCTTAATGCCGTCCTCGGCACCGAGAGCAACAACCTTATCGAAAGTAACTGTTTCGTCAGCCTCAACTGCGAGCTTTTCGATGAAGATGATATCTCCCTCATTAACCTGATACTGCTTTCCGCCTGTTTCAATTACTGCGTACATTTCTGGCACCTGCCTTTTTTCAAAACTCGCTGCGACGGGCGTGTTTGCACAACTTTAAAGCCTGTCTGCATGCGGCATATATTATTTTATCACATTCCCCCCGATTTGTCAAGGGTTTTTTCAGATTTTTCCGTGAAAATCAAGGATTTCTTTACAAAGTTGATTTCAGCATCTTACCAAGGCTTGTATTCTTCGGTTCCTACCTTATAAGCAGTACCGGGAACATACAGATCCTGAGGAGAAAGATTGGATTTCTGACCTGCCTTCTCAGCCTTTTCGTTAGCAGCCTGAACAACCTTTCTAAGCTCTCTGAACGCAACGCTGTTTCTTACAATATTCTGAACATTTTCCTGTGACGGCTTCTTGCTGAGATACTCAATAATAGCCTGCTGGATATAGAAATATGAACGGAGCTGAGTTTTCTTGAACTCAATATTATTTTCTCCCTCAATGAGGAAAAGGCTGTCACCCTCCTTATAGCCGAGAGTAAGCTTTGCCATAATTTCAGGAACAAAAATTCTGATTTCCGATGCAACATTTTTATCGCCTATCATTTCCTCAAGCTCTGCAGTCATTGCGGTGTATTCCTCCTGACTGTCAACACTTACAAGCTTATCAAGAACGAATTTTGCACCGTTAACGATATCTTCCTTGGTAAAAGGACATAAATCATCGTCACGCTGAACAAAAATAGCGCACTGTTTTTCGCAGATAAATGTATTTTCAGCGTCCCATGAGCGTACATATTCAGAGAAGAACTTACTAAGCTCTGTACATACTGAGCCATTTATTCTTACTTCGATAATCTCTCTGTCCTTGTGCTTTGCAAGGTAAATTCTGAGCCAGTAATACTTCTTTGAGCCGAGATACTTAGGCATTTCATTTATAACGAAATTAACAAGCATTGTAGGCTGTCCCTTTTCAGCTGCGCCAATTCTTACGATAGACTGAGCAAACATTTCAAACTCATAGTGCTGCTTGAGATAAGTAACAGGTATTCTGACAGGATTCTTCTTCTGCATTGCCTGCTCAAGCGGATGCCATACTCCGCCATAGAAAATATCTACAGCCATTTTTGCAGCGTCTTCAAATGTTTTTCCCTGTGCATCAACAGGATCAATAAGAGGCTCGTCAAAGTCATCATGAGAAATTACGAACATAGCCTGAAAAAGCTTTACATCGCCTTTATCCTCAACCTTGCCCACCTTTACATCAATTGTAAATCCTCTTGGCATAATTACACAGCCGTCATAGAGATTTCCCTTTTCCATTTTTTTATCAAGAGCCTTGAGTACAAGCTCCTTATAATCCATTTCATTTGTCTTTTCAACAGCCTCAGCTGCTTCTGCTGACTGATTTTTCTTCTTAAATAATGCCACTTAAATCATTCTCCTTGTTAAATTTTTATGTATAGCTATCGCAATTCCGATAGTGCCTACGAAAACGCGAAGCTTCAAAACGGTACAGAGTTATCACTCTAAGCCGTTTTTTACGTTATTTACGCAGTAATGCCTTAAATTGTGTACTCAGCTGCCGCCCAGCCTTCCTTTACACTAACTTGCTTCCTGATAAATCCAACACCCTCTACTGCTGTAAGAACCTCATCCATTCGTTCCTCAATTATACCTGATATAATAAGAGTGCCGCCTTTTTTAAGGTAGCGGACGAAATGCTCCTTCATCGCAATAAGTACATCGGCAACAATATTCGCTGTAATCATATCATATTTTCCGTCAATTTCATTTGCAAGTGCTTCATCTGAAAGAATATTTCCGAAATATGTCTTATACTTTTCAGCAGTAATATTGTTCTTCTCTGCATTTTCCATTGCAGTTGCAGCGGCGTTTTCCTCAATATCAACAGCAACAGCATTTTCAGCTCCAAGAAGTATTGCAGCAATTGAAAGTATACCGCTTCCGCAACCAAGGTCAAGTACGGTATCGCCGTTATTGATTGCCCCCTCAATAAGCTCCAGACAAAGCCTTGTTGTGTGATGCTGACCTGTACCGAAGCTTGACGCAGGATCAATTTCAAGAATTATTCTGCTGTCATCAGAATACTCCTCCCATGAAGGCTTCACAGCAAGTCTTTCACCAACCTTAAATGGCTTGAAATACTGCTTCCAGTTATTTGCCCAGTCCTCCTCGCGGATGTTGGAAAGCTCAGCTTCAAGTCTGCCGTAGATATTATCCGCATCAGCAGACTTCATATCAGCAAGCATTGACTTTACCGACATAAGCATATCAGCTCCCTGCTCGTTTCCGGGAAGATATACCGTAACACAGGTTTCACAATCGGCAAGTCCCATAAGGTCATCGTCGATGTAATCCCATTGACCATTCTTATTGTCAAGAAACTCCTTGAAATCCTCGGAATCCTTTATAACAAATCCTTTTACGCCGATATCCATAAGCTTTGCGCAAAGCAGCTCAATTCCCTCGGCGGAGGTATATATATTAACCTCTGTCCATTCCATTAAAAACCCTCCTATACTTAGCTCAGATATTCTCTGAAACAACTCTTATTCCACACGCTGATTTGTCTGCTGTTGTTCAGAGGTCAGTATTATATTAGCATAAGATACTCTCTTACGTCCTCAAGATTTACAATGCCGTCGCAGTTCAGATCAGCAGAATAAAGCTGAACAGCTGTCAGAACAGATACGCCATTAGGAAGCTCCTCCTTCTGCTGCAAATATGTATTCAGCAGAGATAAATCATATTTATCCACATTTCCGTCATTATTGATATCTCCCTTTTCGTGGAGATGATCCTCAGTCTTTTCAAGCAGCTCCATATCTATCCAGCCGCTTATTTCCGTTGAAGCAATATAACCGTATTTACCGTCAGACGCTGCAATGTGAATTATATTTCCCTTTTTAAGGGTATATTGCACCGCGCCATCTCCCTGCTCTGAATATACAACAGCAGGTTCTTCGGAATTTACATAATATTCGCCTATACTATGGCAGACATTTACTTTAAAGGATACAGAAGCCTTTGCGCTGCCTGTATCAGCTGTTATCACAATTTCATATTCACCCGGAGTTTTAGCGTCATATGCTGATAAATCAACAGATATGATATCTGACTCAGCCATATCAACAGTTTTTGTCCAGCTGCCATTTTCAGGATCATTTCCGCTGAGAGTTATAGTTCCTCCCGTAAGGTCAGGCTCCTCGCCGTACTGGAATATCGTTCTGTCAGGCATTGAGGCAATTTCAATATTCAGGGAAGCCTCCTGCTCACCCGCTGATGCGCCGGGAGGGTTTGTACCCTTGAGCATCCAGTATTCTCCCTGTAATCCGTTGGGATATGCCTCATAGAGATCGTGGGTATCAACAGCAGGATCACACATAGTTACTGAGCCGTCAGCACCTACGCTTTCGATATATGCCCAATGAAATCCGCCATTGTTTACTCTTGCTATGATATGCCAGCCCTCAGCCATAAGAGCTTTAAGCTCCTCGGCAACAGCTGTTTTTTCTGTATTCTGAAAATACCTGTCAGCGCCGAAAGTAATATTCGGTACGATAGTGCTGATAGTACCCCAGCTTACAATAGCGCCGTCATAGCTGAAACCGTTGGCATTTGTGTAAGCATTTGCAAGAACACCGGGATTAAATTCCTCAATGTTACTGATGCCCATATTTGCAAGGGCAGTACTGTCAATTGAGCCTGAATGAACTGCCATAATTGCCAGAGATGTTACAAGACAGCCTGATCTTCTGACCGTTGTTCCTCCCATAGGGGTTTCGCTCCAGCGAGGATCCAGCTGACTCCACTCACGATATTCATCATAAACGGAAAGTGATTGAATTGCTGTTACAGGTGAGGGTATTTCTGCGGTTTCAACAGCCATAGCCGCAGGTGCTGCACAGTATGCCGCTGTTACAAAAGCGGCAAGAACGCCTAAAATTTTCTTGTGCTGCATTGGTATCACTCCTTTTCATAGTGAGAAACTGATTTACAGTTTCAATTTTTTACGAAAAATTTTGATTCCACAGTTCCCAAAAATAAAGTTATCATGCCTTATGTTTTTTATTTCTTTTCGCCCTGCGTTCAGCCTTTACAGCCTCACCAAGAGCGTCATAGGCAGTTACGTAAATATCAATAGCCTTTGTCTTTTCCTCCTCTGTCATTTCGCAGCCGCCGTATTCGGCTCTTTCAAAGAGAATAACAGCTGCTGAGATATCAGCGGCAGATCTGCGGTATACCGCAGCCTCAGCCTCATGTACCGATGATGTGCGGGGTATTCCGTACACCTTGCATATACGGCGGATCACAGCTGTCACCGCCTCGTTAGATGATTTACGTCTGACAATCACAAGGAAAAGCTTATGTGTTATAACCGGCAGCAGGAAGATGAAAAGCAGCACAATGAGAGAGATGCCGAGAATTACAAGTCCCGATCTGGAAAGAAGCGTTGTTATACTTTCCTTTTCCTTTTCAATTTCCTCTGCTGTTCTTGTCGGCTCAAAACAAACCCAGCCATACCCCTTGATATAAAGCTCCGGGAAGCCGTGCGCGTCATTTGCCGTTACAATATAGCTTTTACTGTCTGTCACATCATAATTTGTCTGCATATTGAAGCCCTCGCAGTATCTTGCAGGTATTCCTGCTGCTCTTGCAAGAAGCGTCATAGCCGTTGCGTATTCGTAGCAGACTCCTCTTTTCGTTCTGAAAAGGAAGTCTTCCACGTTTTCACCCCTTTCCTTACGATAACTCAGGTCATAAGTGAAATCATTTTCAATAAAATACATTTCCAGCGCCTTTGCCTTATCGTAGGGGGAGTCAAAATCTGCTGTGATCTCCTGTGAAAGATTGTATATTTCCATGCTGTCGCCATAGTCAAGGAGATTTTCAGCTGCGTCATCATAAAAATCTGTATTTTCGCTTAATATATTGTAATATCTTACAGCCTCATCTGAAAAATCATACTCGATTGCCTCCGCAGCATCTGCAAGAAACTCATCGTAATTTTCAATAGAAGCAAGATAATCAGCAATGCTCTTATTATCTCCCAACGTAAAGAATGAACGTGGAACGAAACTGAACTCAAAACGCTCGTTCTGTGCAAATTCGTCCTCGTGAGCAAAAATGATACCTGTTTTTGTAAGTCCCATTGTCGGCTCAAAGGTGCTTGAATCAAGGGATACTGCGCCAGCCGGAACCGGTGCGGAGTTTCCGCCATTTCTCACAGAGGTGATAATGAGCTTCTGTATCGGTGCAGCTGTAATTTCAACCCCGATATATTCGCTAAGACCATACTTTTCAGCAAATCCGCTGTCTTTTTCAGCCGCATAGAGTACCGCCTCGGCAACTCCTCCGTCGTAATACACGGAAAAAGGTTTTTCATCGCGATATCTGTAATAGCTGTCCATCTTTGAATACGACCATTTGTCGGTATCAAAGTTATATGAAGTAAATGTTGCTGTTTTAAGCTGAAGCGGCTGAGGAGATGTTGCATAATAAAGCGGAATATCACCCATATTACGTCGGAACTGCTCACCGTCCGAGTCATCACGGAACACATCAAGCATCTTCAGAAATCTATCTGTAAGAGCGTCAGCGTTGATCATTGTTTCGATCATCGTTCTGTCTGCTTCAATAGCAGGCTTTGGCACAAATGACGACAACAAGGCAAAAAGCACAGTAAATACCGCGGCTGAACGGAACATTTCCGGTCTGTCAACCGCCTTCGCCTCCTTGGTATCGGACATCTGGCGAAAATTTGCAAGAACAATAAAAAATCCTACGCAAAGGGCGATAATAAAGCCGATTTCCATTTCCTCGTTTTCCTTACCATATATGGAAAAGGGAATTATGAGTATGAGGAAATTCATAAAAAGCCTGTACCGCACACGGGTAAAATAATATATTACCGAAAGCATAAAGATCAGAAACAGCAGGAAAATTGACAATGTGTACCATTTGTTGTACTGCATTGCATTTATAGGAGTAAGGAACCACAATCCCCATGTGATAGGATAATTCTCGCTGCCCTTTTCAATTGCCGCCGACGTTCCGGCTATAAATGCCGAAAACAGCAATACATAGGCAAAAAAGCCGATAAAGTGATGTTTATTTATGTAATCGAACAGACGGAATATCATCCAGCCGAAAACATAAGCCGCAATGCCGTATATCCACATCATTGTACTGCGGTAATGATTCATAATCGACATCATTGCAATAACGGCATATATCAGAACAGGATCCGCAAGAGTTCTTGCAAGGAAAACCTTTATATTTTCTTTTTTATCAGTCATTTTTTATACCAACTTAAAGTTATTATCTCCGTCAAGATACCACATCTTACATTCTGTTTCATTTCGGGATTGAGCCGACGCGCCTATAAGACTTACAGCATCCTTATCTTCAAAAGCCGATATAACGCTGTTTATAGAAGCTGAACAATCTGTTGAGGCTATAACGCAGGCACAAGCTGATGTGGCGTCAATGCGGATACGTCTGTCACGCTCAACCCGTGATGCAAGCACCTTGAGAAGAAGCTGGGGGGGATATTCCGGATTGTCAATACTCTCCGATACTACATTTCCGTCAGCTCCATAGTAAACAAGAGTTGAAGCAATTCCGTTTTTTATAAGCATTGAGGCAAGTCCGAATGTGGAACAAATTATCCTTTCCTCGGTCAATACCGCCTTTGAAGCGTCAGCCTTTGCCTCTCTGAAAAGGTCAAGGGCAATTATAGGCTGAACAGCCGCTACAGCTTCGTCAAGACGAACCATCATCTGATTTTTCTTCGCAGAAAGCTTCCAGTTTACACGCTTCAGAGGATCTCCTGCCTCATACTCGCGATGTTCATATCCGGGAGTTGTATTTGCCGAGAAAAGCTGTGATGAATCGCTGTTTTCCTCCTCATCGGAGGTTACAACGGAATCGGCAATGCTTCTGAAAAGCTTTGAATTTGTTTTAATCGACGGGATTTCAGGGATAACCCCCACACTTTTCGGCGGAGGAAGCGGAGCTTTGACCTTAAAGCCTATATAGCCGAGAAATCCGCAGGAACGGACGGAAACCACGGATATTTCACCGTTTCCTCCCGTATTTGCATCAACCTCAAGCGAAAAGCTTTTGCTGTCCCCTTTTATTACCGAGAGCTTGTATATCTTGTCAATGCTGCCGAAAACCTCGCTTGCAGCAAGCTTGATTTCCACAATGCCAAGGGGGAAAAATCCTGTTTTTTCAGCTGTAACATTGACCGTCAGACTGCTGCCCTTTTTGACATAACCATCGCAGTCAAATGTAACAGCAACTCTATTTCTGCCATACCATGCAAAAAACAGGGAAACAAGCGGCGCAAATACCATAAAAGCGATAATTACAACTCCTATTTCACCGTCTATATAAAAGGTAAATACAAGAAGTACCACCACGATTGATATTATGGATAATATTGTTCCCATATCAGTTTCCCATTGACGGAACGGCAAGTGTATTCAGAATTGCCTCAACATATGCCTCTGAGCTGTTAAATTCAGTCTTTCCCTGAGGTGAAAGGATAATTCTGTGAGCAAGAACAGATACAGCTGTTTTCTTTACATCATCGGGAGTAGCATAGTCGCGTTCATAGATATAAGCGTATGCCTTAGCCGCCTTGTAAAGAGCTATACTTCCTCTTGGACTTACGCCGAGAGAGGCATTTCTGTCACTTCTTGTAAATCTTACAATATCCACAACATATTTCTTTACAGCCTCAGTAACGCGGACATTACGAACCTCCTCCTGAATTGAAAGTATCTCGTCAATACTCATTGCAGGAGCGTCTATATTATTGATAGGATTGTGCATTTCCGTTCTTTCGAGGATTTTCAGCTCCTCCTCCGCATCGGGATAACCCATTGACAGCTTCATAAAAAATCTGTCCATCTGAGCTTCTGGGAGGTGGAATGTACCATAGGTTTCAACAGGATTTTGTGTAGCCATTACGAGAAAAGGCTTCGGCAGAGGATATGTAGTGCCGTCCATTGAAATCTGGCGCTCCTCCATAGCTTCAAGAAGTGCAGACTGCACCTTTGGAGAGGCGCGGTTTATCTCATCAGCAAGGAGAAAGTTACACATTGCAGCACCCTCACGGTAAAGAAACTCACCTGTTTTACTGTCGGGCATAGTAAAGCCGGCAATATCAGAGGGCATAACGTCGGGTGTAAGCTGTATACGGTTGAATTTTCCGCCTACAGAGCGAGAAAGCGCAGTAATAAGCTGGGTTTTTCCAACTCCGGGAACATCTTCCAGAAGAACGTGTCCCTCACAGAGCAAAGCTGCAATAAGACGAATTACCGTATCTTCTTTGCCGACAATAACTTTCCCTATAGAATCAGCAAGAAGTCTGATTTTTTCATTCATATTTTTACCCCTACTATTGTTAAAAAATTTATTATGCAAGTAATTACACTCACAGCTTTTATAATTATAACATATTTTTGTCAATATAGCAAGTCTTTTCCGCATAAATATTAAACCCGTACTTTTGTATATCTTGCACAAAAGTACGGGGGATTTATTGTTAATTATCAAGTGTCGATTTAAGTTATAGCTTTAATTCTACAAGTCGCACACCATTATATATTCCTCATCATTTTCGTCAATGACGTAAAATCCGACTTTTTTTGTACATTTTCACAGCGTAGTTTGCCTTTTGCACCGCAAGAGATGCCCTGTCATATCCGCGATTTTTCAACTCTGCAAGCATAGTTTTCATCATCGCCGTACCAATTCCGAAATTGCGGTATTCTTTATAAAGAGAAATTGCAAAGGACGGCACACCGTCGGCAATATGTCCGTAATCCGCCATATCACGCACCCAGACAGCTCCCACAACTTTTCCGTCAACCTCCGCAACAAAGCATATATCATCCTTTTCTTTTCCGAAATCCTTGATATACACCTGCAAATCGGGCTGATTAATGATAGACTTAGGAGGCGGAGTTACTCCCTCAGGTATAAAAATCGCCTCATATATAAAATCGTCTAATAGTTTATATTCGTTTTCGCTGATTTTTCTTATTGTGTAATTCATTTTTTGTTCTCCTTTATATTATCCCGAATAAAATAAATCCCACGGTATTGATAGCAAAATTGGCAAACATATGCACAAACCAGGAGGGATAAATATTATCGTTGCGCTCATTCAAATAATTGAATATACATCCGCCCACTATCAGCCCGAACATCAACAACAGCAGGACACCGATGTTGAACATCTCCCACAGCATACCTATGTGATACACCGCAAAAATCACAGAGCTGAATATATAGGCGATTTTCCGCGATGTGTGCCTTTTCAGCGTCATAAATCCGAAGCCACGGAAGAAAAATTCCTCCAAAAAAGAATTTGCAAGTGATATATAAAGGGACACATATAAAAAATTTTCTGCTGTTATGCCCATACCTTCTGTAAGACTCGAAGTTACATTGGAATAATCAAATAAATTTCTCGTCAGCAGATATGCCGATAAAATTACCGCATATACAGCAATTCCCAATAAAAGGGATTTCAGAATCCCCCTTTTTCTGAATACAAAAAGTGATTTGAAGTCCTTGAAATCACTCTTGTTCCGTATAAAGAAGATCATAGGCAAGGCAAGGAAAAATACAATTTTTATGGGAATTTTTACAAAATAATTCGGCTGCAAAACAGCATCAATAAGGCACACTATTATTGAAAACACAAGGACTGCCGACATAATCAGATATTTTTTCACAAAATCGCCTCCAGACTAATTATTTCACTTATTATACCATATTCTGTTTTAAAAAGCAATATTGTAAATCAAAAAGGCCTGCCCGAAAGCAGACCTTTTAACATATCGTAATTAAATTACTTGATCATCTTAGCAACTTCGTCAGCGAGGTTGTCTTCCTTCTTCTCAACGCCTTCGCCTCTCTCGTAACGAACAACTTCTGTTACAGCGATAGCGCCGCCGAGCTTCTTAGCCTCAGCCTCAACATATGCCTGAACGCTGAGCTTGTCATCCTTAACGAATGCCTGCTCAAGGAGGCAGTTCTCAGAGTAATACTTGCCAACCTTACCGTCAACAATCTTAGCTCTAACCTGCTCAGGCTTGTTAGCCATCTTAGGATCCTCAGCCATCTGAGCCATCATGATTTCTCTTTCCTTCTCGATAACCTCAGCAGGAACATCCTCGCGCTTGAGGTAAGGAGCATTAAGAGCAGCAGACTGCATAGCTACGTCCTTACCGATAACAGCAACCTGATCAGCGTCAAGCTCTGTATCCATCTTTACGAGAACACCGATGCTGCCGCCATTGTGGATGTAAGAAGCAAGCTTACCTTCCATTCTTACGAAACGACGGATAACGATATTCTCTCTGATCTTCATACCAGCAAGCTCTGTAAGAACATCGCCGATTGTAGCTGTACCGCCGCTGATAACCTCAGCCTTGAGAGCCTCAACGTCAGCAGGATTTTTCTCAATGATTGTATTTGCAACGCCTGCAACAAAGCTCTTGATGTCGTCTGTGTTAGCAGCGAAGTCTGTCTCTGTGTTCACTTCGAGAAGTACGCCTACATTGCCGTTTACAACAGCTGTAACGATACCCTCAGCAGCAGCTCTGCCGCTTTTCTTAGCCTGTGTAGCAAGACCTTTTTCTCTGAGGAATTCGATAGCCTTGTCCATATCACCGTCGTTAGCTTCGAGGGCCTTCTTACAGTCCATCATACCAACGCCTGTGGCAGTCATAAGTTCTTTGATCTCTGCAACGGAAACCTTTCCCATTGTAATTACCTCCTGAAATATAATTGTTGTATAATCCGCAAAAACCCGAACATTAAATTCGGGTTTTTGATTGTTTCACTTGAATTATTCAGCCTCTGCCTCATCAGCTGCTGCTTCCTCAGCGGGAGCTTCTACAGCCTCAGCAGCATCGTCGCCCTGTCTGCCTTCGATAACAGCGTTAGCGATTGTGCCTGCGATAAGCTTTACAGCGCGGATAGCGTCATCGTTACCGGGGATAACGTAATCAACCTCATCGGGATCGCAGTTTGTATCAACGATAGCAACGATCGGGATATTGAGCTTCTTAGCCTCAGCAACAGCGATCTTTTCCTTGCGGGGATCTACGATAAAGAGAGCTGCAGGGAGCTTCTTCATTGTCTTGATACCGCCGAGGAACTTCTCAAGCTTCTCGATCTCAAGGTTGAGCTTAACAACTTCCTTCTTGGGGAGAAGATCAAATGTACCGTCTTCCTCCATTGTGTGGAGCTGCTCAAGTCTCTTGATACGTGTCTGGATTGTCTTGAAGTTTGTGAGCATACCGCCGAGCCATCTTGCGTTTACATAGTGAGCGCCAGCGCGTGTAGCTTCTTCCTTAACGGAATCGCCAGCCTGCTTCTTTGTACCTACGAAAAGAACCTCGCCGCCCTCAGCTGCGATGTCGCGAACGAACATATAAGCCTCTTCGAGCTTCTTTACAGTCTTCTGAAGGTCGATGATGTAGATACCATTTCTCTCTGTGAAGATGTATGGTGCCATTTTGGGGTTCCAGCGTCTTGTCTGATGTCCGAAGTGAACGCCAGCTTCAAGAAGCTGCTTCATTGAAACTACTGCCATTGTGGTAGTCCTCCTTAAAATTGGTTATTATTAATCCTCCGCAGCATTTACCTTGCGTGCCACGTCCGCAGACGCACCGACCCGCAAAAACCCTGCGTGTGAATTGCCTAATTATTATACCATATTTCCTTAATTTTGGCAATATCTAACCGAACAAACTTTTAAAACGCATAAATTTATTTTTTGTGCATTTTGCAAAAGATGTATCTGCAAGAATGGTATCGCTGCCTATAACTTTAATTGAATTACAGGGCAGCTCCACATCGTCCTCCTTGCCAAAAAGTCCGAAAAAGCGATATCCGCCGTACATTATAAGCGATATTATCTCAGATTTTTCCGTGTCCATACGAACATCGTCAATATAGCCCAGACGCTCCCCCGTTTTAACGTCAATAACCTCTTTTTTCTTTATTTCGTCAAGACTGCATACCATACATAATTACTCCTTTTTCTACAAGGTATGACATTATGCTTGGCAGATATGCAAAAGCACCGCATAAAAGCGGTGCCTCTGTAATTTATTCGTCGTCTTTCTTATTCTTAGCAGCAACTATAGATGTTACGATTGCTATAACAATAGCAAGACCAACTATAATCACAAGGGGAATTACAGGAAATCTATCTCCTGTAGCAGGCGAAACGGCTGCAAGTGTAAGAATTGATAACATATCCATTATTTTTGTCCTCCATTGAAAAAATGTCTTATACAGTTATTATAACACACTATTCATTATTTGTCAAATTTTTCATCCGAAAAAGTAAAACATGGGGATATCCGTGCCTCCTGTGGAAGCGTAGCCGTAGTACTCCAGCACACGGCTTGCATCAGAGGAATTGACTGTACCGCTTTTGTCAATATCGCCACATAACGTCTGATTTGCGTTAAACATACTGCTTCCACCCGTTGAGGTTAATGCATACTCCTCTAAAATAAGGGTAGCGTCTGCGGAGTCAACCACACCGTCGCTGTTGACATCACCATAATTTGCTATTTCTACGAATTTAAATCCGTTTTCCGCAGCATAAGCCTCTGCCGATGTTTCGGGATAACCGTAAATTACCGCGTCAATTCTTGTGTAATTCGGGTAATAACAGGTATAACCGACAGAATGTTCGCCCATTTCCTCAACAGAAGCAGGGATTATCACACGCCGCAGGGAATACATATTCAGCGCTGCATCCTCCTCGATAACCTTTACACCATCACATAAGATCAGCGTATCAACACTATGGCAGCCGTGAAAAGCATGATCGACAATTGTTTCAACTCCTCCGCCAACTGTAATTTCTTCAAGAGATATACAAAGCTGAAACGCACATTCATCGATAGATTTCACATTTCTGATATCTATAGCACTCAGCGTATGACAGGTTGTAAAAGCATAACTGTCGATAACTTCAAGACTGCTCGGAAAATTGATATTTTCAAGGTTTTTGCATGAATCAAATGCCTTATAACCGATTTTCTTTATAGTACCCGGAAGAACAACGTCAGTTATTGTCTGATTTTCCTCAAAAACACAGGCGCCTATAGCTGTAACGTTTTTGCCGTCTATTTTTTCCGGAATTACAATCTGCGCATCTTTTCCGTTATATTCCACTATGGTAATGCCGCCGTCATCTTCTACGGAATAGGAGAAATCTCCGTATGTCAGCCAATCAGCCGCACTTACAGGAAATACTGATAAATTTCCCGCAGAAACAAGCACACCTGTAATCAACGAAATAAATTTCTTCATAATACGCTCCTTTTAGAAGCGGAAATCACGCTCTCCGTTTCTGATTTTTTCGAGATATTCAAGCGCTCTTTCACGCTTTTTATCATCGGGAACCTTCTGTATTTCGCGGTCTATGAGAGCTTCACCAATTTTTCTTGTTTCAGGACTTGCATAATCCTGTAAATACTCCTGTAATGTCAGAAGTGCGTTTGGATGACAGCAATTCTGAATCTGTCCAACCTTGCAGAGCGCCATAAATCTGTCGCCTGTACGTCCCTCACGGTAGCAGGCTGTGCAGAATGACGGGATAAATCCGCCCTCCATAAGCCACTTTACAACCTCGTCAAGGGTACGCTGGTCAGATACGTCAAACTGTTCAGTATCGTGAGGTCTTTCCTCATTTGCATATCCGCCTACAGATGTTCTTGAACCTCCTGAAATCTGAGATATACCAAGTTTCAGAACCTTTTTGCGGCATTCCTCACTCTCTCTTGTAGAGATAATCATACCTGTATAAGGTACGGAAATTCTGATACAAGCGATAATCTTAGCAAATGTTTCATCATCAATACCATTGTCAAACTGTGTGGGATCAATATCTGACGCTCTTTTCAGTCTGGGTACGCTGATTGTGTGAGGACCTACACCATGAACAGCTTCAAGATGCTCCGCGTGCATAAGAAGTCCGGCAAATTCGTACTTATATTTATCAAGTCCGAACAGTACACCAAGGCCTACATCGTCAATACCGCCCTCCATTGCTCTGTCCATAGCCTCGGTGTGGTATGCGTAATTATGCTTAGGGCCTGCCGGATGAAGCTCCTCATAGCTCTCCTTGTGGTATGTCTCCTGGAAAAGAATATATGTGCCGATTTCAGCTTCTTTGAGCTTGCGATAGTTTTCAACAGTTGTAGCTGCAATGTTGACATTTACGCGTCTGATAGCACCATTCTTGTGCTTGATAGAATAGATTGTCTTGATACAATCAATGATATATTCAATAGGATTGTTCACAGGATCCTCTCCTGCTTCAATCGCAAGACGCTTGTGTCCCATATCCTGCAATGCGATAACTTCTTTTTCAACTTCCTCCATTGTAAGCTTTTTACGGGGAATTTCCTTATTCTGAATGTGATAGGGACAGTATACACACTGATTTACGCAGTAATTGGAAAGATACAGCGGAGCAAACATAACTATTCTGTCACCATAGAAATTTTCCTTTATCTCATTTGCAAGAGAATATATTCTCTCCGTCATTTCGGGAATATCACAGGCAAGAAGAACACTTGCATCTCTGTGGGAAAGACCTGCACATTCAACGCCTCTGCCTGTTTTCTTCGGACGAGCCTTTTCAAGGATCTCCTCGATAAGCTCACGGTTACTCTTGTTAGCCTCCGCATATTCAAGAGTTGCAAGTATTTCCTCGTGGTTAATAAACTCCTCAGCCTTTAAAGATTTAACATTATACATATATTTTCCTCCTATTTCTTTGAAATTGCAGCTTTTACAGATACTCCGCTGATATGTCCAAGTTTTCCTGTAAAACAGCTTATCTTGTCGGGTGGTGCGTCAACAGCTACGGATATAACGGAAACACCCCGTTCTCTGTATGGTATACCCATTCTGCCTATGATTATTTCATTGAACTCGTGAAGTATACTGTTTACCTGATCAACCGCAGATATATCGTCAATAACTATTGCCGCTACCGCTATTCTTTTTTCCTCCATTACAGCCCCTTTTCTTTAAGCTCCGATACAATTTCTCCATAAAACTCGGTTATATCGGATATTTCGTATTCGTTTGCAGGCATTTTTCTGCTCAGCGGACGGCGGCGCATATCCACCTCATCGCAGTGTGATATGCCACGTTTTCCCGTTCCTGTGTATACTCCGCGGAAATTTCTCCATTCAACTTCATCAGGATTGAGAAGTCCATCACTTTCTCCGTTGAGAAGCTTCACAGCGATATACGGAACAGTCATAAAAATATCACTCAGCGGATCTTTCATCTTAAAGCCGAAGCTCTGATAAAAAACATCGGGATTATCGGGATTTTCCTCATTAAACCGTCTTATGAAAGACGTTGTAAGCTGCTCAAGACAGCGATATGTATCAGGGTTTCTGTCACCGCCAATACCCTCGAAAAAATCAAATACCCTGCTGCCGGCTTTAAGGAGTATTTTCGGCAGCTTCATAAGCTTATCCATAGTCCTTGAACCATTATGCGGAGTGCTGATCGTTGTCAGCGAGGCAATATATCCTTCCATTCCAAGTGTTGAAATAAGATAACGCGCTTCAAGTCCGCCTTTTGAATGAGCTATGATATTGACTTTTTCCGCAGAACTTTCTGCAATCGCCTTTTCAAGAGAGCTTTTCAATGTTTCACAATTTGATTCAATTGAACCATTGGCGTCCTGACAGCCGAAATACACCTCAGCTCCCCATTTGCGGAGGGTATGGGGTATCCTGCCCCAGTATCCTATTTTCCCATCGCGGAAGCCCATACCATGAATGAGGAAAACAGGATATTTTGTTTTACAGTTATAATTCTTCATAGCAAAAAAATCCCCACATACAGATAGTGGGGCATTAATTCTCAGCATACTCCGATGACTGACAGAAAAAATGACTTCACTCTCAGAAAATCAGAAATTGTGTAATGCCGATAACGGAATAAATCCCGCTGCCCGCAATTCAATTATAGCATTTTGATTATTTTTTGTCAATCTTATAAGTTAGCACAATATAACTAAATTCCGACCATCAAAAGCTGTATTCCTTGCAATTATAGCTGTCAGCAATTTATTATTTGTCACAAAATATACATAGTTACGTCATAAAAATTTTATATTCATCATCATTCTATCCCTCTTGAAATTCAAGTAAAAAACTGCTATAATTATAAGGTATTATATGCTGTCAAAACTATCTTCGGATAACAAATTGACTGAACTGATGCTATGAACTGCCAATTATTGCCGAGAAAACGCAGTTTCCTGCATCACTTCAAACAACTGACAGTACAGACTTAAGAAGCCGCAATGTAATATCTGCATAATTGCATCGCAGCTTCAAAATTCAAGCTTATGCCGCATATTTCCCCACCCTCTAAAATATGCGGCAAAACAAAAGCAGATCGGAGACGATGATGGAAAAAAAATCAAACGAATTCAAACCCTATATACCCGCAGATAAGGTAACTCCGGAACTTACATTCACCTCTATCTTCATGGGTATAATCCTCGCCATTATTTTTGGCGCCGCTAACGCTTATCTGGGATTAAGAGTTGGTATGACCGTTTCAGCCTCTATCCCTGCGGCAGTTATTGCCATGGGCGTTATCAGAGTTCTTCTTAAAAGAAACTCAATCCTTGAAAGCAACGTAGTACAAACAATAGGCTCTGCAGGCGAATCCCTTGCGGCAGGTACCATTTTTACACTTCCTGCTCTCTTTCTTTGGGCTAAGGAAGGCGTAACAGATCCCCCCGGTATTCTCGAAATCACACTTATTTCTCTTATCGGCGGACTTCTTGGCATTTTCTTTATGGTACCTCTGAGAAATGCTCTTATCGTCAAGGAACACGGTACTCTCCCATATCCCGAAGGTACAGCCTGCGCTGAAATTCTCCTTGCAGGCGAAAACGGCGGTGCAAACGCTTCAACCGTATTTGCAGGTATGGGCTTTGCAGCACTTTTTAAGCTTATTATTGACGGTATCAAAGCAGTTCCCGGCGAAATTGCTTTCAGAGTCAAGGGCTTTGCAGGTGAGATAGGCACTCAAATTTATCCTGCTGTAATGAGCGTTGGCTATATCTGCGGCTTCAGAATTTCCTCCTATATGTTCTCAGGCGGTATTCTCAGTTGGCTCGTTCTCATTCCCCTTATTGTTCTTTTCGGCGAAAATATTGCAATTTACCCCAATCCCGACGTTACAATCGGCGAGGTTTTTGCTGCTGAGGGTGCTTACGGTATCTGGGGTTCATACGTCCGCTACATCGGCGCAGGTGCTCTTGCAGCAGGCGGTATCATCAGCCTTATCAAGTCACTCCCCCTTATTATCCGCACATTCAGAGATGCTATCAAAAGTATGAGCGATAAATCAGGTGTAAAATCCAACGACAGAACTTCACAGGATATCAATATTAAAGTAGTTATCAGCGCTATTGTTATTCTTACACTTCTTGTATGGCTCATTCCTGCAATCCCTGTTTCACTTCTCGGTGCATTTATTATCGTTGTATTCGGCTTCTTCTTTGCTACCGTTTCATCAAGAATGGTAGGTCTTGTAGGAAGCAGTAACAATCCTGTTTCAGGT
This sequence comes from Ruminococcus sp., assembly GCA_017624895.1. GTDB lineage: Bacteria > Bacillota > Clostridia > Oscillospirales > Ruminococcaceae > Ruminococcus. The sequence goes on along the minus strand of JAGAMB010000020.1, from coordinate 13,238 downwards.
ATGGCTATCGCTACACTTCTTATTTCCACAATTATCCTCAAATTCACAGGCGCTGACGGTGCAGAAGGTATGACAGCCGCCATCGCTATCGGTTCTATTATCTGTATCGTTGCTGCTATTGCAGGCGATACCTCACAGGATCTTAAAACAGGATACATACTCGGCTCTACTCCTAAAAAACAGCAGATAGGCGAAATTATCGGTGTTGTTGCAGCTGCTCTTACTATCGGTGCTACTCTTTATCTTCTTGATAACGAAATGGGCTTCGGTACTGATGCGCTTCCTGCACCTCAGGCAACTCTTATGAAGATGATCGTTGAGGGCGTTATGAGCGCTGATCTTCCTTGGAATCTTGTATTCATCGGCGTATTTATTGCGATCTTCATTGAAATTATCGGTATTCCCGTACTTCCATTTGCTATCGGCGTTTACCTCCCCGTTCACCTTAACGCTTGCATTATGGTCGGCGGTGTGATCCGTCTTATCTTTGACAAGATGAAGACTGAAAAAATCGGCGAACAGCGCAAAAAGGATATTATCAACGACGGTATCCTATTCAGCTCAGGTATGATTGCAGGTGAAGGTCTTGTAGGCGTTCTTCTTGCTCTGCTTGCAGTATTTGAAGTGGACAAGCTTATTGATATCTCAGGTATGATAAATCTCCCTGAATGGGCTGTAAATGTATCAAGCCTTGTTGTATTCGCACTCATCATTCTCTCGCTTCTTAAATTCTCCATCTGGAAAAAACAGAAGCCTGTAAAAAAAGCAAATGAAAAGTAAATCTCAGGGCGAAAATTTTCTTGAAAAGCGGCCCGTCCATAATGAGGAAATAAAATGGTCTGTTGAGGACAACGGACTTGTTACCATACATATGGAAAATAAGGGTATCGCTAACAGAATTGCCCAGAAGCTTATAAAAAAGCCAAAAGTTTCCCATATTCATCTCGATGAAATGGGAAGCTTCATATGGCTTCAGATAGACGGTGAAAAAACTGTTTTCGATATCGGCAAACCCGTTGAGGAACACTTCGGCGAAAAGGCTCTGCCGCTGTATGAGCGACTTTCAATGTTCATTCATACACTTGAAACAAACAAATTTATCACCTGCAAAAATGCAGATGAACCGTCTGAAAAATAATTCAGCTGTACTTTCCCGTCAATGACGACAGGATTGGTATATATATCCCGGCTTGATTCTTCGCCGGTAAAGGAGGAAATTTTATGGATTCAAACAAAAGACCAGAAACAATGACGCGTATCACTACCCCCGAACTTGCTGCTGCGTTCATCGACGAGCAAGTTGCTGCTGTTAAGGCACAGGTAGGTGACAAAAAGGTTCTGCTTGCACTTTCAGGCGGCGTTGACAGCTCTGTTGTAGCAGCTCTGCTTATTAAGGCTATTGGCAAGCAGCTTGTATGCGTTCATGTTAATCACGGACTTATGCGTAAGGGTGAAAGCGAGCAGGTTATTGAGGTGTTCAAAAATCAGCTTGACGCTAACCTTATTTACATCGACGCTACTGACCGTTTCCTCGATCTTCTCGCCGGTGTTGACGCTCCTGAGAAAAAGCGTAAAATCATAGGCGGTGAATTTATCAAGGTTTTCGACGAGGAAGCAAGCAAGCTTGAAGGTATTTCTTTCCTCGCTCAGGGTACTATCTATCCTGATATTCTCGAAAGCGACGGCGTAAAGGCTCATCACAATGTCGGCGGACTCCCCGAAGATATGCAGTTTGAGCTTGTTGAGCCTGTCAAGCTTCTTTTCAAGGATGAGGTTCGCGTGGTTGGTAAGGCACTTGGTCTTCCTGCTTCAATGGTTGACCGTCAGCCATTCCCCGGCCCCGGTCTTGGCGTAAGATGTCTTGGTGCAATAACTCGTGACCGTCTTAATGCTCTCCGTGAGGCTGATGCTATCCTCCGCGAAGAATTTGACAACGCTGGTCTTAATAAGACTGTTTGGCAGTATTTCATCGCTGTTCCGGATATGAAGAGCGTCGGCGTAAAGAACGACAAGAGATATGAGGGCTGGCCGGCTATTATCCGTGCTGTCAATACTACAGATGCTATGAGCGCTACTATTGAGGAAATCCCCTACGCGCTTCTCCACAAAATTACTGCTCGTATCACAGCAGAGGTTGAGGGTATCAACCGTGTCCTCTACGATCTCACTCCTAAGCCAATCGGCACTATTGAGTGGGAATAATCTAAAAAACTCAATTGGCGGTTATGCCATATTAATACAAAACAAACACCTCCCCAATCTCAATTCAATGAGATTGGGGAGGTGTTTATTTATGGGGTTCTCTTATCCTAAATAATCAAGCAGCATAACAATAGCAGCTGATGCGGATGGCAAAATTTTAAATGATGTATTTTTATCGGGAAGCACGAGTTTACCGGCGGTGATATCACATTTTTTCAATTCTTCGTAATTAAGAAAGACAAATTTGGTTCCATCTATCACAGCTTTTTTTTTCAATTCTTTTTTCTTAGCTTTGATTTCCTTTATAAAGTTTTCTTCAAATTGTTTTTGCGTCATATTTTCTAATTTATAATGAAACAGGAATTGAGGCTTTCCGCCTTCAAGAATATCTCTGTAGAATGCAAAAATAGTTTTTTCCATTTCATTGTTATTTTTAACTCTGACTCGTAATTCGTCATAAATTTCGTTACAAATTGCATTTCCTATTCCCTTGGAAGTCAAATTCATATCATCATCTAAACAATATTTTGTTTTTAAAGAAGCACCTATACTATCCGACAACGTATTTTTTCCAATGGAAAGATTATTACCTCGTAAAACAAAAATGAATTTCCCGTCGGATGTTTCAACAAAACCGTTAAATCCAAGATGATTTGACAACTTAGACTCAGACAATTTATTTAAAAACGGCCCCGGTTCATATATTTCTCTTATGGTTTTTCCATTTTCAAATTTATAATCAATCGCTCTGTTAGTGATCAGAGAATCAAAATATGTTGTTTTAGAATATGAAATTGCAACATTTCCATCATCTTGTCTGATATCATCTAATCTCACATTTATATTATTAAAGATTTTAGAGTGTTTATGAGCTTTCATCAAATAATCCGATTGATCAGCAATTTGTTTAGGCAGCTCATAGCGCTTTGATTTATTATCATGATTTACAACTATATTAAAGCTTTCAGAATTCTTTTTTCTGCTTACAAGACAAATTACAGGGAATTTATTGTTTTTATACTCAATAAGATTTTCACGAGAATACTTTTCTACAAGTTTATCATAGTCAACAGACAATTTGGTGGAATCCTCATACTTTTTTTCAATAAAATAGTGAATTGATGAAGCTAACGACTCGCATAAAAAGGCAAATAAAACAGATATCAATATACTTGTATCCAGATATTGACTCCAATCAAATTCATCAGCAGCACATTGCTTTACAAATATGATCACTAACGGTATAAATAAAAGAAAAGCCCTTATACTGCTTGCAGTTATATACTTTTTGCTTAAAGAATTCAAATCAATTTTCATTATGTATCTCCTTATATAACCTCTCTGTTTTCAATCAAAAACACTTTATTGCAATTATACCACACTTTCCCATAAAATTCAACCCATATTTTCTACCCATAATATAGTCACTTGCGCCGGAAATGCGTAAGCAAATCCGCCTTATCTCTTTCATTAACTCTCGATTTTCATGGTTAGTTTTCTCAAAAAAGCTCATAAGTATTCCAGAACAGCGCAATACTAAGTACAATTACAGATCCAGAAGCCAGTATCGGAATACATACCATCCACTTTTTTATTTTATACATCTGTTTACAGAGATAAATCATAGCACTAAGATATGTAAAAATATAGCTCACAATCAGCATCACCTCAATAACGCTGTCCACAACATTGTTAATATAAAAGTCCTTGCTGCTTATCCAACGTTCTGTTTCTGATACAGCAAATATTCCAAAAATCATACAGTAATAAGCCATTGCAGAAGATAACAGCAGCCAAATTGCGGCGGTTATTGTCTTTAATTTGGTTTTCATTTTTCTTTCCTCCCAACAATAACAACATGATTACTCGCCCCGATGGTTGATTTCTCACGGCATACAGAATAGTGATAATCGCACCATATTCTGAACTGATCCTCACTCCAGTTATCAACCTTTTCGCGGAATTGTGGAGTACAGCCGTCCTGCGCAAAGTGGTCGATAACAGAAAGACCATTCTCTCTGTAAAGACGCTCCATTTCCTCCGCTGAGGAATAATATGTGTCCGTCCAGAAACATTTTTCGTCGTCGTGGCGAAGAACTCCCGTGGATATGAGCTGATTTGCAAGGTCAGCGTCAAGAAAATAATTGTTCTCCATTGCAATAAACTGGAAAATATAATATCTGGGAATGTATGCTGCTGCAAGCAGACCGCCCTTTTTCAGCACACGGAGGCTTTCTTTCATACATTGCATCCTTTTTTCCTCGTCAATCAGATGATAAAAAGGCCCCATATTCAGGACAACATCAAAGCTTTCGTCCCCGTAAATGCTCATATCGCAGGCATCAAGAACGGCTGTTTTCACGTTATATCCCTTTTCCGCAATGATTTTATCCATAATTTCAACGTGGCGGGGAGTTATATCCGTGGCAGTTACTTCGTGTCCCCGTTCCGCAAGATGAAAGGCATAAATTCCAGTTCCTGCGGCACAATCGAGAATTTTTTTGCTGCCGTCAAAAAGCTCGTTAAATATTCTTGATGTTGTGATAAATTCAATTTTTCTTGCGTTATTGGTGGACAATCTGTCCTCCTCACGATAATTCTCGTAATTTTCAACTACATAGTTTTTCATATTTTTCTCCTTATACCAATCCCTAAAATGTTAGTAGACAAAGATGATGACAGAAATGCTGTCTGTCAAGGCGAACGACGAAAGCATACTGTCTGTATGGCGAGGAAGTTCTCGGCTATCCAGTTTCGGAGCATATCACCGCAATCCGCCATAGTAAACGGACGGCATATAAGACGAGGGGTTTCAAATTCTTGTGTTACCATAGATTTATTTCTCCATTTCATTTTCCTTGTTTTTTCTCACCGAATCAATAATATGCAAAATATAATTTGCAATACCTATCGATATAGTTAAAAAAAGAATTAATATACAATAAAGAAATTGACTCTTTCCAACGCCCGGTTCACCCGTCCCATATTCCTTTGGAATTATTCCTTCTAAACTCAGAAGAAGCTGGGTAATAGTACCAATTACAAATACTAAATATACTTTCCATGGCATATAGCTTTTTCTGTTGGAGATAATCCAGTATAAAAAATAAACTCCACCGACAAGAAGAAAGAAATATCCAAACGCAGCACCGTAATTATCTATAAAGAAATAATCAAGAATTATAAGTGCAATGTGAAAAACTACCGCAAGTATTATATTGAATTTCTCATTTGGTTTTGTGACTGTGTGTGACATTTTATCAGCTCCTTTATATTGCTCCACCAATTATACCTTGCAAAAAAGACGAAAGCAGAAAGGAAATTTATCAAGGAAGAAAAACACAGGAATACTGTCGTATTTCAAGTTTTTCTGACACAGAGAAATTTTCTTTGTGCCGAGTATTTGATGGCAAGGTTTAGTTGGGGGAGCAATTAATTGCGGACTGCCAAAGGCAGCCCCTACAGTTGGACTATAACACTTTTTCCATAACATCATAGCACAGAAAATCCCCGTTTTCCGTTTTTATAGTGTGATATTCCGTGAAAACATAACCTCTTTTCAGGTAAATCGTCTTTGCAGGCAATGACGCATCAATTATAATTTTACTGTGATTTTCCGCAGCTTTCTTCTCAGCAAAATCAAGCAGTCTGCCGCCGAAACCTTTCCCCTGAAATTGCGGTAAAACAAAAAGGCGTAAAATCTCATTTTCCTTGATAGTAACAGTTCCCACAGCATTATCGCCCTCATATAAAATATAGACAATACCCTTTTCAATGTCGTTTTTTATATTATTTTCATTGTGGTGATTGAGGAAAAATTCCACCGCACCTTTGGGATAATATTTTGGATATACGCTGTTTATTGTCTGTTCGGTTATTGCCTTTACCATTTCGGCATCACATAAATCTGCTCTCTTAATCATTTTTCTCATACTCGCTTCTGAGGATTGAAAAATAATGTCTGCCCACATATTCGCCGTTCATAAAGAAATAATCACGGAGCGTTCCCTCATATGTGAAACCGCATTTCTCAATAACACGCTTTGAAGGCTGATTTATAGTCTTTGTGCAGATCTGAACCTTATGAAGATTGATTTCATCAAATCCGAAAGAAATAACTGCTTTTGTTGCTTCGGTAGCATATCCCCTGCACTGAAACTCCGAACCGATACAATACTCGATTTCTGCAAAGTGATTTTTATTATCAACAAGGAAATAAGCAATCTGACCGATACATTCGCCGCAGTCTTTCTCAATAATTGCCCAGCGGTAGTAATCAGGCTTTTCGTATGAGCTGATATATATGTCAAGAAGCCCCTTTACTTCCTCTTTTGTGGAATATACAGGCTCGGAATACAGGGACTGGATTTTTTCATCAGCAATCCAGTATTTAAGCATTGCTGTATCGTCGGTATACTCAAATCTGCGGAGTATAAGACGTTCCGTTTCAATTGTCTTTGTTCCGTTATGTGTAAGCATAGTTTTTACCTCCTGAAAATCCTGTGTAATTACTTATATTTTATATATTATAACATATGAGGTCAGGAGTGTCAAGACATTTTACCAAACCGAATTATTGACATTTTATGAACAATATGCTATAATATTAATGAAAAAAACTTTTCTGAAAAGAGGCGGTTTTATGCACTTCAACAGATACTACAACAAGCAGATTTCAATTGATGAGCTCGACTATATAACCGAGGAGAATATTCAAACACAAAGTATAAATATTACCTCCGACAAAATGTATACAGAGGTACACGATTTCAACGACCATATGTTTGAGATGCAGAAAAAGCGTGAAATATATGTCCGCGATTTCTGGAAAGTCCTGATTTTCAATATTGCAGCATTTCTTGCAATCTATGCTTTTACTTTCACATTCGGTTCTTTTGAGTTCATTGTAAGTGAAAAACTTTCCCTGTGTTATAAGATAAGCCAGAATATACCTTTCTGTCTTATTTCTCTTACTATTATATATTTGCTCTTTTTTATCGTAGTTTTCCTGAAAAAAAAGTATGAGAAAAAATATTTTCTTAGTATTATGCTGCTGGCAGTTCCTGTAAACTTTTGCACCATTGCCCCTATCATTTTCAATATATACTTTTTCAAAATACTAAAATCACATCACGACGCTATAAAGTACGATGCAGGATATCCCTACTTCCTGCCCATTAATATGACTTTCTACAATGAAGAAGTTATGGACAAAGTTAAAAAGTCTGTCCGTGAATATAGCTTTGATGACTATAAAGTTTCTCCTGATACAGAAATGGGTATTCCTGAACTGAATTAACAGCAAAAAAGCCGACAGCAAAAGCTGTCGGCTTAATTATTACCAATTGATCACAGAATGACTGTGGATATAAAATTCCTCCTGGCTGGGCTGCCACTTCTTTTCCTTTGGCGGAAAGAGCTTGTCAAACTCCGCAACAGCGTCGGTATCAGCACATGGAGCATCGGCATTATTCGGGTGATAGAACCACTTTCTGCCGTCCAAAGCATCCTCTGTAAGCGTTTTCACAAGCAGAGCCGCAGGGAATACATCTCCCTCAAAGCATATATTGTACTTCTTACAGCTTTTATAGCCTCTTGAAACGTAATTGTCGGGATTTCCGAAATTAATAACGGTATCATAACCCATATTTTTCACCAGCTCAAAAGTAAATTCAAGGAGAATTCTGCTCAGTCCTTTTCGCTGATAATCAGGGTGAATACAGAGAGGTCCCATTGAAACAATAGGCTTAATATTGCCATTTTCGTCAATAAGCTCAGCTTTTGAGTACATAATACTGCCAATGATTTTCCCATCAGCTTCAATAACATAGTCAAGCTCAGGGATAAATGCCTCGTGGCTTCTCAATACATGGATGAAGTAATGCTCATCACAACCCGGAAAGCTTAAATTCCAGAATGCTTCACGAGCAAGATTTTCAACTTCACAATAGTCTTTTTCTGTTTCCAAACGGATAATATAGTCATTTTTATTCATTATTTTTTCCTCCTGAAATGTGTTGACTGAACACGGGAGGCTTGTGTGAGATAGTATTCGCAAACCTCCCGTTTACGCTGCTATCTCCTTTTTAATTGTGTTTTTCAAACAAACTCTCCTTAAATTAATTTGGAACAGGGAATACAACTCCTCTGCTTCCTATTCACATTATATCATATGAAATTAATGTTGTCAATTCATTTGTTACTCCTGCTCAGAGTAAATGATGTTAAAAATATTGCTGCACTAATTAAAAGATGAAGGCGGAAAGGAACTATATCAAAGGCTGCACCGCACAAAATCTCCGCGTTTTCTTATTATGGAATATAGTTTCTCACAATTGCTGTAACAACGCCATCGGTGGTTTCAACTATCGTGTTGCTTTTGACAAAATGCGTATCCCATGTAAGAATTGACATAAGTTCTTCGGCAGTATATGTCTTTGGGTTGTCCATATCAGAATTGTCTGTGAACACAAAATCAGCAGAAAGTGTGTATGTATTTTCACCTATTTCATAATAGGAATGTACGTTGTTCATTCCGGATTCGCAATATACGCCATCTTCCATTCTGAAACAGCGACCGCCATTTTCAATGCCGCCATTGACGATAACAAGACCGCTGTCAAGCGTTTCAAGCTTTTCAACAACTACCGCCTTGCCAAGACACCAGATGGTATCACCGACTTTCAGAGCTTGAATATCATCATTACTAAACATCTCATAACGATAAATCATCGTTGTAAGGGTAACTGTACCGTCCCAGTTCTTTGTGAAAGAGTCAGCTCCAAAGGATGCCGCAAACTTTGCATTGTCAAATTCCTCAACTCCCTGATGACGTCCAAGTGGTCCGTTCAGAGCAAAAATCTCATTTGGTTTTGCTGTGGGTGTTTCTTCGGCAGTAGTTGCAGGCTCAGTAGTCGATTCTGTTTCAGGAACTGTAGTAGCAGCTTCTGTTTCCGCCTCAGTAGTCGGCTCTGTTTCGGAAGCTGTGGTCTCAGCTTCGGTTGCCGGCTGGAGTTCAGATTTTTCAGTAGTTTCCTCTGTTGCAGATACTGATGTTGTATCCTCCGCAGTCGTAGTATCACCAGTTAAATTATTAGCTGTTTCCTCAATATTCTGTCCGCATGCGGTCAATGAAAGCATAGCCGCCATCATGATAATTCCAATATATTTTTTCATAAATCTTCACCTTATTTTTAACGGATTTTATTGTATTTCTTCCATATGCACAACACATAATGAAAAAGACTTACCAAGTTATTTTTTCGGTTTCTGTTTACTCTGCCTTGCTGTTTCAACCGCCTGCCAATTGACAGCGGTGATGTAATCCTTGAAGTCGGAGAGTATTCTCCTTCCAAAACTTCGATAGTCCATTGCAATTATTTTCTCAAGCTTCTGATTTCGTAAGCTTTCGGGGACATTGTACAATCGCATTGCAGCATCCAGTCCGCAGGCTATACGCATATCAAGGCTGATGCACTCCTGCCCTGCCGATGAAAACATACCATATTCTATAGCGGAGTATAGGTTCTCCATGACAGCAAACTGTTCATCCGTCCAGTCAGGATTAAATTCCGCAAAAATCTTCTGTGTTTTCTTTGTGTCATTCTCACGGATAACCGCAAGGGGCAGCGCATGAATGTAAGCGGAAATAAAAATGTCACGCATAGCATCGCTTTCCTCCGCAATTGCCGCATTTGTGGCAAATTCAATGCAAAGTGCAAGCAGCGGTGATTTATCCTCTTGTTCCAGCACATCAATCATACGCCATTGAAAATCACAGAGTTCCTTGACAAATTCGGTGAGAACGTGTTCTCTCTGCGGATAATAGAATGTCAGATTTCCAGTGCTGATTTTCAGAATATCACAAATCTCCTTATTGCTGGTATCTGTGAAACCCTTTTCAAGGTATAGCTTAGATGCAATTTGAACAATCATTTCCTTTGTCGGTCTGTTCTGTACTCCTCTGGCGATAATGACCACCTCCTATACGCAATTAAGACATCTTTTACAATCCTTTCCTTTATTATACACAAAACCACATAAAATGTCAATAGCATACAGCCTAACTAAAGCATTTTCAGAGAAATTTTATTGAAAAAACAAAATCACTAACAGATTATTTGTTGTCACTTTTCTCAAAACAGCATATGCTAATACCGATCCCTAAAATGTTAGTAGACAAAGATGATGAGCTGAAATGATGTATGTCAAGGCGGACGACGAAAGCATATTGCCGTATGTCCAACGATGACATACATCATTTATGCCATTGGATTTGTCTACTGTTGTTTCAGGGATTGGTATAAGATTTACCAAACCCCAAGCACCGTGTCTGCGGAAGAACAGCATTCCAGCGATGCGAATCTGCGGTTGCTGGTGAAAACGGTTTATGTGCATCAGAATGAGGACAAGAGCCTTGATGTGCGTCTGGAATTCAATGGCGATTTTGAGGATAGTGTGGCGGTGTATGTGGAGGAAGAATCGGCGTAAAACGGCATACGCATAAGGCGTACCTTGTGTGCAAAATAAATCTGGTGCCAATTGAATTCTGCATCAACAAATGAAAAATCCCTCGATATATCGAGGGATTTCATTGGTGCGGGTGACAGGAATCGAACCTGCACACCTTGCGGCGCGAGAACCTAAATCTCGTGCGTCTGCCAGTTCCGCCACACCCGCATATTTAATTTACAGAACCAACTCTTACGCATTCGTTCAAGAAATTCTTCTGTAATAGGAAAACCGGAGCTTTCGCCGATAATAGAATCTACTCCGCAATATGGACAGATCGCAGTACCGGATATATCCTTCAACCACTCAGTAATTTCACTTGGATTAAATATATTGCCGCAATAGAAGCAGCCACAGACAGAATCCTGCATAAGCTGTTCTTTGTGATTTGCTGAATAATAATGTGCTTCAATAACATCTTCCATAATATCACCATTATCACACCGTCGTGACGCAGCCTAATTCCAACGTGTATGCCAATTTCACCACAGGTGCATATTTAGTTTTGCTCTGATTTTTACCTGCCAGAGCTTGCAGGGAATAAATACACAGTTATCTCTGCGTGACTCTTGCGGTGCCCGAAATTTTTTGCTCGCAGTCGCTCACATAATTTCGACCGCTGCGCCTTTGCTCACTTCGCTGTATCTGCCACAGACAGCGCTCAGCCGCAAAGCTGCCAGTTGCGCCATACTCACATCTCTGCCTGATTACTCGTTATCCTTTTTCTCCAGTACAAAAACAAGTGTACGTTTATGCTCGGTTGAAGCAGTTCTCAGATGCTTAACTGTCCAGCCCTCATCAAGAAGGTTATTAACGATACTTGGATCTACCGGGAGAGATCTGCCATTATCAGTTCTGCTTGCATCGGATAATATAATAACTTTTTCCATTAATATCTGCTCTTTTCATTAGTACATTATTTTATCACATACCGCAGGCAGCAGAAATCCGCCGTCTGCGATATGGTAAAATTTCAAAGTTTACTGTGAGTTAGTGTTGTCCGCAGACATAGCAGCAGCTTCAGCAAGGGCGCTTAACTCAGCCAGGGATGGACCTGCAACTGATGCTGGTGCAGCCTCCGCCACAGGAGTTTCATTCTGCTTCGGAGCCTCTGTCACAGGTATCTCATTCTGCTTCTGCACAGGAGCTTCTGCCTGCTTGGGAGCTTCATTCTTAGGCGGCTGTGTCTGCTTAGGAGCTTCCCTTTTAGGATTTTCAAGCTCCTGCTTTTCAGCAATATCACCTGCTGACTCGATGTAGATATCCTCATCTGCAAGACTTCCTACGAAGTTGAGCTGCTTTACGGGAATACGCTTTAAAGGGGAGTAAACAAACTTGCTGCAGGAATAATTGCAGTCAACAAGTCCTCTTTTTTCACAAAGCACCTTATTGCCATCCTTAGCACGTCTGCCGAACTGACAATAATCGCATTTTGGAGCGATATGCTTATCGAAATACTTTCCGCCTTTGAATATAGAGAAAAGATCCATTTGATTCACCTCAGATTAAGTACGAAATTAGCTGATTATTATTATACCATATATTTTTTTATTTGTCCAGTATTTTTTATAAAATTGTTACAGAAAATCAATATTTTTATTTTTGGAAGCTTTTTCTCTGCTAAAAACATATAAACTGTTATACATATCAGTATTAATGGTATAATCTTATTGACAATGGAAAAAATATATGTTAAAATCATATTATCAACTGACAGAAGTGTCAGATATTATATTAAGGAGGGCTTTGATATGTCAGAAGCTAAAAAAACAAAATATTCAGGAACACAGACTGAAAAAAATCTTCTCGCCGCATTTGCCGGCGAATCACAGGCAAGAAACAAATACACATATTTTGCATCAAAGGCAAAAAAAGAAGGATATGAGCAAATTTCCGCACTTTTCCAGAAAACAGCCGATAACGAAAAAGAACACGCTAAAATGTGGTTCAAGGAACTTAACGGCATAGGCTCAACTGCTGAAAATCTCTCTGATGCCGCTGATGGCGAAAATTATGAGTGGACAGATATGTATGAGGGCTTTGCAAAAACTGCCGAGGAGGAAGGCTTTACAGAGCTTGCAGCTAAATTCAGAGCTGTTGCTGCTATCGAAAAGCACCACGAGGAGCGTTATCGCGCACTTCTGAACAATGTTGAAACTGCACAGGTATTCGAAAAATCCGAAGTTAAGGTATGGGAATGCCGCAACTGCGGTCATATCGTTGTTGGAACAAAGGCTCCCGATGTATGCCCTGTATGCGCACATCCACAGGCTTACTTTGAAATCCACGCTGAAAATTATTAATCAATAAAACAACACCTCAAAGGCTGAAATGTCTTTGAGGTGTTGTTTTTTCCGTCTGTTGTTTCAAGGCTTTAATTACGCATTTTGTAGGTTTGTCAATGATATGAGACAAATTAAATCAAAAAACTTGACCTGTTTTGAGGAAAGCTTTGATATAATCGTAAGGTGACTTCCAGTTAAGCGGACGCATAGGGAAATTGTTGTATTTTCTGCTGTGAACAG
>JAGAMB010000004.1 GCA_017624895.1 Ruminococcus sp. | reverse complement strand
GGCAGCGGTCAGAGGGCTGATGCAGCGACGGACGAAGTAAGTGAAATGGCACTGCTTCCGGCATAAAAAGAAAACCCGAAAGGCGTAATACCTTTCGGGTTACATACCACTCTCATTTCTCCGTTAAGGATAACAGACAAAATCGGGAAGCCTTTTGAATTAGTATGCAGTTATAATATTTTCGACATATCTTTTCATATCCTCACGGGACTCAACAGCGTGAGTACCGCTGACAATCTGCCATTTTTTCTCCTCAGGGAGAGCGGCAAATTTCTGCATAGCTTCGGGATTCATAGCAAGTGCCATACCAAGTCCAACGGGCATTTCAAAATTATTCATATAAATTCCTCCTGTGCGTGGTAGTTATATTCTATGCAGAAAAAGTGAAAATATGCAAAACCGCACATAGCCGATTTTGTAGCTGTGTGCGGTAATTTTTTATCTGTTATTTATGCTTTCGGGATACATATCATGCTGAGTAAGTCTGTCCCATGCCACTTTTTCCCATTTTGTACCCGGCTGACCGTAATTGCAGTACGGATCAATGGAAATTCCGCCGCGTGGGAGAAATTTTCCCCATACTTCGATATATTTCGGCTCCATAAGCTTAATAAGGTCATTCATAATGATGTTAACGCAATCCTCGTGGAAATCTCCGTGATTGCGGAAACTGAAAAGATAAAGCTTCAAGGACTTGCTTTCCACCATATTAACCGAGGGAACGTATGAAATGTAAATTGTAGCAAAGTCGGGCTGTCCCGTAATAGGGCAAAGACTTGTAAATTCGGGACAGTTGAATTTTACAAAGTAATCCCTGTCGGGGTGCTTATTCGGGAAAGTTTCAAGCACATCGGGGTTATAGTCCGAAGAATATTTTGTGTGCTGATTGCCGAGGAGAGTAATATCTCCGTGTTCGTTATCTGTTCTGCCTGCCATAGTTATTCTCCTTTACATAATGGGATCTGTAACGCCGTTTTCTTCAAATGCCGCAATTCTGTCGCGGCAGGTTCCGCATATGCCGCATGGTTTATCGCCGCCCTCGTAACAGCTCCATGTAAGCTCATAGGGAACTCCGATTTCCAGTCCTTTTTTTACAATATCCTTTTTCGCCATTTCCACAAAGGGAGCGATTATTTTCAGCTGATTTCCGCTGCCGATGTACACAGCCTCGTTCATAGCGTTGTTGAAAGCTGAGCTGCAATCAGGGTAAGCGTTTCCTGCCGCATCATCGCTGTGAGCGCCGTAGTATATTACTCCGCAGTCATTGGAAAGAGCGATACTTGCCGCAGATGAAATGAAAAGTCCGTTTCTGAATGGCACATATGTGGAAACAGGCTTTCCCTCAGCCTGTTCAAGCTGTTCTGCGTAAGTACCTGTGGGAATTTCCTTGTCTGAATTGCTTAAAAGTGAGCAGTCGGAATCCGCAAAAATAAGGGTGAGGTCGAGAGTTTTCAGCGTTACACCGTAGTATTCCGCGATTTTCTTAGCCGCCTGAATTTCTTTATCGTGCTTCTGTCCGTAGTATATTGACAGAGCGATTACATTTTCAGCGCCGTATTCCTTCACAGCAATGCCGAGGCAGGTTGTACTGTCAACTCCGCCGCTGAATAAAACCAATGCTTTCATATTCCACCTCAATCAAGTAATTTCTGTAAGTCGCGATTGCCTTTGAATTTGCCTGTATATGTCCGTGTTTCTGTTCTTGCAGAGGCATTTCGTATACCTCTTGCGGTCATACAGCTGTGAGAGCCGAGGATTTTCACCCCGACATCGGGAGTTCCGGCGGCTTCGGAGATGATCTCCGCAATATCCCTGCCAAGACGTTCCTGCAATTGCAGACGTTTTGCTGCCATATCGCAGATACGGGCGATTTTGCTTAGTCCGAGAACTCTGCCGTGTGGGATATACGCAACATTTACCGTCATATCGTACATAAGAGCAAGATGATGTTCGCAATAGCTGAAAACGGTAATATCCTTCATAACAACAGCTTCTTCAGCATCTGAATTTTCGGCAGTAAATGTCTTGCTGAACATTTCCGCAATCTCGTGATTGGAATAAGCTGTTCCTTCTAACACTTCCGCCAGCATACCTGCAACGCGTGAGGGAGTTTCTGCAAGTCCTTCACGGTCCGGATTTTCACCGATAGCTTCAAGAAGTCCCCTTATATGGTATTCGATTTTTTCCTTGTCCATTTCAGACACCTCTTTTCTCAGGGTTCCAGATGATTTTGTGGAGCTGTAATTGCAGTTTAACACCATTAAGATTATTTTTTTTCATATAATCAACAATATCCGCAGGATCTATTCTGCCGAATACAGGGCTGATATATACATTGCACTTGTTTATCAGCTCATATTTCTTAATAATTTTCACAGCAGTTTCAAGATCGTCGATACTTCCCGCCACGAATTTTACTGTATCGTCCTTGCGGATATAGTTATAGTTGCTTAGATCCATTTGGCGTTCCATACCGCTGTCGGGGAGTTTATAATCAAGGGTAAATGAGGGGCGGTATTCTCTGCGGTTCATTTCCGCAATTGAAATACTTCCGTTTGTTTCGATTTCAACATTATTTCCCTGTTCCATAAGTATATCAATCAACTCGTGAAGATTTTCCTGCAAAAGAGGCTCTCCCCCCGTGAGGGTGACATTTTTCACGCCTGTTCCATAGATATAGCCTGCGATCTGTTCAGCTGACAGCATTTCTGCCGGACAGTCCTCGGAATTTGCCCATCTTGTATCACAATAGGAGCAGCTGAGGTTACATTTTCTGAAACGGATAAAAACAGCAAGCTCACCGGCTTTTCTGCCCTCGCCGTTAATACTCACAAATCTTTCCACTACGGGATATATCATAACGATCCTCCATTATTCGGTAATTTCATAGGTTGCACAGTTGTCAGGGGTTTCGTAAACCGTCACAGAGCATATCGGAAGTCCCTGAAATGAAAGAAGTTCATAGAAATGACGGGCGAAATTTTCGGCTGTAGGGCGAAATTGAACCTCTGTAAGGCTGAACTCCTCATTTTTCAAAGCATCAATTGTGGTTTGTTTAAGGCTGTTTTTTTCGTATATAAGTGTATGGTCGAAACTGTTGGCAAGGTCGCGGACAGCTTTTTTCAATTCACCGAAATCAATAAGCATACCGCGTTTTTCACCGGATATCTGCAATTCATCGCCTTTTATTGTAGCTTCCACAGTCCAGCGATGCCCGTGGATATTGGCACATTTTCCATTGTATCCGCTAAGAAAATGCGCAGCGTCAAAATCGGCTGCTGCTGTTAATTTATACATAGAATACCTCCGTTTACAAAAAAAGTGTTCTGACGCGCAGAACACAAACCACGGTTTTTTTTGACAGGTATATGCCGTGAACTGTCTTTCTGCTTTACCTATTATAGCATATAAAGATGTGCTTGTCAATCGCAAAAAAATAATATTTCTCCCAAAGCTTCATTTAAGGCAGCACCGCACAAAGCTGTCCCTGCGAATTGGCTATATATCGTCATTCTCTGTAGGGGCGAATATTATCCGCCCGCAATTTCGGTACGAAATTCAGATTTTTTGACTTCGCATCTTCCGCACAAGTTCAGTGCGGTATTGCCTTAATTTCTCAGGAGTTTGTTGGCGGAGAGATAAAAGCAATATTTTGTAGGTTTGTCAATGATATGAGACAAATTAAATCAAAAAACTTGACCTGTTTTGAGGAAAGCTTTGATATAATCGTAAGGTGACTTCCAGTTAAGCGGACGCATAGGGAAATTGTTGTATTTTCTGCTGTGAACAG
>JAGAMB010000019.1 GCA_017624895.1 Ruminococcus sp. | reverse complement strand
TATAGGAGATCACGCTTTCTATTCCTGCGGCAGTCTGGAAACAATAACATTGCCTGATACAGATATTAAAATAGGCAACTTTGTATTCAACGGCTGTGATAAGCTTGTTTCTGTCAGTCTGCCTGATAGTATAACAGCACTTCCCACAGGTATGTTCGGAAACTGTCACAATCTTGAATCTGTTGTAATTCCCGATACTGTTACTGAGATAGGAGAAGTATGTTTCAATAACTGTCATAAACTGAAAGAAATAGTAATTCAAGATAGTGTGAAAACTATAGGCAGCGCTGCATTTGAAAATTGCGCAGATTTAACTTCAATTACAATCGAAAATCCTGAGTGTACAATATACGATAGTGAAACTACAATTTTCAATACAGCCGAAATCCGCGGTTATGCAAACTCCACAGCGCAGGCATATGCTGAGAAATACAGCAGAAAATTTGTTGCTCTTGAAGAAAAGTCTGCTGCTGAAATAGTGGCTTCGGGTGAATGTGGTGCTGAAGGCTATGAACTTACCTGGTCACTGGATAGCAAAGGAACTCTTACAATCAGCGGTACAGGTGAAATGGACAGCTGGGCTTTAAATTCGCCCTGGAGTGAACATTCTGATAAAATTACAAAAGTAATAATTGAAAATGGTGTTACAACTATAGGGGAGCAGGCTTTTAGTGGCTGTGAAAAAATAGCGGAAATAACAATTCCCGATAGCGTGACAAATATCAAAACAGGTGCCTTTTTTGACTGTACAGGATTGACTTCAATAAAAATTCCTGAAAGTGTTACAGAAATGGGACATTCTGCATTCTACGGCTGTGTTAACTTGAAGGAAGTTACTCTCCCAAGCGGCGTTGGAACCATAAACATCGGAGTATTCAGAGATTGCCAAAGCCTTGAAACAATTACATTTTCTAAAAATGTCAAAAAAGTAGATTTTACAGCATTGTGTGGTTGTTCAAATTTGAAATCAGTTATTTTTGAACATCCGGGATGTAGAATTGCTGATGCAGAACACACAATATGCAATTCTCACGATTTTGATACAGAGGAAAATGTTTTCAACGGCACAATCTACGGCTATGAAAACTCCACAGCACAGGCATATGCCGAAAAATACAACAGAAAATTTGTTGCACTTGAAGGAAAACCGGCTATTGAAGTAATAGATTCAGGCGAATGTGGTGGAATGGAGGAAGATGGAGTTTCTTGGATGTTTGACAGCGAGGGTACGCTCACTATCAGCGGAGCCTGGGGAGGTATGTATTTTCATGACAACAATATACCGTGGAGAAACTATCAAAAAGATATAGTTAAGGTTGTAGTCGAAAAAGGGGTTACAGGTATAGAAGTAGCTGCATTCTCCTATTGTACAAATCTTAAATCGGTAACTATTTCTGATGATATTATGTACATAGGTCCTTATGCATTTTGTGGCTGTACATCATTGGAATCAATTGTAATACCAGACGGCGTTACGGATATTGAATATTCTACATTTAGAGACTGTATAAATCTGACATCTGTTACACTTCCTGAGAGTATTATAGAAATTGGACATTCAGCTTTTGAAGGATGTGAAAAATTAGCTTCAATCACACTTAAAAATCCTGAATGTGTAATTGATGATGTTGAAAATACTATTCCTGATACAACAGTAATATACGGTTGTGAAAATTCGGAGGTTCAGGCATACGCTGAAAAATACAACATAAAATTTGTTGCTCTTGAGGATAATCCAGCGGCAGTTGTTTTGGGCGATGTTAATGAGGACGGAAAGGTTGATTCCTCCGACGCTTCATTGGTACTTGAAGAATATGCAGTAATTCAGACAGGTGGAGCAGGAGCATTTACTGAAAATCAGAAGAAAGCCGCAGATGTAAATAACGACAGCAAAACTGATTCCTCAGACGCTTCAAAAATACTTGAATATTATGCAATGATTTCCACAGGCAAAGAGCCTTCATGGGATTGATTATAATTCGTAATTATTTAAAAAGCCTTTAGTCGTTAGCTATTAGCCTTTAGCTTTTTGGTACGGCAAATAAATTAAAAATTATGGACGGTGGAAATTTTTCTGCCGTCCTTTTTAGTATGTGATGATATTTTTGTAGTGACAGGTTGAGTCGTGTCCGCAATTTCGGTACGAAATTCAGGTTTTTCCATAATCTTACGGGCGGATATTATCCGCCCCTACAAAATATATCAATACACAAAAAAAAGACGGCAATCGTTAAGACTGCCGCCCCTATAATTACGCATTGAAAATTGCTCATTATCCAAACTTTACCGCCTTAACCTCATAAAGGCTCATACGCAGGTTATTTGTTCCTCCGAGAGAGAACACAAGCTCAGCGTCAGCCGCAGTAATTGATGACTCAAATTCCTTTTCATAAGGCGATTTTGTACCAGTTCCTATAAAAGTATCTTCGAGGATGATCTCGCCTGTGGACTTGCTG
The DNA here is from genome assembly GCA_017624895.1 of Ruminococcus sp. Taxonomy (GTDB): domain Bacteria; phylum Bacillota; class Clostridia; order Oscillospirales; family Ruminococcaceae; genus Ruminococcus. The sequence goes on along the minus strand of JAGAMB010000019.1, from coordinate 33,912 downwards.
CGGATTACAAAGGGGATTTCTGCCCCGTCGCTTGTTTCTATCTTGAAGCTAAGACGATACTTTCCGCCCTTTTTAATATCAATTCCGCTTACAAATGCCTGGATTGACTCCTTTTTCTCACCGCCTGCAACGGTAGTGATGTGATAGGAGTGATCCCAATCAGAGAAATATGCGGACATATTGGCAGTATCATCGGTTTCAGATGAGAAAACAGCGTCAGCGGCAACATTAAGTCCTATCTGGCTGGATTCCATACCCAGAGCCTGGCATATCTTATCTGCAAGGACATATGCGCTGTTCTGCTGTGTAACAGGGGAGGGGTGCCAGTCGGAGCCGTAGCCGTCGGACTGAGTATGGGTAGCCGACTGATATGACATAATTCTGTCATATCCGGAGGACTTTTTGAAGCTTTCGACTGCCATTTCGATATACGGGTACATTTCTGTGCAGCCCATAGTTCCTACTGTGCAAATAATGTAAGCTTCGGGATTTACCTCGTGAACGTGTGTGAGAAATTCAGCGTATTTCTCCGCATATTCAACTCCTCTTGTTTCGTAATCCTTTGAACAGTATGTATTGTCATTTGTACCAAGGTTGATAACAACCACATCATTTTTATGTGATTTGAAATCCCATGGTGTTTTATAGCTGCCGATTTTTCCAACATAATCGTAATAGTCGGGAACAAGGCTGTCTGTTACGGCATCGCCGCTGGAGCTGTAGCCTGATACGATACCGTGACCGCTGTAGCTTACCGCGCTGTAATCAGCGTCAAGCTGCTTTGCAGTAAGATAAGCATAGGATTTCATAAAATTCTCTGTGGATGTCATAAAGCCCTCGTACTGACTTTCGCCCTCAACTCCATAAGCGCAGGTGATCGAGTCGCCTACAAATTCAATTGACAGATCCTTTTTAGCTGTGGGAGCAACGGGTATTGGAGAGTCGGAATTTACCTTGATGCTGCTTACGCCGACAGCTCCGTTGTTAGCCTCTGAAAGGTGGATAACCTTGACTGTTGCAGATCTTGCAGCAGTACCCTCAAAGAGCTTGACAGTTTTTTCCTTAACGCTGAGAAGCTCGTCAAGAATAATTTCATCGTCAACGATAACAGCGTATCGGGGACGGTATTTTTCATCGCTTTCAGTATGACCATCGCCGTTTATGGTGATTTCAGCAGATTTTGCGTTAACTGTAAATTCAACAGCAGAACCACTCTGGACAAGCCATGTGATTTTATTATCGTCGTATATGTTTCTGCCGATATATTTTGTATTGCTGTCAGTAATGCCTATAACCTGTTCAGCAAATTCGCCTGTGCCTGCAATAAAGCTTTCACGCATTTTTATAATGTCGTAAACATTAACGACATTATCCCCTGTGAGATCCTGTCCTTCCTTGACATCAGATACACCGAGAAGTGAATTGCTCAGGTCTTTCAGGTCGTTGGCAGTAAACTTTGAAGCTGCATATACGGTAGTTCCTGCTAGTGCAAAAGCAGAAATTACAGCAGCCGCAGTAGTAATACGTTTTTTCATTTGTGATTCCTCCTAATTAGTTAACGTGCAAAATTAATTAAAAAATAGTTAATTTACAGATTAATTTTGCGTTGCGTTTATCTCTTTTTTAATTATACACCATTTTCTGACTGATTTCAATAGATTTTTACATATTAAATATAAAAAATAAAACGCGCCTTTTTCCTGCGGAGTGATATATTGATTGACTAAAGCAGAAAAATCTGATATAATAGACTTGTAATCTTTGGCAAAGAAAGGATATTTATATGGAAGAAAATATACAGGAAACAACTGCTGTCCCTGTGCAGGAGGTCATACAGGAACACGTTGACAAGGCATCAGGATTTTTCAGCGGTGTTATGGACTATTTCAGAAATATACTGCCCCTGCTGATAATAGCTGTAATTGTGCTTGTATTGGGAATACTCCTTTCCCGTATAATAAGCCGCATCGCATCAAAGGCTATGAAGCGTTCAAATATGGACAATGCCGCAAGAAGCTTTATTGTGTCGGTTATAAGAGTAGTTCTTTATGCCGTTGTGATCATAATGGCATTATCTGTTCTGAATGTGCCTATGTCCTCCATAATAACCATACTCGGTGCTGCAGGACTTGCAGCCAGCCTTGCATTGCAGAACTGCCTTACAAATCTCTGCGGAGGATTTATTATTCTTTTTTCCAAGCCGTTTTCTGCAGGCGATACGGTGGAGCTTGACGGTACTGTCGGCGTTGTACAGGCTATAGGGATACTCTACACCAAACTCAACACCTTTGACGGAAAAACAATACTTATCCCAAACGGTAATGTAACATCAGCAAGACTTATAAATTACACGGAAACTCCAACAAGACGAGTTGATCTTACTTTTGATATAAGCTATGACGCAGATTTTAACCTTGCACGTTCACTTATTTTGACAGCGGCTATGGAAGATCCGCTTATACTTTCAGATCCTGCACCTATTGTAAGAATGGCAGCTCACAAAGAAAGTGCCATTGCCATTGATGTACGCGTGTGGGTAAAGAATGACGATTTTATGGAGGTCAGCTACACCCTCAACGAAACGGTCAAGCGTATTTTCGACAGAAGCGGCATAGAAATCCCCTATAATCAGCTTGATGTTCATATTATCGGGGAGAAAAACGGCGGTAAATGATTTTCTTTGGAGGCAGCGAATGAAAACAGATATAGCAATAATCGGCGGCGGTGCATCGGGACTTACTGCGGCAATTGCGGCAAAAGAAGCAAACATCGGCGCAAGAGTAACAATAGTTGAAAAACTGCCGAGAACAGGCAAGAAAATAATTGCATCGGGTAACGGAAAATGCAATTTGAGCAATATGCTGCTCTCTGAACACAACTATCACGGTTCTGTTGATGCTTTGAAGATAATTGAGAAAATGCCGGATTATAATAGCTTTTTCACCGATTATCTGGGAGTTATGTGTGTCAGCGGAAGCGAGGGCAGAGAGGGCGGCATTTACCCAAGAAGCAACAGCTCAAACACCATTGTCAACGCTATGCGTATGAAGCTTGATGAGCTGGGCATTGAGGAGCTTTGCGGCTGCGAGGTCAGGGGGATAATTCCCGAAAAGGACGGCTTTACATTGATTGGCGGTGATGATAATATCCGCTGTAAACGGCTGATTATAGCCGCAGGAGGTTATGCTGCCCCTACTTTCGGCACAGATGGCGGAATAATGCGGCTTCTTAAGAATATGGGCTATAAAACTGCTAAAATATGCCCTGCCGTTGCACCGCTGAGGGTAAGCCCCGATAAGCTCAAGGGCTTGAAAGGAGTCCGTGTAAAAGGCGAAATATCGGCAGTATCGGGCGGTGAGATCCTCCGTACCGAAAGAGGAGAAATGCAGTTCAACGATAATAATATTTCGGGTATCTGTGTTTTCAATCTTGCCTATCTTTTTTCGGAGTACGAAGGCAGACTGAACCTTAAAGCGGATTTGCTCCCCGATATGACATGGAATGAGCTGAAAGGCTATCTTGAAAATATCAGAAAAAGCCGCGGAAAGCTTCCTTTAGAGGAGCTTCTCACGGGAATTTTCGTGAAAAATCTTGCGATGTATCTGGTTAAAAATTCAATTGACCGACCGCTGACTGATAAAATATCCACCCTGAAAAATAATGAGCTGTCGGCAGTTATGAGCCGCATAAAAGCCCTTGAATTTGAGGTTTGCGGCTGCTCACCGTGGCAGAACTCCCAGTCAACTATGGGCGGCATACACGCTTCATGTGTTGACGAATATCTTCAGTCGCGGCTTCACAGGGGGATATACCTCTGCGGCGAAATCCTTGATACCGCAGGTGACTGCGGCGGCTATAACCTGCAATGGGCGTGGTCATCAGGGATGCTTGCAGGTGGAAGCTGCGGAAAATCCCTGAAAGGAGCAGGAAAATGATACGTGTAAGCAATATAAAGGTTCCACTTGGCTTTGATTTCGGAAATTTAAAGGGAGTGTGTACAGGACAGCTGAAAATTCCAGAAAAATCAATTATTTCTGTTAAGCTTTCGAAAAAATCCGTGGACGCAAGGCGTAAAAGCGACGTTCACTTTATTATATCCATTGATATTTCCGCAAAGGGGGAGCAAAGGCTGCTGAAACAGCTGAAAAATGCTGTTCCCGTTGAGGAATATGCTTATAAAATTCCGCAGATCACAGCAAAAAAATCCCCTGTTATCGTGGGATTTGGTCCGGCGGGAATGTTTGCTGCCCTTGTTCTTGCAATGGCAGGAGCAAAGCCAATTGTACTTGAACGTGGACAGGATGTAGACAGCCGTGTAAAAGCTGTTGAAAATTTCCGAAGCGGCGGTAAGCTTGATCCTGAATCAAATGTGCAGTTCGGAGAGGGCGGAGCAGGCACATTTTCCGACGGAAAGCTCACTACAGGCATCAAGGATAAGCGAATCCCGACTGTTCTGAAATGGCTGGTGGAGTTCGGCGCTCCCGATGAAATACTTTACCTTGCAAAGCCTCATATCGGCACAGACAAGCTTCGTGATACAGTTAAAAATCTGCGGAAACGTGTTATTGAACTTGGCGGCGATGTGCGCTTCGGGGCGAAATTTGACGGCTATACCGCTGAAAATGGCTGTATTACGTCGGTTTCCTATACCGATAGCAGCGGCAGCCATATCATAGAAACGGATAATGTAATTCTTGCCACAGGTCATAGTGCAAGGGATGTTTTTGAGATGCTTTACGACAAAAATGTTGATATGTCGCAGAAAAGCTTTGCGGTGGGAGTACGTATAGAACATCTGCGAAAGGATATAGATAAGGCGATGTATGGTGATTTTGCAGGTCATTCAGCCTTAAAAGCGGCAGATTACAAGCTTGCGGTGCATCTTCCTGACGGCAGGGCGCTGTATACGTTCTGTATGTGTCCCGGCGGCGAGGTAGTTGCGGCGTCTTCTGAGGAGGGGCGGCTTGCGGTCAACGGTATGAGTTGTTTTGCCCGTGACGCAGAAAATTCCAACAGCGCGCTTCTTGTAAATGTGACTCCCGAAGATTTTGACGGTGATCATCCTCTTGCAGGAGTGTATTTTCAGCGTGATATTGAGGAAAAAGCCTTTATTGCAGGCGGTTCGGATTATTCAGCGCCGGTTATTCTTGTGGGGGATTTTCTTGAGAATCGCCTGTCAGCGGAATTTGGCAGAGTAAAGCCAAGCTATCTGCCCAAGGTGAAATTTGCAATGCCGCAGGAATATCTTCCTGATTTTGTATGCAGTTCTCTTAAATCGGGAATTGTGGAGATGGGAAGAAAAATAAAAGGCTTTGACGATAAAGAAGCGGTTCTCACAGGAGTTGAGAGCAGAAGCAGTTCTCCTGTGCGTATAAACAGGAATGATAGTCTTGAATCTCTGTCTGTAGGCGGATTTTTCCCCTGCGGCGAGGGTGCAGGTTATGCAGGCGGAATAATCTCTGCGGCAGTTGACGGTATGAAATGCGCGGAGGCAGTTCTGGATAAGTTATGTAAAAGAAACAGCTGATTGATTTATGAATGGAGGGACGTTATGAAAATCAATATTATCGGCGGTGAAATGGGTAAAAGAGAAATAGACGAATATATATCATATGCCGCGGAAAAGTACAGGGGAAGGCAGATAAAACAGCTTGATATCATCATGGACGGCGAATATATCGACCTTAAAGTATATTTCAAAGATACGGATTTTCAACGTGCTTATCGTTCAGTTGATTATCTTGTAAATGATATGAACAAAATGAATGACGCAAAGCAGCAGGAGCATTGTGATAAACAGCGTCATTCAGCTGAGGAGAACATAAAATGAATTTAACAAATATTGGAACAGTAAAGGAAATATTGGGCAGACATGGATTTAATTTTTCAAAGGGATTGGGGCAGAATTTCCTTATCAATCCCGATGTATGCCCGAAAATAGCTGAAATGGGAAATGCCTGCGAGGGTTACGGAGTCCTTGAAATCGGCACAGGAATAGGCGTTCTTACAAAGGAGCTTGCTCTCCGTGCGGATAAGGTTTCGGCGGTGGAAATTGATACGCGGCTTATGCCTGTGCTTGATGAAACGCTGAAGGAATTTGATAATATAAAAATATACAATGAAGATGTTATGAAAGCCGATTTGCATAAAATCATATCTGATGATTTTGCAGGGCTTAGGGTGGCGGTATGCGCTAATCTGCCGTATTATATAACCTCACCTGTAATTATGCTTCTGCTGGAAAGTCATCTGCCTATTGACTCTATAACGGTTATGGTGCAGAAAGAGGCGGCGCAGCGTCTTTGTGCCAAGGTGGGAAGCCGTGACTCAGGAGCTATTACTGTTGGCGTTAATTACTACGGCACAGTAAAGCAGCTTTTCGGAGTATCGCGTGGTAGTTTTATGCCTTCGCCTAATGTTGATTCTGCTGTAATACGCATAGATATTGACAAGGAGCAGCGGCTTTCACCTGAGGAGGAGAAATTCTTCTTCCGTATGGTAAAGGCTGGATTTTCACAGCGCAGAAAAACTCTTGCAAACTCTCTTTGCTCAATGCTGGGAATTGCGAAAAATGACGTATATACAGCACTTTCAGATCTTGGTATATCTGAATCTGTCCGCATTGAGGCGCTTACAATGGAGCAGCTTACAGAGCTATCAAAGCGGCTTATGTTTTAGGGATTGGTATTAGATAAACACTCCTGATATATTTGCAAAAAAGGGTATCGCAGCCGCGATACCCTCAGTTTTTTATTCCTCAGGAAGCTCAACAGGAGCGTCAACAACATTCTTGCGAACGCTTTCAATGCCATTAAGACAGCTTGCCTTTTTAGCGTAGCCTTCGCTTACAGCGATTATCTGACCATTTTTTGCTTTAAGACGGAATCTGTATTCGCCCTTTTTGTCGGTGTAAACCTCGAATTTGGGGTTAGTAGCAGTTTCGAATCCTTCAACTGTCTGATCCTCAAGATTAGCCACAGGAGCATTTTTTGCAACGCTTGCTATGCCGTTTTTAATGCTGTCAAGTCTGTTGTAAACCTCGCCGCCTGTAGCGATAACTTCGCCATTGCCTGCTTTAAGGCTGAATGTAAAGCCTGTGTTTGTCTTTTTAATAATAAATTTTCCCATTTTTATCATTACCTTTCCGGGGAACCTCTTTAAACTCATCTTATGGCTTGATTTCGCTGGTGTTCCGATTTTTAGAGAATCCCTCTGATTATTTCCGAATTACGGTAATATAATTATACACCATTTTCTATTTATTGTCAATATATTTTTGTAAACTTTGCCGCAAAACTGTAAAAAATCAGGGTATCGGATTTCCCGATACCCTGAAAAATTTTATGCAGATTTAGTAGGAAGCTTTGAAATAAGCTCTGCAGTATACTGCTGAACCGCAAGTGCATCATTAGCTGTAATGCCGTCGCCATTGTTGCAGCAGTCAGCATTTTTTGCACCCTGCTTGGATAATGCGTACTTGTCAGCATTACCTAATGACTGGAAAATTGCAGCTGCATCAGCCATTGTAACTTTATCGTCACAGTTAGCGTCGCCCCATACAATATCGTCATCTTCTGTAGTATTGTTTCCCTCAGTAGGCTGTGTGGGAACTACGGGCTTTGATGTATTGCTGTCCTCAGGCTTTGTGCCGTCAGGCTCAACGCCCCAGATAAGTTTGTCGTCAGCGTAGAGAGTGATAAGCTCTGTGATAGCAGCAGCATCGTTGTCATCCTCAAAGCTTACAAGCTCAGCATAGCTGTAGTCATTGGTGGAATCCCATACTGTGTCGAATGTTTCGGGATGCATCTTATTAAGCAGACCGAACTGATATACACGGCTGCCGTAGAAATCGCAGTTCTGCCAAGAAATTTCGATGTAGTAAGTACCCTTATCGTCGTACTTCACAGGCTCAGAGATATGTGCCTCGTTCTTGCCGTCGGTGAAACTCTTTTCCTGGTCATAGTCGATACGTGTTTCAATAAAGCTGATATCCTCGCCCTTTTCAAGCTGTTCGCCAATATTGAAGTAATATCTTGCTTTGAGGTTGCTCTCGAATTTAGGAGGATTTACTGTTCTGTTGTGAACAACGATTTTGATCTGGATACCTGCATCAGTTTCCTGTGATTTACCGCCTGAGATATAAAGACCTGTTGGGAGGGGATTACCGTCTGCATCAACCTGATCGTATCCGATAGCGTTCTCAGACATATTGAAATTGGGCTTGAGGTAGTTATCCTTTTCGTGTTCCTTGCCCTCAGCACCGTAGAAGTGGTAAAGTCCTGCAAGGTCGCCGCAGAAGCCTGCGTTATAGTCGTCAGTAACTTCGTTGTAGATGTAGTCCTTGGTAATATCGCTGTGGAAGTCCTTAAGGTCAGGACCGCCTACGAGAGCACCCCAGAGTGTGTGAACCTGAACCACGGGATCTTCCATACTCTGTGTAGGTGAGCAATGTGATGAACGGTGGTGAGGCTGTGAAGCAAAGTTTGTGCCGTAGCCAACTTCGTAAGCATATCCCATAGGGTTATTACCGAGGATATATGCCATCTGAGCCTTAGCCCACTCAGCAAATGTCATATCGCCTGTTTCCTTTGCGTATACCATAGCCTGAAGTCCGGCTGCTGTGTTGTAACGTGCAGAACCGTAGCCTGATACAACAGCCCAGCCCTTAGGTGACTTAGCAATAAAGTCGCTGCTTGTTTCGCTGTCGGGGAGATCAGGAATCTGGTCGTATGTCATAGGAGTATTCCAGAGGTGGTCGTCCATACCGAAATATTTGTGAGTTCTTACAGGCTCATAACCCCAGTCAGAAGTATCTGTATCCTTTGAAGTACCTGACCAGAATTCAAGATTGTATCTGAAAATGTACCAGTCACGGGCAGTATTTGTAACAGGAGCAAGCTTAGCGAAAACGCCGCCCCATACAGTATCCCAGCAGTGAACCCAGATGTTCTGCCAGCAGTTTCCTGTATCTGTGATGATACGCTTCATATAGCCTGTGTATGGGTGAGCGCCCATTTCGCCTGTAATGGATTCATCAACAGCAATAATATCCATAATGTACTTGTCATAAGCAGCCTGCTTCTGAGTTTCGTCCTCAGCAACGCAAGCGTAGTAGAGCCAAACAGCAGCCCAAGCAAGCTCATCGTAGTCATAGCTTGAAGTGTAGAAACCTCCATCATAACCCAAGCTCTTTGCAGTTGGAACCATACCCGGCTCCCAGTCCTCGATATGAGTTTCAACAGCAAATTCATAAAGAGCCTTTGCGTATTTAAGGTTCTTTGCTGCATATTCGGGATCTGTGTCCTTGAAGTTGAGATAGTTTACAGCAAGTGAAGCTGCTGCACCTGCTGCCTGGTCGGAAGCGGGCATTTCCTTTGTTGCGAAATAAGCAGGACGCTTAACTCCGCAAGAGGAGGAAGCAACGAATGTGCCGTCAACCTGCAATTCGGGAGGACACCAGTAGTTATGGTCGTTGTTACCTTCACCCACCTGATAGCAGTAAGCGATAACCTCGTCCTTATCGTTCATATATGTGGCTTTCATAAAGTAGTCGTTAGCCCAGCGGAGTTCGTCCTCAACGTGCTTGTCAAGTCCAAGGTCAGCATAGGAATCACGGAATTCGTAATATCCCCAGCCTACAGTTGAAGCGGAATAGGAGAAAGGCAGACCGAATTTTACGTGGTCGCCTGCGTCGTGCCAGCCGCCGGTAAGATCAAGAGTTCCATTGCCGTCCGGATCGAGAAATTCTCTGTTTTCTTCAATGAACTCATCTGTCATGTTAACGCCGACGTAGAGATCTTCGTCCTCACTTGTACCGCCGTCGCCTTCGCCGTCGTAGTTGCCAAGACCATCGTCCTTGCCGTCATCGGGGCCTGCATCACCTATATTGACCTTAGGCATTGGATTCATAGGCTGGAGTGGGATTTCAGCATCCTTTACATGACAGTCGTCGCGCCAGGAGTAGTAACCGTCCTCGCCTACTTCATCGCCGCACTTGTTAGCGTCATAGAAGCAGAGTGCCAGCTGGAGAGCTTCGGCGTAGTTGTAGTAATTGTTAGGTTCATCGGGAGTAATAACAGCAGCGTTAGCAGTAACAGCGCTACCCGACATAAGAACAGCTGCAGCCGAAATCAAAGCAGCTGAACGCTTGAAAAATTGTGATTTTTTCATATCATTTTCCTTTCCGGGGAATAACCCCGATTAATTATATGATGAGTCCGCAGACTTATCAGAGCGTGTGATAAACAGGCATAAAAAAGGTCAGAAATCAACAGAATAAGGTAGCCTTGATCTGTGAGGATGTCTGACCTGAATTAGCTGCATTGTATTATTAAAGGAGACCTTTTTCCTTTAATTTAGTGAAAACGATATTGTAGCCATCGTTGCCGTCCTGCAGTGAACGGTTCACGCGGCTGATTGTAGCTGTGCTTGCACCGGTTTCCGATACAATACTGTTGTAAACTCTGTGTTCATCGAGGAGTCTTGCAACGTGGAAACGCTGTGCAAATGATTTTAGCTCAATAGTGGTGCAGAGGTCAATAAAAAATTTGTAACATTCGTCAACATTTTCAAGGGTAAGAATAGCCTCAAAAAGTTTATCCATATTTTCGGATCTCATTTTTTCATTCATGGTATAGAATCTCCAATCTGCTCAATAGCAATAGTTGTTATTACTATTTTACCACATTAGAGCGAAAAAGTAAAGGGGTTTTAAGAAATTTTTGGAAATTGATGAGTAAATTTCAAATGATCATATCCAAGAGATCTATACCTATAGTTTATTGTAGCATAAATTTCTCCATTTGTAAAGAGAAAAATGTACACTTTAAATAAAATCGTTATTATTGACAAAGAACAATGATATGCAAGCTAAAAAATGCTTAAATTTAACAATTGTTTGCTTAAAATTGCGTTAAATACAGCTTAAAACATAAAACTATGTGAAAAAGGAGAGCTATACTGCTCAAACAGTATTTGCTCTCCGAAATGACCAGACCGATAAGCCGGGTTCTGTCGTGTGCAGCAATTTATCTACGCTTACAGTCGCCAGTAAGCTGAAGCCGTCATTACTTTGTATCCGCCGAGCAGACGTTAAGATACAAAGCACCAATAGACGTTGCATCGGATAGGGTTTACATGGCAGCGCAGTCTCCTGCGCTCCGGTGAGCTCTTACCTCACCTTTCCACCCTTACCGCAAAAGCGGCGGTATATCTCTGTTGCACTTGCCCTAAGGTCGCCCTCGGCTGCCGTTAGCAGCTACCCTGCTCTGTGATGCCCGGACTTTCCTCGTAAACTTTAACGTTTCCGCTGCTGCATAGTCTGCTCACTTTGGTATTATACCATTTTTTTTTGTATTTGTCAATGATGACGAAAAAATTTTTACAGCAGCTATTGACAAGAGGGAAAATATATGATATAATAAAAACAGTTAGAGGGCACTAACATTAGCAGACCGAAAAAGTCTGCATAATTTAAAGATTGATGTTAGCGTAATCTAACATATGCAACATAGTGTTTATACAAAAATATTGTTTTATCGGCGAAATACAGGATTTAGCCGATAATGCGATATACAGGAGGGATTTTATGCTGTTTGAAAAAAGTCTTATTACACATTGCTCACCGACGCTTGCTTCAATAAAACCTGCAAGTCTTTTCAATATAAAGGAAAAGGACGGAGGGTTAAGCAGCGAACTTGAAAAATGGGACAACATACTTCATACAAAAGGGTTGTCTGTCTGCGTACTTCGCAGAAGGGAAAATTCTGTTCTTGTGTATGTCTATAGACGTTCACAGTTGGCGAAAATTCTTGATTCTCCTGATGTAAAGGCATTTTTGGGGGGATACGGATATGAATATTCCGATATTCCCACGGTACTGGCACATCTCAGGAAAAGACTGGGAAGCTGTCCTTGTTTTCCTCATGAAATAGGGGTGTTTCTTGGCTATCCTCTTGAAGATGTTATCGGTTTCATTGAAAACGAGGGCAAAAACAGCAAATGTACAGGCTGCTGGAAAGTGTACGGCGACGCTGTTACAGCAGAGAAAAAATTTGCACAGTACAAAAAATGCAGTTGCGTGTATCAGAGATTATGGTGCGGAGGAAAAAGTATTATGCAGCTAACGGTAGCAGCATAAGGAAAGAGGTATTTTATGAGCAAAGCAGCAGTAGTTTATTGGAGTGGAACAGGCAATACTCAGTCAATGGCTGAGCTTATTGCAGCAGGAGTAAAGGATGCAGGAGGCGAGGCGGTTATTCTTACATCTGCTGAATTTACAGCGGATATGATTGATGAATATGATGCCATAGCTTTTGGCTGTCCTTCAATGGGTGCAGAACAGCTTGAAGAAGACGAATTTGAGCCTATGTTTGAGGCTTGCAGAAGTAAGCTTTCGGGTAAGAAAATTGCACTTTTCGGTTCATATGGCTGGGGCGACGGCGAATGGATGAGAAACTGGGAGGAATTGTGCAAGGGTGACGGAGCAGTTCTGGCTTGTGACTGTGTAATCTGCAATGAAGCACCTGATGACGAAGCATCAGCTGCTTGTGCTGCTATGGGCAAGGCTCTTGTGTAAAATAATATGTCATAGCATATAAAACCGCCTGTATTCGTTACAGGCGGTTTGTTTGTTCTATATCAGCTTAAAATGTGATAGGGCATTATAAATTCCGTCCTCTAAAAGGGGAGTGGTTATGTAGGAAACATAGGGGTAAATGGTTTCCGCACCGCCCATAGCGATACTGTTGGGAACTGCGCGCAGCATTGGCAAATCGTTGGCACTATCCCCGATAGCGTAGGCATTTTCAAGGGGAATACCAAGCTTTTTGAGGATAACTTCAATTGCCGTAGCCTTTGAAAATCCAAGGGGAACATTTTCGTAAAAGCCGTTTCCACGGTCGATTATATCGAAATATTTCCCGATTTCACGGCGGAAAAGCTCTATATCACAGTCGGGATTTTCCCATATAACGAACTTGTCAAAGATAAATTCAGCATCTTCAACACGGCGGTCAACGGGAATATTCTCCTCCACAAAGGTGACGAGAAAATCTTCTAAATCCGCAGTTTTCGGGGAAAAATCATCGAAAAAGTAGCCGTCCTTATGCTCATATACGGGAGTTACCCCTGTAGTGCGGATAAATTCCGCGATTTTGCGGCAAAAATCCTGTGAAAGTGCGTTATACAGCAGAATTTCACCGTCCATTTCGATATATGTTCCGCAGCCGCAGATTATGCCGTCAAATCCGAGAGAACGCACCTTTTTATTGATGTTGAAAAGAGTCCGCCCCGAATTTATAAAAGTGTAATGGCCGTTTTCACGAGCCTTTGCAATGGCTTCAACGGTGCTTTCGGGAATTGTGAGACTGCCATCCTCGGTTACGATTGTGCCGTCAATGTCGAAGAAAATTATTGATTTTTCGTTGATTTCGCTCATATAATTAGTATTTTTCCTTTCCCTCTGCAAAAATATGCATCATTTCATTTGTAAGGCTTAAATCATCGGGCTGCCCTGTGATATTTTCACGCTTAATCCATGCGGCATTGCTAAGTTCCGCATTTTCAAGGGTAATGTCCGTATCTCCGTCTACATCACAGAAATATCCCAGAAGAAGTCCGGCGGAAAATCCCCACGGCTGGGATTTGTAATAGCGGATATTCTTGACTTTAAGCCCCACTTCTTCCATAGCCTCACGGCGGACGGTATCTTCAGGAGTTTCACCGATTTCGATATATCCTGCCACAAGTGCGTCACAGTTTACCCCACGGCTTCTGACATATCGGGTTACAAGAAGCTTGTCGCCGTTTGTAATTCCAACGATTACAGCAGGATTTATGCGGGGATATATGAGTTTTCCGCAGTCGGTGCAGAGCATTGCCCTTTCACCTGTGCAGGGAATAGTCTTTCCGCCGCATTCTCCGCAATATCGGCTTGAATTGTACCATTCGGAAAGGTGATATGCTGTAAAAAGTGCGAATATACTCGGACGGAGAGCATATCTGTCATGGCGGAGCTGACGTATATTCACCATTGAAAAGGCTTCATCGGCTGAGGAATAATCGCTTACAAGAAAATATTTCACATCTCCCACTGAAAAGAGATATTTCACCTCTGAGGGATTTTTCATCTGTGAAATTGTGGGGAAAAGCTGCTGGGAATTTATATTGCAGAGGACTTTATTTCCTCTGAAATACATAAGCATACTGTCATTATCCGGTTCAGCGTCGGATATATAGCGGTTATCAAAGTCGAGTGGGAAGATATCCTGTATCATAAAATTCACCTCATTATTGTCTGGGTGCAGCGGCTGAAAGCTTTGTCATCACTTTAAATTCATATGCTGTCATTATTATTGCCACAATACCTGAAAGCAGGTCGCAGATTGGTCCTGTATAGAGTATTCCGTCAATTCCCATGAATTTCGGGAGAATAAGCAGGATGGGTACAAAGAATATGATCTGTCGCGTCAGGGAGAGGAATACACCCTTGACAGGTTTGCCGATTGATGTGAAGAATGTGGAGGAAATCGGCTGGATACAGTTGAGCCATGTAAAGAAAAGGAATATTCTGAAGAAGTGGCTGCCAAATTCGAAATAAGTTTCTGTGCCATCGCCGAAAAGTCCCAAAATCTGCTTTGGCATAAGCTGGAAGAAAATGAAGGCGATAACGGATATAATTACACCGAGCGTCAAGGCGAGCTTGTATGAAGCTTTTACGCGGCTGTAATTCTTAGCGCCGTAGTTGAAACTCTGGATGGGCTGTGTACCCTGAGCAAGACCGATTACAATAGAGAATACGATCATATTTACTTTCATAACGATGCCTGCAACTGCAAGAGGCTCTTTTTCGCCATATATTGAAAGGCTGCCGTAATGTTTGAGGGAGTTGTTAAGAACTACCTGTACAACAGCGATAGCGAGCTGATTGAAGCAGGAAGCCATACCGATAGCGCAAATTCTTGAAATTACACTAAGCTGAGGTATGAAGTGTTTTAATGTAAGTTTAACTGTTTTGAATTTTCGTATGTAAAGGATAACTATAACTGCGGATACAATCTGTCCGATAACAGTTGCAGCAGCAGCGCCTTTCATTCCCCAGTCAAAGCCAAGTACGAATAATGCGTCAAGGATTGTATTTATAACAGCACCTGTAAGGTTGAGTATCATTGTCATTGTGGGACTTCCGTCAGCGCGGATAATATGACCGCCGCCTGTTGCGAGGATAAGGAACGGGAAGCCTATTGCCGATACTGCCACATAATCCTTTGCGTAGGGGAGAATATCATCAGGAGAGCCGAAAAGCTTCAGAAGTGGAGTGAGAAAAATCAGCGTAAATGCTGAGATAATAATACCTATACCTGCAAGCATTGTGATTGCGTTTGCGGCGAAATAGCCTGCTCGTTTTGAATCGCCTTTGCCCATTGTCAGATTGAAGCAGGATGCTCCGCCTATTCCGAGAAGGAGTGCTGCGGCGATACATAATGTGGAGAACGGAAAGGCAATATTTGTGGCGGCATTTCCGTCTGTGCCAACACCCTGCCCGATAAAGAACTGGTCAACGATGTTGTACAGCGCACTAACAAGCATACCGATAATACTTGGGACTGCAAATTGTGCCATAAGCTTCGGTACGGGAGCAGAGGCGAGTGGGTTGTTTTTTTCATTTTCTTTCATTTTTTTACCTTCTTTCATTTTTTACTACAATATTATACACCCAATCTTATATTTTTTCAAGAGTATATTGACATTTATTTTTTATGAAGGTATAATATAATCATACCACAGTCTGTAGAAAAAGTATGGTGTAGGGGTGAGTTCCGCTCGCCCGCAATTTCGGAACGAAATTCAGGTTTTTCGACAATCTCAGGTATAAGTATCGCAGGCATATGCGATGAATATAGTAAAAGGAATGTGTAATATGGACGCTAATAAAAAGGTAATTATTGAAAAAAGAATAATGAAAACAGGTGAAAATCTCCGTAAAAACAATATGGAGTTCCACTATGCACCCACAGCAGCAGATGTAAAGGGAATTGTTGAAGGTCTGCTCAAAGAGGGGGATGTTATAACTCACGGCGGTACGGTATCTATGGCAGAATGCGGCATAAAGGAGCTTATCGAATCTCCGATGTACAATTACCTTGACCGTTCAAAGGTTGCTCCTGAGGAAGTTCCCGATCTTTACAGAAAGGCATTTTTTGCTGATGTGTACATATCAAGCACAAACGCGGTAACTGAGGATGGCGTGCTTTATAATGTGGATGGCAACAGCAACAGAATTGCCGCTATAGCTTTCGGTCCGAAATCAGTTATAATCATAGCCGGCTATAACAAAATTGTAAGGGATCTGGATGAGGCTGAAATCCGCGTGAAAACTGAGGCAGCACCGCCTAACTGCGTTCGCCTCAGCTGCAAGACTCCCTGTGCTGAAACAGGTGAGTGTATCTCTCTCAGCAAGGACTGCCATGAAATGGCTGACGGCTGCAAGGGTGAGGGCAGAATTTGCTGCAATTACCTGATTTCCGCACAGCAAAGACACAAGAACAGAATTAAGGTTATTCTCGTTGGCGAGGAACTGGGTTATTAATTGTTATTATAGACTAACATTAAATTGACATTCTTTTGTCAAAAGCCCTTGATTATGTTTTAAAAATGTAGTATAATATTATTGTATATGGAATAGTTCGCGGACAAGCTCCGAAAGCTGTTCCGATATTGCATTGTTAATCGTTTATCGGTTAACAATTGCCAAATTCCCGAAAGGAGTATTAAAAATGATTTATTCTCACGAAGTTGAAACAATGTGCCCTATCGCACAGGGCGTTGCTCACGGTGCAGCTCCTATCCCCGAAGAGGCTAAGTGGGTAAAGGCTAAGGAAATCAAGGACATTTCCGGCTTTACACACGGTGTAGGCTGGTGCGCTCCTCAGCAGGGTACCTGCAAGCTCACACTCAACGTTAAGGAGGGCGTTATTCAGGAAGCTCTCGTTGAAACTATCGGCTGTTCAGGTATGACACATTCTGCTGCTATGGCATCTGAAATTCTCCCCGGCAGAACAATTCTTGAGGCTCTTAACACAGACCTCGTTTGCGATGCTATCAATACAGCTATGAGAGAGCTTTTCCTCCAGATCGTTTACGGTCGTTCACAGTCTGCTTTCTCTGAGGGCGGTCTTGTTGTCGGTGCAGGTCTTGAGGACCTCGGTAAGGGCCTCCGTTCACAGGTTGGTACAATGTACGGTACTCTCGCAAAGGGCCCACGTTACCTCGAAATGACAGACGGTTATGTTACCGGTCTTGCTCTTAATGAGGATGACGAGATCATCGGTTACAAGTTCGTTAACTTCGGCAAGATGATGGACTTCATCAAGGCTGGCGATGACGCTAATACTGCATTTGAGAAGGCTCAGGGACAGTACGGCAGAGTTGCTGACGCTGTTAAGATCGTTGATCCCAGAAAAGAATAAGGAGGATTTGTACAATGGCTTTATTTGAATCATATGAGAGAAGAGAAAAACAGATCCTTGATGTAATCAAGGCTTACGGCATCAACTCAATTGAAGAGTGTGCTGACGTATGCAAGGAAAAAGGTCTTGACATATACAAGCTCGTTGAGGGTATTCAGCCTATCTGCTTTGAGAACGCTAAGTGGGCTTACACAGTAGGCTGCGCTATTGCTATCAAGAAGGGCTGCACAAGAGCTGCTGACGCTGCTGCTGCTATCGGTGAGGGACTTCAGGCTTTCTGTATCCCCGGTTCTGTAGCTGATCAGCGTAAGGTTGGTCTTGGCCACGGTAATCTCGGAAAGATGCTCCTTGAGGAGGAGACAGAGTGCTTCGCATTCCTCGCAGGTCACGAGTCATTCGCTGCTGCTGAGGGTGCTATCGGTATTGCTGAGAAGGCAAACAAGGTTCGTCAGAAGCCCCTCCGTGTTATTCTTAACGGTCTTGGTAAGGACGCTGCTCAGATCATCGCTCGTATCAACGGCTTCACATACGTTGAAACAGAGATGGATTACCACACAGGCGAGGTTAAGGAAGTATTCCGTAAGGCTTACTCCAATGGTCTTCGTGCAAAGGTTAACTGCTACGGCGCAAATGACGTAACAGAGGGCGTTGCTATTATGTGGAAGGAGAACGTTGACGTTTCTATCACAGGTAACTCCACTAACCCCACACGTTTCCAGCACCCTGTTGCAGGAACATATAAGAAAGAGCGTACAGACGCTGGCAAGAACTACTTCTCAGTAGCTTCAGGCGGCGGTACAGGACGTACACTCCACCCCGATAACATGGCTGCAGGCCCTGCTTCTTACGGTATGACAGATACAATGGGACGTATGCACTCTGACGCTCAGTTTGCAGGTTCTTCTTCTGTACCTGCTCACGTTGAGATGATGGGACTTATCGGTATGGGTAACAACCCAATGGTTGGTGCTACAGTTGCTTGTGCAGTTGCAGTTGAGGAAGCAATGAAGTAATTCATAAATCCGATATATAAGCTTATTGACACGGTATCGCTTCGGTGATACCGTGTTTTTCATTATAGCCACTTGATTTCAGGGGAAAAATATGATATAATAAATCAGAAAGGAGTTTCGGATATATGAATAAAAATAAAATACTTCCTCTTGTTGAGGGTTCGTTTGTAATTGCCATGGGCGTGGTTCTGAGTTATGCCATAATATTCAAGCTGCCGTGGGGAGGCACAGTAACCATGCTGAGTATGCTTCCTGCGGCTATGTACAGTATAAAGCACGGCGTAAAAAAAGGCCTTGCGATATCCTTTATATTTTCGCTGTTTCAGCTTGCGCAGGGAATAGGCGATGGTATTTTTGCGTGGGGACTTACACCTGCAATGCTCATAGCCTGCATACTTCTTGATTATATATTGGCGTATACGGCAATTGGTTTATCAGGAATGTTCAGAAAAAAAGGTGCGGCAGGCTGGGTAAGCGGAACGGCAGCGGCACTTTTTATCCGCTTTATCTGTCACTTTGTCAGCGGTGCTGTTATTTTCCACAGCGCAGGAAAGCTCTGGGATGGCTTGACAATTGACAATACATTTCTGTACAGTTTTATTTATAATGGGTGTTATATGCTTCCTGAGATCACATTTACCTGTATAGGCGCCGCTATTATGTTCAGGGTGCCGATCATAAAGAAACAGATATTCAAAACAGCAGCTCAATAAGTTTTACAACGCATACGGACGAAAAGTCTGTGTGCGTTTTTTAACAAAATGTAAACTTTAAACGGATTTCAATAAAAAGTTGAAAAACTATTGAAATATTATGTATAATGTGTTATAATCAAAGTATGTTCAGATGTGAAATTTATAAAGTCTGAGAGGGAGTGAATAAGATGTCCGAAAATAATAAAGAAAATATCAATGAACTTCATATGGAGCTGCTTAATTCTGTGAGCTGCGGTGTATTTGCTTATACTGTGCCGCAGTATGAGGTTATTTTCATAAACGATGAGGCGCGCAATATTATTGAATGTGGAAAAAATGACGATATAACAGATGCTTTTAAGAAATTTCACGAGAAAATGATTCACCCTGAGGACAGAACATATGTGCTGCGGGATAATGCAGGGCTGATGGCTGATGGCGGAGAGGTCGAACACGAATATCGTATAATTGGAAAAAACGGTATAAAGTATATCCGTTCAGTAACGAAAAGACTTGATTTCAAGAACGGTCAGAAATATGTACTTGCCTCGTTTAATGATATAACAGGCAATGTGCGGCTTATGAAATCGCTTAAAAGAGAACGTAAAAGCTGCCGAGAGGCTCTTATGAAAAATTGTGAGTACAGCTTTTTCTTTGATCTTACCGAGGGCCTTGTTTATGAAGATTTTGTTACAGCCAATGAAATAAGCATCGTGAAAACACTTGGCTTGGAGCTTCCTGTAAATTTTGATCATATGACGCAGAAGTATATCGAGGCGATGAACCTGACATTTCTTGAAAAAGGGATGGAAAAATATTTCACCTCAAAGGGAATTGCCGAGGCATACAAAAACGGTCAGACGCACGTTATAACGGAATACTATATACCATCTCAGGACAGATATACGCGTGTAAGCGCTCTGATTTCAAAGGATGATGAAACAGGTCATCTGAATGTTTATGTCATTGCAAATGATATTACAGACTCTCGTAAAAAAGAGGAGGAGCAGCGACGGGCGCTTATAACTCGTAATATGCAGCTTCTCTCGCTTACTGACGAAATGACAGATCAGCTTGGCAGCGGAATCCTTGCATATACTCTGCCTGAAAGAAATATTCTTGTATTCAATCAGGAGGCAAGGAAAATGTTCGACGCTCCTGAAATGAAGTCGGAAATTCTTAACTTTGATGTTTCGCACAGGGTTATACCTGAGGATAAGAAGATCGTCAGTAAGGCTGTAAGAAAGCTTAAAAAACCCGGTGACAGCGTTGAATACTCTTTCCATAATCTGAAAAAGGACGGTACAATAGCCGCGTTGAAGTGTACAACAAAGCTGCTGACATTTGCTGATGGAGGAACATATATTTTAAGTTCCATAATTGATATTACTGAGCAGGAGGTTTTTGAAAATCGTATTGAGGAGGAGCGTCAGCGCTATAAAGCGGCTCTGTCAATCGGAAGCTTTGCCTTTTTCACCATTGATCTGACTGAGGGTATACTTACTGAACCTTTAATAACAAAAGAAGGAAATGATATAACAGAGGAACTTGGCATAGAAGTGCCTGCCTATTATGATAACTTTGCCCGTGAGATGTTCGGCAGTACGCGAATTACTTCCGACAGCGAAAAAATCGGGATCGTCCGCAGCCGTCGAAGTCTGATAGCGGCATATAAAGAGGGAATGGAAGTAATTGACCTGAGTTATAGTGTGAAAGGTAAGGATATGAGTATCCGCCTTATTGTTATGCTTCATAAGAAGGATAAGAATATAAATGCGAGCTTTATTTTTTACATTAATCATTAAAATTGCTGAGGGTATCATTTTTGATACCCTCAATTTGATTTTATCAGCTATTGACATTTTGTGTAAAATCTTGTATAATATATATAATTATTTATAAGGTCTATTGCTGTTTTGGAGATAAATATTAAAGCCAAAGGCGGTGTAAAATATAAATGAAAATTACAAATAAGGAAGAATACATAAACTCAGTAAAGAGGGTTATAATAACTTCAGAGGAAATACAGGAAAAAATAAGCAAGGCGGGAGAGTATGTTGACAGCCTTTATGATGGCAGACCTATCCTCCTTGTAGGTATTCTCAATGGCTGTTTCGTTTTTCTTGCTGACCTTGCAAGAGCAATAACAGTTCCCTGTGAAATTGCATTTATGTCAGCGAAAAGCTATAATGGAACACAATCAATGGGAGAGGTGGATATTATCCTTGACATTGAAAAGGATATTTCCGAATATAATGTGGTTATTGCGGAGGATATCATAGATACAGGACGCACCTTGAAAAAAATCACGGAAATATTGAAAAAAAGAAATCCTCATTCCTTTACGGTCGTGACGCTTCTTGATAAGCCGGAGCGACGGGTTGTTGAATTTACAGCTGATTACAGCTTGTTTGTAATACCTGATGTATTTGTTGTGGGATATGGTCTTGACTATGACGATTACTATAGAAATCTGCCGTATATAGCTGAAATATGAGGTTTGGAAATGAATATGAATAAAAGAAAGGTTGTACTTATCGGTACAGGAATGGTAGGTATGAGTTTTGCATACGCTCTTGTAAATCAGGGCGGAATATGCAATGAGCTTGTTCTGATTGATATCAATAAAAAACGAGCTGAGGGCGAGGCTATGGATCTTAACCACGGTCTTGCTTTCGGTAAATCGAATATGAAGATCTACGCTGGCGAATACAACGACTGCAAGGATGCGGATATAGTTGTTATAGCCGCAGGAGTTGCACAAAAGGATGGGGAAACTCGTCTTGACCTGCTTCAGCGTAATGCAGGAGTATTTCGTTCTATCATTACTCCTGTTGTAAAATCGGGATTTGACGGGATTTTTCTTGTTGCTACAAATCCTGTTGACATTATGACGAGAGTAACCTATGAGTTGTCACGCTTTGGCGCTTCACGGGTTATCGGTACAGGTACATCTCTCGATACTGCCCGTTTGCGTTATCTTCTGGGCGATTATTTTATGGTCGATCCGAAAAATATCCATGCTTATGTTATGGGTGAACACGGTGATAGTGAATTTGCTCCGATTTCTCAGATGATGCTTGCTACAAAGCGGATTACAGAGGTTCTTGAAGATAATGGCTGTGTTTACTGTATTGAGGATATGAAGAAGATAGAGGAGCAGGTACGCACGGCTGCCTACAAGATAATAGAGGCGAAAAAT
Organism: Ruminococcus sp.; assembly: GCA_017624895.1. Lineage (GTDB taxonomy): Bacteria > Bacillota > Clostridia > Oscillospirales > Ruminococcaceae > Ruminococcus. Next base: position 11,534 of record JAGAMB010000019.1, on the reverse strand, counting down.
GCTACCTACTACGGTATCGGAATGGCTATAACACGTATTGTCAAGGCTATACTTGGCGATGAAAACAGCGTTCTTACCGTTTCAGCAAAGCTGTGCGGCGAATATGGCTGCAGGAATGTTTTTGCAGGGGTTCCGTGTATAATCGGTCGAAACGGTGTTAAGGAAATAATCGAGCTTTCTCTCACAGAGGAGGAGCTTGAAAGTTTCAGAAACTCTGTTGAAGTTCTTGAAAAAGGCTTTGATGGAGTTATCTGAAAGAAGTTATAAAAAGATTGATTTATTATTGGGGGTAAAATTATGAAAATTCTGAAAATTGCTTCGGCGCTTGCTGCGTCGGTACTTCTGTGCAGCTGCTCCTTTGTAACAGATCTTGCCGGGGAGATTGCTGTTGTTAACGAGATCGAGCCGCCGGTTGAGCCTGTGGCTAATGAGATGCCATATGTGGAGAGCGTTGCTGATTATGTTCACGAAATCGAGTGGTATGATGAGCTTTGTGAAGCTCTCGAAAAAGGCTCACCTACAGTAAAAGTTGATACAAAGGTAAAATCCCGTGATGTTGACAAAATACTTGTTCAGCTGAATACTGATTGTCCGCAGATTTTCTGGACAGGTAACAGCTATTACTCTGAAACCGCGCCTGATGGTGCCGAGGTTCATCTTTCTGTGCTGGAGGATATAGAAAAAGAAGATATCCCTGAAATGACTGAGGAAATATATGCAGCGGCAGAAGATATTATCAAAAAAATTCCCAAGGGCAGCAGCGATTATGAAAAGGTAGTTTTTGTACACGATTATATCATTGAAAATACAGTCTATGACCATATAGGCGCATTGAAGGACGGAAGGGGAATGTGTCATAATCTCTACGGCTGTCTTATTGAGGGTGATGCTGTATGCGCAGGCTATGCGGAGACATTCCAGTTTCTTATGAATATGCTGGATATTGAGTGCGGAGTATGTACGGGTTCAAATCATGCATGGAATTATGTTAAGCTTGATGGCGAATATTACTGGGTAGATACAACGTGGGACGATGACGAGAGTGGAACGCCGCTGCATACATATTGTCTTGTGACCACCGACCAGCTTCTTCGTTCACGTACTTTTGACAGACTTCAGCCGAATGTACCTGAATGTACATCTTCCGAAAACAATTACATTGTAAAAAACGGCGGATATTTCGAGGTTTATGATGAAAATGAAATATTAAGCTATGTGGGCGAAAATTCCGATAAGGAAAAGTGCGAGCTTATGTTCGGAAGCTTTGAGGCATACAGCGAGGCGCTGAATGAGCTTATCGGAAAAGCGAAGCTTACAAAAGCAGAAGGCGTTGAAGATTTAAAATATGTCCGCACCGATGAAATGTATTGCCTGACGCTGCTTTTAGGCGAGGATGGCTGATGAGTATTATAAAAAAAGCGGCTTCTGCGATAATTACAGCTGTTCTGCTGACCGGCTGTGAAGCTTCTGTGTATGATTACAATGTTTCTTCAGATTCGGAAACGGATAATCATATTAACGATGAGCAGCTTTATTCAGATATTGTTAAGGAACTTGAAGCAGGAAGTTCATCTTTCAGCTTTGAGGGAGCTATCGGCTTTACAGATATAAAAAAGGCTCATAAAAAAATTGAGCAGAAATATCCCGAATTTTTCTGGATCGACTCCTTTGTTACTGTTGAGGAGAACAACAGCATAACCTGTGAATTTGATTCGTTGAGCGATTATTCTTCTGAGGAGCTTCTGGCCATGCTGGGAGAACTTGAAAGTGCCGCTGATAAAATTATAGCAGGTATGCCTGACGGTCTTGACGATTTCGGCAAAGTGATATATATTCACGACTATATAGCCGAAAATACGGTGTACGATGAATTTAATGCGGATAATGATATAAGCGGTCTGTGGGATACATCATACGGCTGTCTTGTTCAGGGGAAAGCCATATGCGGCGGCTATGCCGAGGGCTTTTCCTATATGATGAAATGCCTTGGAATAGAGTCCGGAGTTGTCACCGGAGATGTAACTGATGAAAACGGCGAAATATCAGGTCATGCGTGGAATTACATAAATCTGAATGGCAGATATTACTGGCTCGATGTTACATGGGATGATACAGATGATAAAAACAATCCGTTTACGCATATGTATTGTATTATTGATGATGCGAGGATGAACAAAAACCGTATATTGGACGAAAATCAGTATTTCATTCCGTTGTGCTACTCAATGGAGGAAAACTATTATGTCCGCAATAACAGCTATATAACCATATACACTAAAGAAGCTGTGGGCGAAGCTATAACCTCATCGCCCGATTCGGACAGCACAGAGATGATGTTTGCGGATAAATCGGCATATGAAGCTGCTGTAAACGGACTTCTTGAAAATGGAGAGCTATGGGAGCTGACTGACTATGCAGAAATCAGTGATACAGTAAACTATATGAAAAATGATGATATGTATGTATTGAGTATACAATACTAAAAACATAAATTTCGTTCCGAAATTGCGGGCGGATAATATCCGCCCCTACTACGCTGTAACATTTAAAACTTTATATTTTATCTTGGCAAAAAAATCAAAACATACTCCTGAAAAGACCACCTGAACCGTATAAAAAGACTTGCCTTTTTCATATATAACAATCCCCTGAGTTCAAAAGTCAGCAAAGGGAGGGAAAAAGGGGAAAGGGAAAAGAGAGTTCCAGAGAGGAAAACCGTAGGGGAAAAAGGGAGTGCGGCGAGTCGCCGCTGACATCTTGTTCTAATGTTATATTACTTTAGATACAAGATTTTTATTTTAATGTAAAATTTTGTGTAGGGCAAATCACCAGCAGGGGTACCCCGCCTGACTTTTGTGCCATTTTTCTTTTTCCCTCCCTTTTGCCCCGTAGGTTGTCCTCTTTGGTGGGAAATCACCCTTTTGTATTTATTATGAATAGAAAAAAGTAAAGTTTTAAGCGTTACAACGTACTACACAGATTTACGATATATAGCTGTTGTTTTAAGGATTGGTATAAATATAAAGGGTATCGCAGAGGCGATACCCTTTATTGTTATTTCTTGAATAATTGTCTGAGAACAAGTCCGCCGCCTGCTGCGGTGAGCCCGAACATAAGCACGAACATATATGCATTTGTTCTTATCCAGTGCATACGGACGCTCATAAGTACCGCTGCAAGGATTATAACAATTCCTACAGCAACGAAAATCCAGCCGAAGATTTTTCTTTCCATAAGGAACAACATTACAATGCCTATGAAAAGGGGAACAAATACAGTTCCGTTTGGCAGATTGAATCCGCCGAAGCTGAATAAATAACCGCCGTAGCCCCATGTGCTTTCGATACTCAGATTCTGGAATATCATAAATACACCTGCCGCCAGCATAAGAAGTCCTACAAAGAACTGTAACAGGTCGTTTCTGTTCTTATCACGTCTGTCGTTGTAATCCCTGAGATCGCGGTAAGCTTTGTCAAGCTCGTTTTCATACTTTGATTTTTTTGCCATTGTTATTTACCTCCAATAATCTTTATATCTTCCAAACAAGCGGATTACTTGTTTTCAAGAGCAGTAATAAGGTCAACTCTGCGCTGATGTCTGCCGCCTTCAAAGCCGGTTGTAAGGAAAATCTCGGCAAGCTCACAGGCAAGTCCTACACCTGTTGTTCTTGCACCCATACACATAACATTTGAATCATTGTGCAGACGGGTATACTTTGTTGAAAAAGAATCCGCACACAACGCAGCACGTATTCCCTTTATCTTGTTAGCGGCGATTGACATACCGATACCTGTACCGCAGAGGAGAATACCCCTTTCACATTCGCCTGATGTGACAACTCCGCATACAGCCTCCGCCATATTTGGATAGTCGCAGGGTTCACCGTCAGTACCCATATCCTTGAACTCAAAACCTTTTTCGGAAAGAGTCTTTATAATTTCCTTTTTCATTTCAACAGCAGCGTGGTCGCATCCGATAGCAATCATTTTTTACTCTCCTTTTTAGATGTTTCCAATATTTTTTCAGCCTGAACTTTTTGCAGATATGAGGCTTCCAGTTGATCAGGGGAAACAAATTCTTTTGACAGCGCTCCCAGACATACACCGCAGGCAGACTGAAGCCTGCCCTGAGGAGGAGCGATAATAAACATAGGTGAACGGTAGGCAGTGAAAAAATCCGCAGCCCCGTCACCGCAAAGCATAGCCTCTGTGCCGTTGAGAGCGAGAAATTCTGCGAGCTCGTCACAGCTGAGAATTTGTTCTTCCATAATCGGTTCAAGGCTGTAGCAGTCGCTTTTGTAAACGGCGGCATATACTAAATCCGCCCTTGCTTTCATAATAGAACATATAACGCCCTTGTAAGCAATATTGTTACAGGCGAGAGCTTCAAGAGTTGAAACTCCGCAGCATTTGCAATCCAGAGCAAAGCCCATTGCCTTTACTCCCGCAATTCCTATACGCAGTCCCGTGTAGCTCCCCGGACCTTTTGCCACAGCTATAAGGTTTATATCTTTAACAGTTTTTCCTGCCTGTTCAATAAGAGCTTTCACCATTGGCATAATTATCTGAGAATGGGTTTTCTGCGTATACAGCGCTGTTTCCCCGATAATTACCTCGGTGTCCGTATCAAAAAGGGCAGCGGAAGCAACTTTACCGGATGTATCAATTCCAAGCAGAAGCAAAGCGTTCATCTCCCTCTAAAGTAATTTCTCTTTTAAGCTCATCAGGAGCATTGATAGTAATATTTATAGTTTTTCCCGAAAGATATTTTTCGATATTTTCCGACCATTCCACCGCGGCAACATTGTTTGAAAAGTCGTAATCATAAAAGCCTGAGGACTCAAGATCCCATTCGCTTTCTATGCGGTACATATCAAAGTGATAGAGGCTTATTTTTTCGCCGTGATACTCGTTTACCAATGAAAAGGTAGGAGATGTTACAACATCGCCCAGACCAAGTCCGAGGGCAAGACCTCTTGTGAAAGTAGTCTTGCCTGCGCCGAGATCGCCTTTATACGCTATGATATCGCCTGCTTTGAGAAGTCTGCCGATTTCAGCGGCAGCTTTTATTGTTTCTTCGGGCGAGTTGGTTATAATAGTTTTTATCATATCAGAAAAGTCCCGAAATATTGCCGTTATTGTCGCAGTCGATATTCAGAGCTGAAGGCTTTTTGGGAAGTCCCGGCATTGTGAGGATATCGCCTGTGTATATTACAACAAAGCCTGCGCCTGCGGAAAGCTTAGCATCGCGGACAGTAATTCTGAAATTCTTCGGCTTGCCCAACATTGTGGGATCATCTGAAAGTGAATATTGAGTCTTTGCAACGCACACAGGCAAATCGCGGAAGCCGATACTCTCGATCTCCTTGATAGCCTTTTCAGCCTGAGATGTGAAGTTTACACCGTCTGCACGATATATTTCCTTAGCAAGAATTTCAATTTTTTCCTTAATTGGAAGCTCTGTGGGATAAATGGGACGGAAGCCGTCGCTGTCGTTTTCGGTGAGAGCAATAGTTTCGCATACCTTATTTGCAAGGTCAATACCGCCTTCACCGCCCTTTGCGAATACCTCGCACATAGATACTTCAACGCCCATTTCAGCGCAGAAATTGCGTACAAATTCAACTTCAGCGTCAGTATCTGTGTGGAAGCGGTTGATAGCTACAACAACAGGAACATGGAATTTGTGCATATTCTCGATATGTGTCTGTAAGTTTACAATACCCTTTTCAAGCGCCCACATATTTTCCTTTACAAGATCAGTCTTTGGAACACCGCCGTTGTATTTCAGAGCGCGGATAGTAGCAACGAGAACAACGCAGGAGGGTTTAAGACCTGCATAGCGGCACTTGATATCGAAGAATTTCTCAGCGCCGAGATCGGAGCCGAAGCCTGCCTCGGTAATGCAGTAATCACCTAATTTAAGAGCAAGCTTTGTGGCGCGTACAGAGTTGCAGCCGTGAGCGATATTTGCGAATGGACCGCCGTGGATAAATGCAGGATTATTTTCCAGCGTCTGTACAAGATTTGGTTTGAGAGCATCTTTGAGGAGAGCAGTCATAGCTCCTGTGCAGCCGAGCTGTTCAGCAAAAACAGGCTTGCCGTCAAGGTCATAAGCAACAAGGATATTTCCGAGACGTTTTTTGAGGTCGCCTAAATCAGTTGCAAGGCATAGGATAGCCATAACCTCAGAAGCAACGGTGATCTGGAAACCGTCCTCACGGGGAATACCGTTTGCCTTTCCGCCAAGACCGATAATGGTATTGCGAAGTGCACGGTCATTCATATCAAGGCAGCGCTTGAAAAGTACGCGGCGCTGGTCAATACGAAGTTCATTTCCCTGCTGAATGTGGTTATCCAGCATAGCGCAGAGGAGGTTGTTTGCAGCGGTAATAGCGTGCATATCTCCTGTGAAATGGAGGTTTATATCCTCCATAGGAACAACCTGAGCATAGCCGCCGCCGGCAGCGCCGCCCTTGATGCCGAAAACAGGGCCGAGTGAGGGTTCACGGAGAGCAAGAACGGCATTTTTGCCGATTTTGCCCATAGCCTCAGCAAGACCTACGCTGACGGTAGTCTTGCCCTCGCCGGCGGGTGTGGGATTTATAGCAGTAACAAGTATAAGTTTGCCATCGGAACGGAAAGCAGTCTGGGAGTAAAGACTTTCGGAAAGCTTTGCTTTGTAGTGACCGTATGGTTCGAGGTTATCCTCGGAAATTCCGAGATAAGAAGCAATTTCAACGATTTTTTTCATTTTCGCTCCCTGAGCGATTTCTATATCAGTCAGCATAAAAATACCTCCGAATAAAATTATTGATGTTTATACCAATCTCTAAAACAACAGTAGACAAATCTAATGGCATAAATACTGTCTGTCATCGTTGTCCTCCTTACCATACGGCAGTATGCTTTCGTCGTCCGCCTTGACATACAGCATTTCTGCTCATCATCTTTGTCTACTAACATTTTAGGGATTGGTATTACACGCATCATTAAAATTATTATACCATATTATGCAGGAAAATGCAATATATTAAAGAAAGATTTTTTCAGCTGTAATACCAATTCCTAAAACAACAGCAGATAAATCTGATGGCATAAATTGTATAACATATAGATTAAGAATTATTACAAAAAAGTACATCTCTTGAAAATAAGTGGAATATGTGATATAATATTAATCACATTAATAATGTGATTAAGCGTATAAAAAAGTATGGTGTAGGGGGCGATGTGGGCATCAGCCCCTACGGATTGGCTATTTTACATTTTTCCGTGTAGGGGCGGATATTATCCGCCTGCAATTTCGGACTAAATTCAGGTTTTTCGATAATTTCAATTACATTATTATATCATGATTACAAAAGGAGTTGTTTTTATGGAAGTTTCAATATGCGCTGCTGCTTTGCTTGATATATGCGCGATTATACTTATTCTTGCCTCGTATATAGAAAAAAGGTCGGGAGCCAAGGTCTGGGGCAGACTTTCGAATGATATGGAGCTTGTTGAAGGAAATCACATTTATTCTCTTGAATGTGACGAGATACTCATAGGCAGACACGCCTCGGCTGATATACGTATACAGGATATGTCAGTATCAAGATATCATGCAATGCTCAACGTTACCGACGGCAAGTGGATGATAACAGATATCGGTTCAAAATCGGGAGTATTAGTCAACGGGGAACCTGTGCGGCACGTCCGCTTGTACGAGGGAGATGTGATCAGCCTCGGAAACCGACATCTTATTTTCAGAAAAAGGAGGAGCGACAAATGAGTGGAGTATTATCCTATCTGCTGTCCTGTATTTTCGTAACTGTCGTTCACGGCTCAATGCTGCTGAATATATACACCAACGGAAAATATGACAGCGTAAATGATATAATAACCCTCGGCGCGGCTGTTATCCTGCTTGATGCTGTATACTTCATAGCTATGCCGTTTTTTAAGCAGAGGACATATGCTGTTGATTTTATGCTGCTTCTCATTCTTAATATGAGTATGATATTTCAGTCCTGCTTCGGCGGAGTTCATTTTGATGTAAAGCATTTCATAACAATCATAGCAGCCCTTGTATCCTGTCGTATAGGCTGTGCAGTATGCCGGAATCACCGCTGGATACAGACGAAAAAGAAATTCATATGGGCAGGCATCGGCGTACTTTTAGTGGTGATACTGCTCTTTACAGGCAGCAGAAGTATGTGGATTGATCTTGGATTTATGTCGATCCAGCCATCGGAGTTCATCAAGCCTCTCCTTGTTCTTGCCTGTGCTACCTCTATAGCGGAGCAGCAGAACAGACACAAGGTCATGGGCTTCAATGTGGTATATGATAACCTTATTATCTTCGGCATAACAGCTGTTGTAATACTTTTTCAGTGGTGGTGCCGCGATTTGGGAAGTATACCCACCTTTGCGGCAATATATGCCTCATGTTTCTTTATGAGAATATGCTATCCGAAGGCGAAATTTTCAAAGAAAACCCTTATTATTGCAGGTTCAGTTGTGGCGGTTGCGGCAATTATAGCGATAATCCTTGCTCCTGCATATGTTAAGGCACGACTTTTTGCTGATATATGGAGCAATCCTGATGAAGATGGCTATCAGCAGACAAAAGCGCTTATATCTATTGCAGAAGGCGGCTGGTTCGGAAAAGGTCCGGGAAAAGGCTTCCTCCATGAGGTTTTCGCTTATGAAAGCGATATTGTATTTGCTACAATCAGCGAGGAATGGGGGCTGCTCTATGCGCTGATGACTGTGCTTATGCTTGTGCTTATTGTGGCTATGCCTCTGGTAAACCCACCTCGTTCCTACTATCACGGAACAATGTGCGCAGGAGTATGTGCCGCATTCACGATGCAGATGGCGCTGAATATATTCGGCTCCTGCAATATGATACCATTTACGGGAGTTACCCTGCCATTTATTTCGGCAGGCGGAAGCTCAATGGTAACAAGCGGACTTATGATAGGTATGATAGTTGCGGCACAATCGCCTGTTTTTGTAAGCCCTTCAAAAAAGAAGGATAAGCATAAGCAGCAGAAAAGGAGGGCTGTATGAAAAGCATAAAAAGATGTCAGCTTGTAATGACGATATTTCTTCTTCTGTTTATTGCAGGTCTGGGAATCCTCACAGCAAGAATATATAAGGACGCCCCTTTTTACATAACCCATTCTGACAATTATCGTCTTGGCAGAGTATACGATAGAAATAAAGATGTGCTTTTTGACGGTACAAAGAAGATTGATAAACCTGATAATTATCTTATTGATGTGGGAAATCTCATCGGTGATGATAAGGGACAAATGGAAAATACCCTTGTTGCTCAGAATATAGATAAACTCAGCAATTACAGCTTTAACAGCGGAATTAACAACAAGGACGGAAAAGCGGCTATATATACCACCCTTGACCACACAGCAAACCGTGCGGCATATGATGCATTTATGGGAGCTGACGGATGTGCTGTTGCCTATAACTATAAAACAGGAGAGCTTCTTGTCTGCACAAGTCTGCCCAATATTGATCCTCGCAGCGGCTATGGCGGTATAGAAAATATGAAATCGGGAACACTTATGTCAAAGGCAATGTATGGTACAGTTCCGGGTTCGACGCAAAAGGTTTCTACAGTTATAACGGCAATGGAAATTCTCGGACAGGAGGAGCTTTTTGCCAAAAGCTACAGCTGCAGCGGATATTATATGAATGGTACAGGTGGAAAAATCGACTGTCATAACCAATGGGGACATGGTACGCAAAATATACAGCAGGCGGTGGAAAACAGCTGTAATCCATTCTTTGCGCAGCTTGTGGAGGATGGCGATATGCCGCTTGAAAGCATAAACGAGGTCTATACACGGCTTGGCTATAAAGTAAGCAATGGCGAAAACAAAGATGAGGATGAAAATGAGGAGGAAGATGAAGCACAGGAGCAGGAGTATATTGATATTGACGGTATACAGTGCTTTAAGGCTTCTACAACCCTCACAGATACATCGGATTTTGCAACTCAATGGGGCTGTATAGGACAGGGAGAAACTCTTGTAAGTCCTGTGCAGCTTATGATGTGGCAGAGTGCTATTGCAAACGGTACAGGAAAGATGACAATGCCTTACCTTATTGAAAAGGTGACTGATGTAGAGGGCAATATCACAGAAACAGCTGATACAGATTACAGCGAGCAGCTTTTCAGCAAGGAAACGGCGGCATCTGTAAAGCAGATACTTCTGACTAATGGTGCAAATCACTATGAGTATTCAATTCCCGGCTATAAAGTTGCTGTAAAGAGTGGTACAGCGCAGGTCAAGCATGGTGCTGAGGAAAATGCGCTTCTCGTGGGATTTGTCGATGACAAGGATTTCCCCATAGCTTTCTGTGTAGTCCTTGAAAATAAGTACAGCACCCCTGCTGTGGCTGAAAATATCGTAACAACAATGCTGAACAGCTTGTCAAGATGATATTGCTCCACAAACCAAACCTTGCCATCAAATACTCGGCATAAAGAAAATTTTTCTGCGTCAGAAAAACTTGAAATGCGAAAGCATTCCTGCATTTTTCTTCCTTGATAAATTTCCTTTCTGCTCTTGTCTTTTTGGCAAGGTATAATTGGTGGTGCAACATTTTGAAAAACGTCAGATTTAACAAATATTGCCTCTGGGTTTATACAAATTATACAAAGTTAACAAAATAGTATTGTAAATATGATTTCTTTATGGTATAATATAACTGTGGAAAGGTTATTCCATATCCTGTTGTACAATGTACAAAGGGGACTATTGCTCCGCCAAGCAATTCTTGAATTAATTTATGAAGCCGGTGGAGCAGCTATTAAGGAGGATTACAATATATGAAAACAACTATTACAGCAAAGAAAATGCAGATTCCGCAGAATTTCACCGAATACGCAGAAGCAAAACTTGATTCAAAGCTCAGCAAATTTTTCGGAGATGAAGCAGACGCAAAGATCGTTCTTTCGGAGGTAAAGAATCAGATTGTTGTGGAGCTTACAGTAAGATATAACAGCGTTATCTATCGTGCTGAGCGTACAGCAGTTGATAAGAACGACGCACTTGATGATGCAATTGATAAGATCATCAGACAGATCCGCAAGAATAAGACAAAGCTTGAAAAGAAGCTGAAGGATACAGCTTTCAAGGAGGCATTTGCAGAGCCTGTTGAGGAGGTGCCTGAGTACACAGTTATCAAGGAGAAGAAGTTTGAGCTTCGTCCTATGGACGTTGAGGAGGCTATTCTTCAGATGAATCTTCTTAGCCATACATTCTTTATGTTCCTTAATGCAAAGACAGGGGCAATCAATGTAGTGTACAAGCGTGCAGACGGAAATTATGCCGTTCTTGAGCCTGATACAAAGTAAATAATTTCGGGGCGGAACTTGTGAATTGACCCCAAAAAGTTAGACAAAGATTTAAAAGAAAATTTATGCAAAGCGACTAAGCGGCAAGCTTGGTCGCTTTGTTGCGTTATGCAGCTTTGGCGAGACGGTAGTCAACAGGTGACATTGCATCGAGTTTCAGT
>JAGAMB010000018.1 GCA_017624895.1 Ruminococcus sp. | reverse complement strand
TCCACGACCATGATCTTGAATTCAGGTGTATATCTCTTGTTTGGTTTCCCTTTAGGCATAAAAATGCCCCCTTTCGTTAGACTTCTTTTGGGTATATTTCTATTATACCACATTGTCTAACAAAAGGGGAGCATTTCAATTAAGCATACCGCCATTTTTCGTATTATTCGCTGATCTTTCTTGCCTCGATGTAGAAACGCTTATCGTCAGCGTGTCCCATAGAGAATGTCTTTCTGGGCAGAGCGCCGTCCTTGATAACTGTGGGGAAAAGCTGTGCCTTATCCATATCAGGGAGGATGAATGCGATACCGTTGTGCTTTTCAGCAAGTGCCTTAACGTTTTCGATACCGTGAATGTAGTCAATTTTTCCGCCGTTTTCCTTTATATATCCGTCAAGGTAATTCTGGAGAGAACCAACAGACAGATTTGAAGTTGTGTTGTGGATATAAAGCTTCTGTGCCTTGCCGCTGCATACAACTTCAACCCACTGTTTAGCAGGTGCGTCAGAAAGTGCAAGGGCATCAGTCAGACCGGCAATGAGCTTATCGCAGTCAACATCGTATACAAGGCGGTAAATAGCCTCGAATTTAAGCGCGTCGCTGTGGAGATTAACGATTTCAGCAAGAGCATAACGTGCAGGGTGATTTGACATATCCTTATCAGGATTAGCCTTTTTCAGCTGCTCATAAAACTCTTTTGCAGTAGCGAGGGAGTGGTTTCCGTCGCCCATAGCGTAGAGGAGAACAGGGGAGTCTGTGAGATCGTATTTCTTGTTGAATGTGTCAGCATCGCCAAGAGCAGCGAGGGCTTCGTTAATTTTTCCCTGAGCAGCCTCGTTAACGAGATATCCGCTGATACTTCCGCCGCCGAGCATAAGCTGTGAATTATAAAGCTCTGTCATAGAGTTTTTGTCAACAGCCTCAATTACAGTTTCATCGGGATCGTCAATGAGTATCATAATGTGGGGGAGTTCAAGAGCTGCGCCCTGACGTACCTTTATACGTGGAGGAATACGCTCAATAACTGTAGCTTCTGTAGCACGAACCTCAGAGGAGCTGCCCTTTGAGAAATCGTATTCCTCAAGGTCGATAGTTCCGATGAGTCCCTTGCGGACGATGCCGTTGCTCTGCACACGCTCAACGTATACCATAGCGTTCTTGTACTCGGTAAAAATTCCCTTTTCAAGATAGCTGTCCATAGTGCTGTGGATAGCGTTAATACGCTGTTCTACGTCGTTTTCTTCAAGATAAAGCTCAGGGAGAATAAGGTTGAGAGATGAGGGCGCACCCTCTGTTTCAGCCTTTACCTTGTCCCAGTATTCAGGCTCGCTGGTGTACTGGTCACAGGCGATAACTGCCCATTTTTCCATATCCACAGTAGAATTTGGAATGAGGATATTGCCGTTGTGAAATGCTGTCTGTTTCATATTTATTTACTCCTTGTATAAAACTTTAATACCTGATTAAGTCGTGATACGGGAAGTCCCACCACATTGAAATAATCGCCGTTTATTTTCTCGATAAGCAGAGAGGCTTTCCCCTGTATACCGTAGCCACCTGCCTTATCATACGGCTCGTCTGTGGAAATATATTCTTCAATTTCCTCGTCCGTAAGCTTGCGGAAGGTAACGTCAGTTATTTCGGTGAAGGATGTTTTTTTATCCTTTGAAATTATGCAGCAGCCTGTAGCCACCTGATGAGTACATCCCGAAAGCATATTCATAAACTGCCGACATTCGTTTTTATCTCTGGGCTTGCCGAGTATTTTTTCACCGCATATAACGGTAGTATCACAGCCGATAACGATATCATCGGGGAATTTTTCGGCAGCGGCGGAGGCTTTGACCTCTGCAAGATATTCCGAAGCTGTCAGGGCCTCGATATTTTCGGGGAGAGTTTCATCGGCATCAATGGAAACAGCGGTGAAATCAGAGGTTATAACGCTCAAAAGCTCACGCCGCCTTGGAGATGCCGAAGCGAGAATAATATTCATAGCATACTCCTTAAAAGTTATTGCATATTATAGCAAACTACAAAATCTTTTGACGTTCACTATAATTTTACCATATTTGTATAATGCTGTCAAGAAAAAAATAAAAAGCGGTACCGCTTTTACACGGTACCGCAGAGTGAGTATTATTTAATATTCTTAACGAAATTCTCTCTCATTACAATAAAGTCATAAACGTCAATTTTTCCGTCAACGTACAGGTCGGCTGCTTTCCAGTCGGAGAGTATAGCTGTCTTTTTTCCCATGATGTGTTTCTGTACAATTACCATATCAGCAATTGTGAAATCGCCGTCGCCGTTTGCATCGCCATTAGGAAGCTTAGCGGCATCTCCGAGAACTGTTACCTCAAATGAAGCTTTAGCTGTGCCGTAGTGAACATAAATTGTGTATGTGCCAGCCTTTGTGTTGTCAAATTCAGATGTATCAAGGGACATCATACCATTTTCAAGGCATGAATCAAGGCTTGCATAGAAAATACTGTCCGCTAATTCGTTATTGTCATAACAGTAATAAATCTGTGCTCCTGTTATATCAAGTTCTTCACCAATATGATATACGGATTTTGTGGGTGCTTTGTTAAAAAGAATTGCATAACCATCTGGATTTGGACGTAAAACTGTTATATCTGAAGATGGTGAAGGTGGTGTGATAATATTTGCATTTTCAAATGATTTATCCAAATCTGATGGAAAAATCAATGTGTATTCCCCATTAGACAATAATTCATCGACGATTGTGTTAGGTGTATCTTCAACGTTGACAAATATCCCAGCCCCTTCGTCAGAAGTGATAATATATGATTCTGAGCTATCTGCTGAAGCTGTGAAAGTGCATATTCCTGCATTTACAAAAAGAACTGCACTTGTCAAGGCGGCAATGCTTCTGAATTTTCTTTTTAACATAAATCTCACCATTTCGGTATATTTTCGGGAAATCCCTCCCTATCTTTATTATACAGAAAGTTTTAGTATAAGTCAAGAGATTTCCGATATTGTGTCACGGTATTTCAACGAGTAAAAAAATTATGAACAAAAAGAAGACAAAAGGCTAAAAATATGGTATAATAAAATAAAAAAGGAGCCAATACCATGAAAAAGCTGAGTCTGGAAGAAATACTTGAAGGAATCGAAGATACCCG
>JAGAMB010000017.1 GCA_017624895.1 Ruminococcus sp. | reverse complement strand
GAATGAAAGTTATCTTGAAATTTCTGACCACGACGCTTTTAGCATTATTACACAGGGGGCTTTGACTATCTCTGTTTGGGTAAGTCCGGAAGTTTTGAATTTTGAAAATGCAGAAAGTGGTGGTTACACCACAACAACCACAACTACAACCACAACAACTACCCCAACCACAACAACAACAACCACAACCACAGTTCTGGGAAGTGTATATATCAATAAGGTAGATACAAACGGCACTCAGGTATCTGATGCAGTTCTGGAGCTTAGCGGTACAGATGAAAATGGCGAGCCTGTAAAGTTCAATAAGCAGAATGTTGTATTTGATGACAACTCTGACTTCATAGGCGACGGCACAAAGCTTAAATGGGTATCAGGCAACGGCCCCACATTTATCAAAAATCTCCCTGACGGTGAATACGTTCTCCACGAGGCAGTTTCACCTGATGGATATGAGCCTTCAAAGGATATTCACTTCACAATTTCTAATGGCAAGCTGATCGGCGGTCTTGACGAAACAGTTGTAATGGTAGCTGCAAAACTCGGCGAGGCAGAAATCAGCAAGCAGAATGTATTTGGTGAGGAAATCGTAGGTGCAGAGCTTACGCTCACAGGTACAGATTCTGACGGAAATGATATCGTATTCGCACTTGAAAACGTAATACCCGGACAGAATGCAGAGCTTATCACATCAGATGACAGCACAGAGCTTACATGGCTCAGCGGATCAACACCAACATATGTTAAGAATCTTCCTGATGGTACATATGTACTCCACGAAGTAGCAGCTCCAAGCGGCTATGAGGTAACAACAGATATTACATTTACTGTTGAAAACGGTGTACTCAGCGGAGAAACAGGAGTTGACAGCACAAGCGTCACAATGATGGACGATATGATCAAGACAGATGTAACAATCAGCAAGCAAAATGTATTCAGCCAGGAAATTGCAGGTGCAAAGCTGACACTTACAGGTGTTGACTTCACAGGCAGAAAGGTTGAGTTCAACAGCGCAGATGTTACATTCGGCACAGGAGCAGAGCTTGTATCTGACGGCAGACAGCTTACATGGATGTCAGGCACAACAGGCACAAATATCAGAAATCTCCCTGACGGTACATATGTACTTCATGAGGAGGCAGCTCCAAGCGGATATCTCACAACAACAGACATCACATTCACAATTGAAAATGGTGTAGTAAGCGGAGAGGTAGGCGTAGAAAGCAATTCCGTAACAATGGTAGACGATATGATAAAGACTGATGTAGAAATCAGCAAGCAGAATGTTTACGGTAAGGAAATTGCAGGCGCAACACTTACACTTACAGGAACAGATTTCGCAGGAAACAAGGTAGAATTTACAGGCGATGCTCTGGTACTCGGAAGCGGCGCGAAGTTTGTATCAGACGGCGCAGCACTTACATGGGTATCAGGAACAACAGCATCAATCGTCAAGTCACTTCCCGACGGTACATATGTACTTCACGAGGCAGCAGCACCGGACGGATATGAAGTGGCAACAGACATCACATTCACAATCAAGGACGGCAAGCTTGAAGGAGAAGCAGGAGTAGAAAGCGACTCTGTAACAATGATGGATAATATGACAGCGACTGATGTATATATCAGCAAGCAGGATGTATTCAGCAAGGAGATCGCAGGAGCAACACTTACTCTTACAGGTATTGACTTTGAGGGAAATAAGGTTAAGTTCACAGAAAGCGGAGTAACATTCGGCGAAGGTGCGAAGTTCGTATCAGACGGCGATGCACTTACATGGCTCTCAGGAACAGCTCCTACACTCGTAAGAAATCTCCCGGACGGTACATATGTACTTCACGAGATTGCAGCTCCTAATGGTTATGAGGTAGCAACGGACATTACATTCACAATCGAAAACGGTAAGCTCAGCGGAGAAGTTGGCGTAACAAGCACATCAGTTACAATGATTGATGAAATGATAGTTACAACAACTGCTACAACAACAACTACTAATACAACTACAACAACAACGGCTACAGAAGCATCAACAACAGAAACAACTACAACATCAACAGAAACTACAACAACAGAAAAATCCACAACAACAAAGAAAACAACAGAAAAGAAGACAACAGCTAAAAAGACAACCGCTAAGAGCAGTGACGCGCCTAAGACAGGTGATGCAGGAACAGCAGCTCCTGTACTCGTTCTGGCTATGGCTGTTACAGCCGCATTCGTTCTCAGAAGAAAAAGAGATGACGAGGAGTAATTCCTTGAAATCCTCTGACTGAAACAATAAACCTCCCCCTTCAAAAGAAGGGGGAGGTTTTTGCGTGTGGATAAGGCATTTTTTGTAACGGACGCGATACAACCTGTCCATACAAATGGCTGCTTTACATTATATCATGTGGGCGGATGCGTATTATACGTCTTGCATAACGTCTTGTTGAGCTTGATTTTTTATGGCAGTTGTGATATAATAAATACAATACCGCACAAAACCACCTGATAACTTTGTACGGTATTGCCTGAATAATACAGATCCTTGAAAAATCAGCAGATTAATCAAATGACAAAATACGGTATATTCAGGGATTGGTATTAGTGATCGGTATAAAAATTGCAGATTTGAACAAATAAAACAATACAACAAGGAGTAAGATGCTGTATGAAAAAAATACTTATAGTGGAGGATGACAGAACTCTTTCAGCAGGTTTGTGCCGTGCCATTAAATGCGATGAAACCGAAACTATTGCCGCAGAAAATCTGCATACGGCAAAACAATGTCTTTCAAACAGAGATGTCGCACTTATCATTCTTGATGTGAATCTTCCTGACGGAAACGGCTTTGATTTTCTTCCATATGTAAAAAACGAATATGGTATTCCGGTAATTATGCTGACGGCAAATGATCTTGAATCTGATATTGTAGCAGGGCTTGAGTCTGGTGCTGATGATTACATAACTAAGCCTTTCAGCCTTGCGGTGCTGCGGGCAAGAGTGAACACACAGCTTCGCAAGGCAGCTTACAGGAAAACTGCACAGCGTTTTGTATCTGATAAGTATATCTTTGATTTTGAGCGAATGGAATTTACCGTTGACGGTGTTATGGTTGAATTAAGCAAAACTGAGCAAAAGCTTCTGCGTATTCTTACTGACAATGCAGGAATAACTCTTTCCCGTGATAAGCTTGTTGACAGAATCTGGACGGATGGTGCGGAATACGTTGATGAAAATGCGCTTTCCGTCACAATCAAGCGTCTGCGTGACAAGCTTAATGCTAAGAACAGCATTAAAACGATTTACGGAATAGGTTATATGTGGGTAAAGAACAATGAGGACTGAGGTATTGCTGATTAAAGAATACGATCTGCTGCACTTTTTTCTGATTGCTGCTGCGGTTCTTGCAGCTGCGTATGCGATTTATTCCAAAATCAAAATGAATCGACAGATAAAAAAGCTGGATGAAATGCTTGACAAAGCCATTGACGGAAGCTTTACAGAAAGCCGTTTTGACGAATCACAGCTTTCATATATTGAAAATAAAATGTGGAAATATCTTTCCTTGTCGGAAATTTCTGCAAGAAAAACTGCTGATGAAAAATCCAAAATCAAAACTCTCATCGCGGATATTTCTCATCAGACTAAAACCCCTGTGTCAAACATTATGCTTTACTCAGAGCTATTGGCGGAATGTGACCTTTCCAATGTGGAAAAGGATTATGCCAATCGCATTTATTCCCAGTCAGAGAAGCTTTCATTTCTGATTACGTCACTTGTAAAGCTTTCAAGGCTGGAAACGGGAATTATTGCACTTTCACCAAAGGAAACGGCGGTTGCACCTATGCTTAGGAATATTATTGTTCAGGCGCAGGCAAAGGCTGCTGAAAAGGGACTGGAGCTGACGCTGGAGTGCTATGATGAAAAGGCTGTATTTGATGAAAAATGGACAAACGAGGCTATCTGGAATATTGTGGACAATGCTCTTAAATACACCGACAATGGGAGTGTGAAAATATCTGTCAAAGAATACGAAATGTTCCTGTGTATTGAAATTTCCGACACGGGACGAGGTATTCCCGAAGAAGAAATGACACAGATTTTTTCGCGTTTTTATCGTTCTGAAAATACCATATCGGAGGAAGGCGTCGGTATCGGTCTGTATATTGCAAGGCAGATTATTTCAGCGGAAAAAGGTTATATAAAGGTTACGTCAGAAATTGGAAAAGGTTCAACATTTTCGGTATTTCTTTCAAAACTGTAAGAATTTATTTTGGTGTTGAAATAATGTAGAAAGAATTATTGTGTATAATCTGTATTGTAGAGAGATCTATGATACAGATTTTTATTTGCATAGGAGTGAATTTTATGGCAATACTTGAAACTTATAATTTAAAAAAATTCTACGGCAGCGGTGAAAACGAGGTACACGCTCTTGACGGTGTAATCCTTGAAGTGGAACAGGGCGAATTTGTTTCCGTTGTGGGAACATCAGGAAGCGGCAAATCCACACTTCTTCATATGCTTGGAGGTCTTGACCGCCCTGACAGCGGTGATGTGTTTGTTGACGGAAAGGATATTTTCTCTCTCGGTGATGAGGAGCTTACAATTTTCAGAAGGCGAAAAATCGGTTTTGTATTCCAGAATTACAACCTTGTTCCCTCGCTTAATGTTTATGAAAATATTGTACTTCCGATTCAGCTTGACGGCAGAGAACCTGATAGTAAATATATTGACTCAATAATTGAAACTCTCGGTCTTACCGAAAAGCTCGGCAATCTGCCGAACAATCTTTCGGGCGGTCAGCAGCAAAGAGTTGCCATTGCAAGAGCGCTTGCGGCAAAGCCTGCCATAATTCTTGCAGATGAGCCTACGGGAAATCTTGACAGCAAAACATCCCAGGACGTTATGGGATTGCTGAAAATAACAAGCGAACGCTTTGCACAGACAATTGTGATGATTACACACAATGAAGAAATTGCACAAATGGCTGACAGAATTATCCGCATTGAAGACGGAAAAATCGTTTCGGGAAAATAAGGGGTGACTGTTGTGAAAATAAACAATCAAAAATGCGTTCACCGTCTGAGTATAAGAAATCTGCTTTCCGCAAAAACAAGATGCATTGTTTCGGTGATTGCAATTGCACTTACTACAATACTTTTCACGTCGCTGTTCACAATACTTATGACAATAGCGAAGGGCTTTGAGGAGTCAAATTTCAGACAGGTAGGTACTTACTCCCATGCTGAGTTCAAACGTCTTACAAAGGAGCAATACGACGAACTGCGTACTGATGAGGATATAGTTGAATACGGTCTGCGCAGGGTTGCAGGAGTTACAACAGGGGAATACTTTGACAAGGAATATGCCGAAGTCAGCTATATGGACAAAAATTATGCGAAATGGGGGTATTGCATTCCCGATAATGGTACACTTCCAAAGGAAAATACCAACGAAGCAACTGTTGATACAAGGGTGCTTGACTGCCTTGGAATTGAACCCAAAATCGGAAAAAGCTTTACGCTTGAAATAGATCTGGACGGAATTATTGTTACAGAGGATTTCATTTTAAGCGGTTGGTGGGAGTATGACGAAGCTGCACCTGCAAGTCACGTACTTATTCCCGAAAGCAGACTTGAGGAGCTTTTCACAAAGTATAACGTGCAGTTCTATAATGATTATATAGGAAAATACGGACTTGGTGTTATGCTGAAAAGTGATTACAATATTGAGGGGCAGATGGTTGAAATCCTTGAACGACACGGCTTTAATGATGAAAATCCAATTGATATCGGCGTAAACTGGGGTTATATGGGTGAAAATATTACCGAAAGCCTTGATTTCGGAAGTGTTGCAACAATTGCTGTAATCCTGATTTTCATTATTTTTACAGGCTATCTTATAATCTACAACATTTTCAGAATTTCCGTTGCCAACGATATCCGTCATTACGGTATGCTTAAAACTATCGGCACAACACAGACGCAGATTAAAAGTATAGTTCAGACGCAGGCGCTTATTCTTTCAGCAATCGGTATTCCTATCGGACTTCTTGTTGGATGGATAACGGGAAGTGTGCTTTGCCCTGTGGTAATGTCAGAGCTTAACATTTACAATTCGTCAGCTTCGATAAGTCCGTGGATATTTGTTTTTTCAGCATTATTTGCCTGGATAACGGTTATGATTTCCTGTTTCCGTCCTGCAAAGACAGCAGGCAAGGTATCACCTGTTGAGGCGCTTAGATACACAGAGCAGGCTTCGGGTTTCAGCAGCAGAAATGGCAAAAAAGGCGTGTCCCTTTTCGGTATGGCTGCCGCAAGACTTACAGGCAGCAAGGGCAAGACAGTTCTTGTGGTTGTATCACTTGCTCTTTCAATAGTAACCTTTACTCTTACATTTATTCTTGCAAACAGCTTCAATATGGAAAAATATCTTTCTGATCAAATTCAGGCGGATTTTCTTGTTGCAGATTCAAAGTATTTTGCATACAGATGGAACAAGGAAAACGCAATCTCACTTGAAGATAATGAATTTCTAAGGTATATGGACGGCGTAACCGATAGCTTTGTTACCTACGCAATACCATCGGGTTATTATCCGCAAGCGTATTTCAGCGAGAAAGCTGTCCGTGAAATACTTACAGAATATGAGGAGGAAGAAGAATATATCGACAGCTATATTTCACGCAACTTAGAGGCTGATGGTACTATTGCACAGAGCGTTCAACTCCTTGGCGTGGAGGATACAGCCCTTTCAAAGCTGAAGGTTTACGAGGGAGATTTGGCAAAGCTTTCAGAAAATGGCTATATAGCCGTGAATAAGAATGATCATATCAAGCTTGGGGATAAAATCACCTTCCTCTATACTGATAAACTGGAATACGTAAATACACAGACAGGCACAACTTATACAGATTTTGAAAGCATACCACTCAATAAATATGAGTTCATTGAAATAAATGAGGAAACACACAAGGTTGAATATGAAATAGCGGCTGTCATTGAAGTGCCGTACACATTCGGCTATCGTTTCTCAATTGATACACCATTGTTCATTACAAGCAGCGAGGATTTGTTTGCACAATCCGAATACTGCAAGCCGCTTTACATTGCCTTTGATACAACTGAGGAGACAGAGCCTGAAATGGAGAAATTCCTTGCTGATTACACGAAAAGCAGCACTCTCAGCTACACAAGCCGTGCGATAGAGGAGGCTTCATTCGAGTCATTCAAGAGAATGTTTGTAATTCTTGGTGCGGCACTCAGCATTATTGTTGGTCTTATCGGTGTGCTGAACTTCATCAACACAATGATTACAAGTATTAATTCCCGTCAGAGGGAAATTGCCGCCCTTCAGGCAATGGGCATGACAGGCAGACAGCTTTGCTTAATGCTTGTATGGGAAGGTATAATCTATATCGGAGGTTCAGCAATTACAGCGCTGATACTCAACCTGATTACTATTCCCCTTGGTAAGCTGATCGAAGAAATATTCTGGTTCTGTGATTATAGCTTTACAATTCTTCCGCTTATTGTGGCAATTCCTGTATTGGCGATAATAGGAATAATTATTCCTGTAATAACATACAAAACTCTTATAAAAAAGTCAATTGTGGAAAGACTCAGGGGAAATGAGTAACAATATACCCGATGAGGTTGCATAAAATATTCAGCTCTATCAGATTTGAAGATTGTGGAGGTGTCTGTTTTCACAATTATAGAATCCTATCGGCATGAGCTTGTCAAGTTCCATTCCTGTAACGTACAGGAGATTGTCAACACGACCGAGTGTTATATTCTCAGCGGCGATACTCTGCATTATATCATCGCTTGGAAACGAGTTCATAACGCATACAGCAGCAGGATTTCCTGAAAATATTTTGTCCGTGAAAGCGTCAACGATGTATTGTTTCATTAGTTTCTCCTGTTCTATAGAAATGCATTATCAGCCTATCTTTTGATTCTGACATAATACTTCGTATCATCTTGATGATGGATATATCCGCCATTATTCAGCATAACTTTGAGTGAAGCGGGATTATCCCTGTTAACTCGCAGATATATTTCATCTTCCTGAACATCATCTCTTATTTCATTAATTAGGAGCTTAAGTCCCTGAGAAGCATATCCTTTTCCACGATATTCAGGAGCTATGTAGTAGCCAACGTGCCCTGAGCCCTCAATAAGCGATTGACACAGATAATGGCGGAAGTGAAATATGCCAACGATATTATCATCATCCCAGAGATAGTATATTGTCTGCGGAACGTATCCTTCTGGGAGCTTTTCACCTTTTGACTGTGCTATTATCGTTTCAAGAACAGTATCAAAATCTTCACGGCTTATACCGTGATAGTCGTTGAGGAAACCATTCTCATCTACAGGAATATCGCGTTGAAAGAGCCATTCTTTCTCAATATCTTCGTAGTTAGCAGATTTTAGTATCAGCATATTT
>JAGAMB010000016.1 GCA_017624895.1 Ruminococcus sp. | reverse complement strand
AGAAACAAATTCCACCGCCCTATAAGCTAATAGCTGCAATGCAAGCGTTGCTAACCCTAAAGGGTTGACTGTAAAAATATATAATCTATATAATAAAAATTTACAAAAAACAATGACTTAAATATTGATTTTATTGTGTGTTTGGAGTTATAATTATATTACGATTAAAATAGATTAGAATGAAATAAGTGTTTCTATTTTTTTAGGAGGATGATTCTGTAAAATGGATACAATAAATAAGTTTAATTCCAATGTGGTAAAATCATACGGGCGATATCCGCTGGTTATGGCAGCAGGCGCAAAAAGAACCTGCATTGATGAAAACAACAAGGAGTATATCGACTTCGGCAGCGGTATCGGTACAAATTCCCTCGGCTTCTGCGATGATGACTGGGCAGAGGCTGTATGCCGTCAGGTAAGAACTCTCCAGCACAGCTCCAACTATTACTATACAGCTGTTCAGGGCGATTTTGCGGAGCTTCTCTGCCAGTCCACAGGCTATAAAAGAGTATTTTTCTGCAACAGCGGCGCTGAGGCTAATGAATGTGCTATCAAAACTGCAAGAAAATACAGCTTTGACAAATACGGCAAGGGCAGACATACTATAATCACCCTTGTAAATTCATTCCACGGACGTACAATGGCTACCCTTTCCGCTACAGGACAGGACGTTTTCCATAACTACTTTTTCCCGTTTTTAGAGGGATTTGTCCACGCTGAGGCAAATAATATCGACGACCTCAAAGCTAAGATAGATGATACAGTATGCGCTGTTATGCTTGAATATGTTCAGGGCGAGGGCGGCGTAGTTGCGCTGGACAAGAGTTTTGTTGACGCTGTTTATGAGATATGCGGACAGCGCGATATTCTCGTTATTGCTGATGAAGTACAGACAGGCGTAGGACGAACAGGAAAGCTCCTTGCAGGTGAGCATTACGGCAGAAAAGCCGATATTACAACACTTGCAAAGGGTATTGCAGGCGGAATACCAATGGGTGCGTGTCTTTTCAGCGATAAGACTATGGAGGTTCTTGTACCCGGCACACACGGTTCTACTTTCGGCGGAAATCCCATTGCCTGCGCAGGCGGAAACGTAGTTTTCACTAAGGTAACAGGCGAGGGCTTCCTTGACGAGGTATGCGCAAAGGCTGAATACATAAGAAAAAGACTTGCTGACTGTGCTGAAGTTGAAGCCGTAAGCGGACTTGGACTTATGATAGGTATAACATTAAAAACAAAAAATGCAGCAGATGTAGTAAAGGCTGCTCTTGAAAACGGGCTTCTCATACTGACTGCAAAAGAAAAGGTCAGACTTCTTCCGCCTCTTAACATTGACAGCGATGAGCTTGAAAGAGGAATAGATATACTTATTGATATATTGGAGGCATGATCTATGGAGCTTATGATTTCTTACAAGAACAATAAATATATTGTTCAGGATAAAACACATCAGCGTCAGATATATACAATAAAGAAAAAAGGTTTCGGAGCAGGACGCTATGTTCTTATTGATCCGAGCAATTATTTGCTTTATTCGCTTACGCAGATTATGACGGAGCGCAAACCTGTTTTCATAGTTAGTCATAATGACGTTTCTATAATGCAGCTTAACTGCAAATCCCTTTTCCTTGATCCCACAATTAACGTTGAGGGCAAGGATATTAACGGCAACATCATAAAATATGACATTGCCAGCAAGGATCACCGTAACTTTGAGCTTCTGAAAGACGGAGTAAAGGTAGGCTATATAAAGACCAACAGCACAGTTAATCAGGAGCTTCAGTATGATCTTGAAATTGAGGATAGTATGTTTGACGATTACGTTCCCCTTTTCGCCCTTGCAGTAGATCTTACATTTGGTGAGATCAACAAGGAATTAAGCTCATAAAGACGGTATACAGCATATACCGCCGTACATATTTTTGAAAGGATAGATACATATGAAACATCTGCTTAAAATGCTTGACCTTACAACAGAGGAAATCACAGAGATCCTCGACCTTGCCGATCAGCTTAAATACGAGCTGAACCACGGTATTCCCCACCCACATCTCAAAGGTAAAACTCTTGGTATGATTTTTCAGAAGGCTTCTACACGTACAAGAGTTTCATTTGAAACAGGTATGTATCAGCTTGGCGGATATCCCCTGTTCCTCTCCTCCAACGATTTACAGATTGGCAGAGGCGAGCCTGTACAGGATACAGCGCGCGTTCTTTCCCGTTATCTCAGCGGTATTATGATCCGTACATTTGAGCAGAGCGAGGTTGAGGCTCTTGCAGAATACGGCAGTATTCCGATAATCAACGGACTTACAGACTTCTGCCACCCCTGTCAGGTACTTGCTGACCTTATGACGATCCGTGAGTTCAAGGGCAAGCTTGAAGGCCTTAAAATGTGCTTTATCGGTGACGGAAACAATATGGCAAATTCTCTTATTGTAGGCTGTCTTAAAATGGGTATGGCAGTATCTATTGCTTGTCCCGACGACTATCAGCCGCCAAAGGAAATCCTTGATTTTGCCGCACAGTATGACTGTTTCGAGATGACAAACTCCCCTGCTCAGGCTGCAAAGGACGCAGATGTTCTCATTACTGACGTATGGGCATCTATGGGACAGGAGGAGGAGGCTGCAAAGCGCCGCGAGGCATTTGCAGGCTATCAGATAAACGATGACCTTATGGCTTGTGCAAAGGCTGACGCAATGGTTCTCCATTGTCTGCCTGCACACCGCGAGGAGGAAATCACAGAAAAGGTATTCGAGGCTCACGCTAAGGAAATCTTTGAGGAAGCTGAAAACAGACTCCACGCACAGAAAGCTGTTATGGTTAAGTTAATGGCGTGAGCAATGCTTTGCATTGCTTTGCTTCGCAAGCCGTTAGCCTTTAGCTATTAGCTAATGCGTAATTCGTAATGCGTAATTAAATTAAGAATTAAGAATTGTGGGCGGTGGAATTTATTTCTGCCGCCCATTTTTTGCACGATGATATAATTCGTAGGGGCTGCCTTTGGCAGTCCGCTAATCAGCGCAATATAGCCGATTTTGTGTAGTACCTTGTAACACTTAAAACTTTATTTTTTCTATTTATATAAATGCAAAAGGGTAATTTTTATACTAAAGAGGACAACCTACGGGGAACGAGGGAGGGGAAAAATAAACTGGAACAAAAATCGTGCGGGGTACCCCCGCCGGTAATTTGCCTTACTCAAAATTTTACATTAGAATAAAATCTTGTATCTAAAGTAATATAACATTAGAACAAAATGTCAGCGGCGACTCGCCGCACTCCCTCTTTCCCCTACGGTTTTCCTCTCTGGAACTCTCCTTT
>JAGAMB010000003.1 GCA_017624895.1 Ruminococcus sp. | reverse complement strand
TGTTACATAAACAACAAGATTTTAATCTAATGTTAAATATTGTGGAGGGCAAATTATCAGCGTGGATACCACGCACCGACTTTTGTGCCAGTTTTTTCTTCTCCCCCTTCCTATGGTTGTCCCTTTGGTTTGTGCAAAATTTGCAATATACAGAAACACCACAATAGAACGAAAAATCTGCAATGTAATGTAAAGTTTTAGTTGTTACAAGGTACTAAAAATTTTTTTGACTTGAAGATTATAGCATAAAATTGCGGCATTAGTCAAGCACAACAGCATATTACATAATTTCTTTCATATATTGGCGGTATTATTTAATGTCTATTTGTTTTCACGGAATATTGACCTTAAATCCGAAATATGATATAATATATTATGGAATTATATTTGAAATTCCTGTCAGTAATAATTATAAATGTTACACTTTATTATTAAGGAGCAGATTTTATGGTTAATATCACTGAGATTTTCGGCTGCAATGTTTTCAATGAAACTATGATGAAGGCAAAGCTTCCGAAAAATGTCTATAAAAATCTCAGACATACAATGGAAAAAGGCGAATCCCTGGACAACGAAACAGCCGACATTGTAGCAAACGCTATTAAGGACTGGGCATTGTCTCTCGGAGCAACTCATTATACCCACTGGTTCCAGCCTATGACAGGCTCCACCGCTGAAAAACATGATTCTTTCCTCAGCGTTGGCCCTAATGGTACTGCACTTATGGAATTTTCGGGAAAGGCTCTTATTAAGGGCGAGCCCGATGCTTCCTCATTCCCCTCAGGCGGACTCAGACAAACAAGCTCCGCAAGAGGATACACAGCCTGGGATCCTACTTCCTACTGCTTCGTTAAAGAGGGCAGCCTCTATATCCCCACCGTTTTCGTTTCATACACAGGCGAAACCCTTGATAAGAAAACTCCCCTGCTCCGTTCAATGGACGCTCTCAGCAAATCAGCTGTACGCTTCCTTAAATTATTCGGTAATGAAAACGTTACCCGTGTAACATCAACTGTCGGTGCAGAACAGGAATATTTCCTTATAGACAAAGAAAAATATGACAAGCGTAAGGACCTTGTTCTTACAGGAAGAACCCTTTTCGGAGCAAAGCCTCCAAAGCGCCAGGAGCTTGACGACCAGTACTTCGCTAACCTCAAGCCAAGAATTGCCGCATATATGGCAGAGCTTGACGAGGAGCTGTGGAAGCTGGGCGTATACTCTCACACAAAGCACAACGAAGCTGCTCCTGCACAGCACGAAATGGCGCCTATATTCACAACATCAAACCTTGGCGCAGACCAGAACGAGCTTGCTATGGAGGTTATGGAAAAAATCGCATTGAAGCATAATCTTGTCTGCCTCCTCCACGAAAAGCCTTTTGAAGGTGTAAACGGCTCAGGTAAGCATAATAACTGGTCAATGCGTACAAACGACGGTCAAAATCTTCTTGATCCCGGTGACACGCCCATTGAAAACCTCCAGTTCCTTACAATTCTCTGCGCTCTTGTGAAGGGTGTTGATGAATATGCCGACCTTATGCGTCTTTCTGCTGCATCAGCAGGCAACGATCACCGTCTTGGCGCTGATGAAGCTCCACCTGCTATTATTTCTATGTTTCTCGGAGAGGAGCTTGACGCCGTTCTGAAAGCTATCGAGGAGGACGGCGTGTATAAGACAGAGGCTAAATCCTTTGAAATCGGTGTAAATGCGCTCCCATCATTCCCCAAAGACTCCACCGACAGAAACAGAACTTCTCCCTTTGCTTTTACAGGTAACCGTTTTGAGTTCCGTATGGTTGGTTCTTCTGATAATATCGGCTGTCCAAACGCTCTGCTGAATACTATTGTAGCTGAGGAGCTTTGCTGGTTTGCAGATAAGCTTGAACCGGTAAAGAATAGTGAAAAATTCGAAGAAGAAGTTAAAAAGGTACTCAAAGAAGTCCTCAAAAAGCATCGCCGCATTATCTTCAATGGCGACGGCTATTCAAAGGAATGGGTGCTTGAAGCAGAACGCAGAGGTTTGCCGAATTACCCATCTGTTGTTGATTGTATGCCCCATTATACTGATGAAAAGAACCTGAAAATTCTCAGAAAACACGGTATATTCAACAGAAACGAGGTAACAGCCCGTACTGAAATTCACCTTGAAAAGTATTCCAAGACACGCCGTATCGAAGCACGAACAATGGTAGAAATGGCAAGAAAACAGCTTCTCCCTGCTGGACTTGACTATCTTGACAAGCTTTGCTGTTCTATCAAGACAAAGAATGAAATCGGCATAACTTCAAATACAGAAAAGAAGATTGCTGAAAAGCTCAGTCAGCTTACTGACGGACTTTACGATTCAATCAACCGCCTTGAAAAGCTCATTGCTGAGGCTTGCGCAATCAATGAAGTGCAGAAGCAGGCTGAATTCTACCACGATTATGTATTTGCTGAAATGAATATTATGCGAGAAATCGCTGATGAAATGGAAGTAAATATGCCTCTTGACAGCTGGCCTATCCCTACTTATTCCGAGATCATCTACAACGTATAAAATGAGAAATCCCCCGAAATATCGGGGGATTTTTATTTTATCAGTTAATAAGAAACAGTTTACCGTTTATCAGCCAATATACATTCAGCAAAATACCGGACACAGAAAGAAAGACCGTGAATAAAATTTTCATTCTGCATTTTTCTTTTATTGACATACGTATATCAAAGAATGTGTATATCACATAAAACACAATATGACATATCGGAAGTTTTGCAAGCAAATAAAATATTAGTGAAATCGGAATCAGAGCCAGAAATCGTGGAAATAGAAGTTCAGGATTAATTCTGTAGAAAATTGAGATCAACAGTAAACCCGAAAGATAAAAAACATTAACAAGCGCATATCCGGAAAGAAATTTACATATTGCTTTTCTGTTTTCCATATCTGATACTTATTATATCAACTTTCTCTCATCACAGTACTCACATTCAAGGAGTGTTTCATCACCGCTGAAACGGAAACTCTTAGGGAGATATTCCTCGTGATTTGTGATACACTTGGGGTTATCACAGCGAACTCCGCTGTATACCTTGCCCTTTAAAGTTTCAGATCCGCCCTGTTCACCCAGAATAGTAAGAATAAGCGCCATTCGTGCATATACGCCATATTTTGCCTGTGTGAAGTACATCGCACGGCTGTCATCATCGACCTCAACTTTGATTTCGTCAACACGAGGCAAAGGATGTAGGACTATCATATCTTTTTTCGCAAGAAGCATCTTCTTCCTGTCAAGAACATATGTATTCTTCTGTGCAAGATATTCTTCAACGCTTGCAAAACGCTCCTGCTGAATACGTGTCATATAGAGAACATCAAGACTGCCGATTACCTCGTCAAGAGCGTCAACTTCTTCAAATGTACTGCCGTTGGCGGTAATAATATCCTTGATATATGCAGGCATTCTCAGCTCAGGTGTAGATATGAATATAAATCTGTTGCCCTCAAACATACTCAGCGCCTTGCAGAGAGAGTGTACCGTTCTGCCGTTGATAAGATCGCCGCAAAGTCCGATTGTAAGTCCACATAATGTATTCTTTTCAATTTTCAATGTAAGCAGGTCTGTAAGCGTCTGCGTCGGGTGAAGATGTCCGCCGTCGCCTGCGTTAATTACAGGACAGTCTGCACTGATTGAAGCCGCCTTTGCCGCACCTGCCACAGGATGACGCATTACAAGAATATCCGCATAGCTGCTGACAATTTTTGTTGTATCCTTGATTGTTTCACCCTTTGCCACTGAGGAGTTAGCAGGATTATCAAATCCGATGATACGTCCTCCAAGGCGAAGCATTGCTGTCTGGAATGACATCTGCGTTCTTGTGGATGGCTCATAAAAAAGTGTCGCCATAATTTTTCCGTCACATTGGTGTGCATATTTTGGCGGATCATTCTTTATCTCCACACCAAGGTCGATAAGCTTTGTCCACCAGCTTACAGGGTAATCACTTAAATCAATAAGGTGCTGATATTCTGACTGCATAATTTTTACCTCCGTTTATGTATGGGGTTCTCTAAAAACCGGAACACGAGCCAAATTTCGTATATGACAAATATCAGTTACAAGGCGACAAACCGCAGTAATACTTTGTGTATTGCAAGGTTTGGCAACGCAGTAAATGATATTTGTCATAGAAAGTTCGCCGTGAGGGAGGTTTTTAGAGGTTCCCTATGTATTACAGAATTTTACTTCCGTTGATTATCATTTCAAATTTTAGACCAAGAAATTCCGAAGCCCGCTTACACAAAATCATACGATTCATAAAAATCTCGAAATACTCCATTACAGATGATATTTTTGTATCTATCTGCAATTCAAGTATTAAGGATTTTTCATTTTCGCTGAAGCTTACCTTTGACATTTCAACCGCATAGTTTACGCGGTCGTGGATGTCAAAGGTTGTAAGGTCAGTATTACGCACACGGCTGCGGCGTACATCGGCTTTATCGGCAATGATCATAGCTGCGGAAATAGCGTCAATAGGCTGTGCCGTTCCCTCATCGTGGTTGCCGATAGCTGCAATAATGGAGCATATCTCCCCTGCAGGCATACTGAGATTATCAAGCAGACGGAACGCCATAACTGCACCGCTTTGTGCGTGGTCTATTCTGTTTATTACATTGCCTATATCATGCAAAATCGAGGCTATTTTAGCAAGCTCTATAGTACGCTCGTCATAGCCGAGGGTTTCAAGTATCATAGCCGCCGTTGCCGCTACACGCTCAACGTGAGGGAAGGAATGCTCTGTATAACCCATTGCTTCAAGGGTTTTGTCAGCACGGCGAATATACTCCATAATATCGGGATTTTGCTTTATATACTTATAAGTTACAAGACTTGACATATCTGCCCCTTTCTGTTATTCAAAGTACACTTTATACCATATAAGAAATATGAAAACAGTCCATATTCTGCGGCTGTTGTCAGCTTTTCCGCTTCTGTGGTCATCAAGAAGCTTTATAAGCGGCTCTTTATTGAAAAACTTTTCAGATGCCTTGCTTTCAAACTCCTCACGGACAATATTATAATATTTATCCTCCTTGAGCCATACTCTGATAGGCACAGGGAAACCCAGCTTTTTCTTTGCCGCTGTCTTTGCCGTTCCATCGGGTGTATCCTTTTTTGCTGCAAGACGCATTGCATATTTCGTGATATATTTTGTATCGTCTGTTCTGTTTTGGTGAGTTACACGATATTTTGTGGGAATTTTCTCCGCCAGCGCCATAACTTCCTTATCAAGGAAAGGCACTCGAAGCTCCAGAGAATTAGCCATACTCATTTTATCCGCTTTAAGAAGAATATCCCCTGCCATCCACATATGCAGGTCGAGGTACTGCATTTTCGTCACATCGTCCTTGCCCTTGACTCGGCTGTAGTATGGCTTTGTAAGCTCCATAGGATGTGGAGCGTCCGTTGTGATTTTAAGCAGATTTTTACGCTCCTCAGGAGTAAAGATATAGGCGTTGCCGATAAAACGCTCCTCAACAGTCTTACCCTTACGGACAAAGAAATTAACGCCGCGCTTTGCAGGGAGTTTCTCCGCTATGCTTCCGATACTCTTACGAAGCGACATAGGCAGCTTATCGTAAAGTGTGCCATCAGGATCGCTATAGACGTTGTATCCTCCGAATATTTCATCAGCACCCTCTCCCGAAAGCACCACTTTCAGCTTTTCAGAGGCGATATTGCACACGAAATAAAGCGCAACCGCTGATGGATCCGCAAGAGGTTCATCCATATGATACTGTATCTTTTCAAGGCTGCCCCAGTATTCTTCGGGAGTTATCACCTTGCTTGTATTTTCCTTGCCGATAGCTTTGGAGAACTCCTCTGCCCAGCCGATCTCATTGTATTTCTCGTCATTGCCGAAGCCTACTGTAAAGGTCTTGTCTACCTCGGCTACAGCAGCCGCATAGCTTGAATCAACTCCGCTTGACAGGAATGAGCCAACTTCAACATCGGCTATTTTATGGGCATTTACGGAATCCTTAAAAGTTTCCGAAATACGCTGTACCCAATCTTCAAGAGCAGGCTTTTCATCGGCGTTGAAATTCACATCCCAATAACGCTTTATCTGCAATTTACCGTCCTTTAAGATGAAATAATGTGCAGGCATAAGCTTATACACATTCTTGAAAAAAGTTTCACTTGCAGGTGAATACTGGAATGTGAGATAATTTTCAAGAGCTGTTGTATTAAGCTCCTTTTTGAAATCCGGATGAGGGAGAAAGCTCTTTATCTCGGATCCGAACATAAAAGTTTTCCCCATTATTGCGTAGTACATCGGCTTGATGCCAAAAAAATCCCTCGCGCCGAAAAGCTCCTTTTTATTTTTGTCCCAGATAACAAAGGAGAACATACCGCGGAGCATATTGAGAAGCTTCTCGCCGTATTCCTCATAGCCGTGGATAAGCACCTCTGTATCTGTATTAGTCTTAAAAATGTGACCGGCATTTATGAGCTTTTGGCGGATTTCGCGGTAATTGTAAATCTCACCATTGAAAACGATAACGAGAGAACCGTCCTCGTTGAAAATTGGCTGGTCGCCTGATGAGCTTACGTCAATAATACTCAGCCGGCGATGCCCAAGAACGATATCGCTGTCAATATAGCTGCCCTCAGCATCAGGGCCTCTGTGACGAATTTTATCCATCATATCGACGATAACCTTGTTTGAGTTGTTTATTTTGTTAGTGAAGCCTACAATTCCGCACATAGAAAGTACCTCATATCAAATTTTATCACTAGGGCATCTCTAAAAACTCGTTTGATTAAAGAAAAAACAGATAGGTATGACAGCTGCAAGGAAAACTTCCGAAGGCGTGCTGTCGCACTCCAAGGGAGGTTGACGAAGCAGATGTCGTGCATAGCTATTTTTTCTCAAAAGGGGTTTTTAGAGATGCCCACTATATATTATACTACATTTTCCGTAAATTTGCAACAGTATAAAAAAATTTTTCACAAGCATTACAAAATAAGGTGGTCAAGGTGGTCAAACACAAAAACGACCATCTTGACCACCTTTATTTAGTGGTTAAAAACTGTTTGAGTATATCGCATCACAGCGTTGCATATAAATTTGTTTCCCATGCCGGGATATAAAGCTGATGACGAATATACAGCTTATAATTTGGATTAAGCATTTTTATAAGCAAAGGCAGCTCAAAAATATCCTCATTACGATGATAAAGGGATATCATAAGCTTCGGGGAATAACGGGCAATAGTCTGCGCAGCCCCCCATATAGCCTCACGCTCAAAACCTTCAACATCCATTTTTATAATAGTAGCCGCCTTGCGTCCGAGAATACTGTCAACAGAACGCGCGGAAATAAGATTATCCGACTCCGCAGATATAGCAGACTGACGTCCTGCCTTTGCCGCAA
The DNA here is from genome assembly GCA_017624895.1 of Ruminococcus sp. GTDB lineage: Bacteria > Bacillota > Clostridia > Oscillospirales > Ruminococcaceae > Ruminococcus. Next base: position 25,476 of record JAGAMB010000003.1, on the reverse strand, counting down.
AAGGAAGCTCCGTATCAATGCACCAAGCCGCAGAATTATACGTATAAACGCACTTCATTCCATCAACGAATTTCATAAGCTTCTTATAATTTTTCTTATCAGGCTCAACAGCGTAAATACCTGCATATCTGCCATGGGTAAACTCTAACACCTCACGGATAGTATCACCGTTGTAAGCTCCAAGATCAACATAGTTTTCACTCATATGAGGCTTGATAATTTCACGGTATATCTCCGATTTCGGAGTTGTAACAGCATCAAGATAGCTTATATCACCACTTATCTTGAAATTGATAATATTTGCGTAAACTTTGCGAGAATAGTCGTCAGCAAGACTGTCATAGACCTCCTGAAGCTTTTCCGCATTCTGCATACAATACTCATAGGTAAACAATCCGCCGCCTGTTACGGGAACATCGGGAACATAGAGGGTATGCTTTTTTGCAATTTCGTGGATTCTGTCAACTATTGACTGATAGCCTGCCGCAAATGCAAGAACAACAACAAAATCATCCTCCATTTCCTCGACATCGGAGAGCTTATGAACCTTATAGCCCTCAAAGGAATGGCCTCTTACAAAATCGTCGCTGGCAAAAATACCTTTAAGCTGTATGCCTCTTTTGCGGAATACAGACATAATTTTCAAGGCTCCATCGCCCATTCCGTAAATATATATTGGTCTTTTTTCCGCTTTGAGTTTATCCCATGCGGATTCTTTTTCTTTTATAAAGGAAATCATATTCTACTACTACTCCGAAAAAATGATAATATTAGAAAAGGTCGGAATCAACAGAAACATCATCAGCAATATCACCGGGTATAACTCCAACCATATCACGACCGCGTATGCCATATCTGTCACGCATATTGTTCATATGCTTGTCTATGAGATTTGAAACCTGACGGACGCTCTTTATGCTTTTTACTTCCTTTGTGGGAGTATCAGCATCCTTACTATGAATAATTATAGTTCCGCAGCCGAATAATCTCTGAAAAAACGGGCGCTTTACGCTTTTATCAATGATTTTGTAAAGGTCTATTTCGTCCTCCTCTACATTGATAAGACCTGCACGGGTAATAAACTTTGTACGTGTAAGGTAATATCTTGTAAAGGACAGGGGCAGACCAAAAAGTGTACGCTTTTTATCAGTCCATACGTAATCTATTTCATTTTTAGCCATAACAATTCTCCTTTCGGCTTTGGAAATAACTTTCCTTATACTATTTTACCACAAAACAAGAAATAAGTCAACAGAATTTTTATACTAACCCTTAAAATGTTAGCAGACAGGGATTATTAGCTTTTAACGCAAAATCGGGCGGAAAATATCCGCCCGAAATAACGCTTAATTATTCAACTGTTACGCTCTTTGCAAGATTTCTCGGCTTATCTACATCATAGCCCTTTGCAACAGATACATAATATCCAAGAAGCTGGAGTGGCACAACAGAAAGACTTCCTGCGAAATGAGGATCAGTCTGAGGAATATATACTGTGAAATCAGCAAGATCCTCCATATTGTAGTTACCATATGTTGTAAGTCCCATAAGTGACGCGCCGCGGCTCTTTACCTCAACCATATTGCTTACTGTCTTTTCATAAAGATCAGGCTGTGTAAGGATTCCGATAACAGGAATTTTATCCTCAATAAGACTTATAGGTCCGTGCTTCAGCTCTCCTGCAGCGTATGCCTCGGAGTGAATATAGCTGATTTCCTTCATTTTAAGACTTCCCTCAAGTCCGATAGCATAATCAATTCCTCTGCCGATAAAGAATGCATCCTTACAACCGGCAAGCTTGTTTGCATACCACTGAATACGCTCCTTATCCTCAAGAATCTTTTCTATTTTTCCGGGAATTGTATTTATTTCCTCAAGAAGCTTATCATAAACCTCCTGCTCCATCTCGCCTCTTGCAAAAGCAAACTGCATCGCAAGGAGATAACCTGCAATAAGCTGTGTGCTGTATGCCTTTGTTGTAGCAACTGAAATCTCAGGACCTGCAAGAGTATAGAATACGCTGTCAGCTTCTCTTGCGATAGACGAGCCTACAACATTAACGATGCCAAAAGTCTTTACGCCTGCCTCCTTGGACATTCTCAGCGCCGCAAGGCTGTCGGCAGTTTCACCCGACTGGCTTATAATAATAACAAGGCTGTTCTTAGCAAGCTTCATCTTTCTGTAGCGGAACTCAGAAGCAAGCTCAACGCGTACAGCGATTGAAGAAAACTCCTCAATAACGTACTGTACAGCCATACCAACGTGATATGCAGAACCGCAGGCTACAATGTAGATCTGCTGAATTTCTTTCATTTCATCCTCGGTAAGTCCATGTTCTCCGAAATCAATTCTGCCATTCTTTACAACAGAATTAATAGTATCCTTGATAACCTTAGGCTGCTCGTGAATTTCCTTGAGCATAAAATGCTCATAGCCGCCCTTTTCAGCCGCCTCAGCGTCCCACTTGATTTCAACAAGATCCTTCTGGATCTCCTCGCGGTCAATATTATAGAACACCGCATTGCCCTTTGTAAGCTTAGCAATCTCCATATTGCCGATGTAATACACATTTCTTGTATACTTTAAAACAGCAGGAACGTCAGATGCCACGTATGTTTCTCCGCCTGTGATACCGATAATCATAGGGCTATCCTTACGAGCTGTGTATATTTCGCCGGGGAAATCGCTGAACATAACACAGAGCGCATATGAACCTCTTATACGAATCATAGCTCTTGCAATAGAATCAACAGGTCCCTGACCATACTTTTTGAAGTAATAATCAATAAGTTTTACAGCAACCTCAGTATCTGTCTGAGAATTAAAAGAATATCCTCTTTTTGTAAGCTTAGCCCTCAGTTCCTGATAATTCTCGATAATTCCGTTATGTACAGCAACAACATTATTATCATCACTGGAATGGGGGTGAGCATTAACAGTTGAGGGTTCGCCGTGAGTAGCCCAGCGTGTGTGACCAATACCGCAATTTCCGCTTACAGCCTCACCATCGTTAGTCATTTTTTTAAGCACATTAAGCTTTCCCTTTGCTTTAACAACCGTAACATCATCTGAGCCGTTACGAACAGCAATACCTGCCGAGTCATATCCTCTGTATTCAAGTTTTGAAAGTCCGTCAAGAAGAATAGGCGCAGCCTGACGATCTCCCGTAAATCCAACAATTCCGCACATAGTTAGCCTCCGTTTTGCAGACGATATCAAATCGCCTAAAATTTAGCATTACAGCTTTATATTTATAGCAGTCTGTCGATAGTCATTCAAGACAACACCGCACAAGCTCTGTGCAATATTACCTTAAAAATTAGTATCCAAATATTAAACCGATTAAATAAGGGGTTCTCTAAAAACCGTAATACAAGCAGAATTTCACACACATATGACAAATACCGGTTACAAGGCGACAAGTCACAGTAATACTTGATGTATTGCAAGGTTCGGCACACAGTAAATGATTTTCGTTATAGAAATTTTGCCGTGAGGGTAGTTTTTAGAGATTCCCACAATATACTTTTATATTATATCATAAAAGTCCAAAAAATGCAAGCGTTTTTTTGCCGCTTGCATTTTTTATAATTTCAAAGAACCTCTTTAGTTATTTTACTGCATCTTCGTCGCCAAAAGGATCGCCGCACTCAGCACAGAATTTCGGAGGATTTTTCGGATCAGCAGGCTCCCAGCCGCACTTGTCACACTTGTAAAGAAGCGCCCCTGCTGGCTTAGGACTTCCGCACTCCGCACAGAATTTTCCCTTGTTCACAGCTCCGCAGGAACAAGTCCAACCGTTTTCTGAAGGCTTGGGCAGACCGCAGTTTGCGCAGAATTTGCTTGTATTTTCACTTCCGCATGAGCATTTCCAGCTTCCTGCCGGCGCAGGCTTCTGGCTGCCGCAGTTTGCACAGAATTTTCCTGTATTTGATGTGCCGCAGGAGCAAGTCCAGCCGCCTGCCGGTTCAGCTGCCTGCTGCTGTGAAGCTATATTGTAAAGGCTCTGAGCGTTCATTCCGCCCACCTGCTGAGCCATATTCATACCGAACATACCCATAGCTGCACCGCCTGCATTTTTAGCAGCCGCAACTATAGCGTCATTCTGTGCCTCAACAGCCTTTGCAGCGGCATTGAGAGGATTTGTATTCCATGAAATATCCTCGTATTTCTTAATACGATCCTCATCTTCTTTGGGAATTGAAACTGATCTTATAGCTACGCTCATAATTTCAATACCACGGTTTTCCAGCCACTCTGTCTTGAAGATTTCCTTCATAGTCTTTGTTATAGCCAGATTATTCTGAGGAAGCTCATCGTATCTCATCGTATCGGAAAGCTTTGTGAACGCGTCAGAAAGACGAGCCATAAACTCATCGTGAAGCATATTATCAATGGTGCTTCTGCTGTAGACGTTTGAAACATTTCCGCTTACGTTAGTGAAGAATACCATAGGATCTGCAATTCTGTAGGAGTATACACCGTTGCAGCGAAGTCCTACTGTAAAGCTTCTGCCTATATCCTGATAATTCACTCTGAAAGGCACAGGAGTAGGTGTGCCGAATTTATTATCTGTGATCTCCTTTAAGTTAATATAGTATATTCTCTGGTCATGAGCAGCATCGCCGCCAAATGTGATACGCTTGCCCATAGTCTTGAAAGTTTCCTTAATACCAGTAAGCCCGCCCTCAAATATACTTGGCTCTGTTGACATATCATAAGTATACTCACCGGGAAGCGCACATATTTCAACAATTTGTCCCTGATCAACAATGATCATAGCCTGACCTTCGTGAACAACTATAACGCTGCCGTTGGTGATGATATTTTCATTACCCTTTGTGTTCGAAGATTTCTTACTTGTTTTTTTAACTCCCTTGGCAACAAGCACATCGGAAGGCATAGCCTCGCAGCAGAAAAATTCCTTCCAAGTATCGGCAAGAGTTGAGCCAACGCCTGTAAATACTGCTTTAATAAGTCCCATAATAAAAACTCCTTTCGTTTCAACTTATCAGCCAGCTCTGAAATTCTCCGTTATATCGACTTCAGAACTGTCATGTTGAAAATCTATATCATATTCGGATAGCACCGATATGATAATTATAACATATTTTTTTAAACAATGCAAGTCATTTTTCAGAAATCCATTCTTCCCAGATTTCAGGGCAATATCCCACAGCCGCTTTTTTACCGCAGCGCACCACAGGCGTCTTAATAAGCTGCTGATTTTCGAAAAGCTTTTCCTCACGGTCACTTTCCAATAAATATTTCATAAGCGTCAGGGTATTCTTATCCTTTGCATTTTCATTTATAAGGCTGTCAATTCCGCCGACTGACTGAATAACCGAGGTAAATTCACCTTTGCTCATACCTTTTTCCTTCATATCAATAAGCTGAAACTTTATTCCGCGTTCCTTGAAATAACGCTCAGCCTTTTTTGTATCAAAGCACTTTTTTGTGCCGAATATCTGTATATTCATTACATTTCTCCTCCCTCAGCAGGTCGGTCATTTCTTGAAGTCTTTTCAAAACTGATACTTATAAGGTCAAGTCCGCTTTGTGCAAAATAAAGGCGTACAGCTGTAAAATGGGAGAAAAACGGTATTTCCTTTGTAAACGAAACAGGCTTTCCTCCGGTACCGTTCCAAGTAAACATAGCATTTGCTGTTCCCATTGTGAATATAGTCAGCGGGATTTGTGCAAGCTCTCCCTGTTCTGACGAAGCTGTAATTGTAACATTATACCATCCGGGATAATTCAACGCAAGTGCAAAGCTATAGCTTTTTCCCTTTTTTGATTTCACACCGCCAAGGTCAAGCGTAAAGTTTTCATTGACCTCATAGAATACAACAGGCTCCTCCGATGGCATTTCATCAGCAGAGCGATTGATGATTTCCACCTCATCACATTCACCGACAGTCCTTTTAAATGCATTTGTGCCGAGAATAAAGCCGCATATATTCTTTGCATTGCGCTGTATCTCACATCTCAGCAAATCACCGTTTGAAAGACTTTCCAGCGTGTTATCACCGTTTTTGCCGCCATCTGCACATACCATATACAGATCGTTCTGAGCCATTGCCATAGCTGCAAAATCCCTTTTATCGGGAGCATTTCCGCGACGGTTGATATTAGCCCACCAGTCGGTCATGCTGATACCCTCAAAGCCCCATTCATCGCGGAGAATTATTGTGTTAAGATCGTAATTTCCAGCTGTCCAAACGCCGTTGACTTTGCCATAGGTTGTCATTATACTATCGGCACTTCCCTGCTTTACAGCGATTTCAAAGCCTTTCAGATATATCTCACGGAGCGCTCTTTCAGATGCCACAGTATCAATAAAATGGCGGTTTGTTTCCTGATTGTTTCCGCAGAAATGTTTTATTGTGCCTGTAACCCCCGATGTGTGAAGTCCGCGCAATTCAGCCGCAGCCATCATTCCAGTGAGATAGGGATCCTCCGAGAAATACTCAAAGTTTCTGCCGTTGAGTGGGTGACGGTGGATATTCATACCCGGTCCGAGCAGACAATCCACCTTATTTACCGCCATTTCAAGTCCCATAAATTCAAAGAGCCTTTCTGCAAGCTCCTTATTGAACGTTGAAGCAATCATTGTACCATTCGGCAGGCTGAATGCCTTTGTTCCGCAATCAAGACGCATACCCGAAGGACCGTCCGCGCAGCATACCGCAGGTATGCCGTATTTTGTAAGACAATCCGCAACTCCGCCGAAAGCAGAGGCTGTACCTGCCGTAACTCGCGGACTTCCCATACCCTCGCCGCGGATAATGCAGGAAAGCTCCTCATCGGAAAGCTGTGCAATAAACTCATCAAGGGTATTTTTTCCATAGTATACATCAGCAAGTTTAATGCCCTTATCCCCTGTGTATGGAATTTCATCAGGGAGCTGTGCCATACGTCTTGCAGGTTCGTCAATTTCGCTGAGTGGAACAGGCTCAAAGCCGATTTTTACTCCCTTTTCGGTGTACAGAGGCTTCATACGTTCAAACTGCTCAACAGGAGCGAGTGCCTGACGGCATTTTTCAACAACTGTCGTTTTATCAACAGATATAGTATGTCCGTATATCTTTTCTGCCCTTTCAATAAAGAAATTATAATCGCCCTTTTCAAGAACCCAGCACTTTTTATTGCCAGTAACTCCGCTGTCATCATAAACAGCGATATCATTGAGCCATACATCTATTACCAACGTCTGTGACTCATTCGAAGCAAGAATTCTTGTCTTTTCAAAGCCGCAAAGAATTTTTTTCGGATGACCGAGATTGCCCTGCGGAAGCTGAACATACAGCATAACAACTTCCTTGCCGCTGTAATTTCCTGTATTTGTGACGGTTACTTCATACCGCACACCATATTTATCGTCATTGAATAAAGTTTCAGCCTTTTCAGCCACAATTTCAAAGGTAGTGTAGGATAAGCCGAAGCCAAAAGGATAACGCACCTTTTCGGGAGCAAATGTATCGAAATAGCGATATCCCACATATATATCCTCAACGTAGCGGTTGCTGTTCAAATCCCCGAAATATGGATGGGAAGGGTAATCTTCAATTGAATAGGCAATTGTATCAGGCAGCTTACCGGATGGCGATACATTGCCTGTAAGAACGGCAGCTGTTCCTGTGCCGCCGACCATACCGCCCTGCCATACATAAAGGAGAGCGTCAACGCCGATTTTTTCGATATACTCAATATCAATAAGTCCGCCCACATTGAGAAGCACAACCACTTTTTCAAAATTATCGCGGACTTTTTTCAGCATATCTCTCTCAAGATCCGTAAGATAATATGAACCCTCAGTAAGTGTAACCTCCTGCTCCTCACCTGCTGTTCTGCCAATTATAACAACGGCTGTACTGCCTTTTTCAGCGGCATTTTTTACAGTTTCATCGTCGAGAGGCATTTCCTTTTGCGACCACGGCTCTCCTCCCCAGCCTGTGCCTAAGTCATATGGATTTTCGCTGTCCCATTTTTTGTATATATCCAGCAATTCTTCATTGAGCTTTACACCGCTTTCAAGAAGTCCGTCGGTAATCCCTACAACCCGTGAAACGTTTACCATTCCGCCCGAACCCGTTCCGCTTTTATAGTAGTGGAGCTGTATACGTCCGAAAACGGATATGATTTCATCTTTTTTCAGCGGCAGCGCGGAGTTATTGTTTTTCAGCATAACAATACCCTCTGCAACGGTTTCAACCGCTGTTTCAAGATATTTATTCCAGTCAAGTGTTTTTTTCATCTGTCTATCCTCACAAATAAATAAGATAGATTTATTATAACAAATTCCACAAAATAAATCAAGAGTTTTTCACAAATTCAGCAATAAACGGATAATATACCGCAAAAATGGCGGTCATTCACAGGAACGACCGCCGTAATTTTACTTTATAATAGCATTAATACCAAAATATCCGATAACAAGTATACCGAGGATTATTCTGTACCAACCGAATGCCTTGAAATCGTGCTTTTTGATGTAGTCCATAAGGAACTTGATAACAAAAATTGATACTGCAAATGCTGAAATCATACCAACTGCAAGTATGCCAAGCTGTGTTCCTGTAAATCCGCCGTCATATTTCAGAAGCTTTAAAAGGCTTGCACCAAACATTACCGGAACTGCAAGGAAGAATGTGAACTCCGCTGCAACTGTTCTTGATACGCCAATGAGAAGTGAGCCGACAATTGTTGAGCCTGAACGTGATGTACCGGGAAAAATTGCCGCTATAAGCTGAAATGCGCCGATTATGAGCGCTGATTTATATGTAAGCTCGCTAATGCTGTTAACCTTCGAAACAGCTTCTTTGTTGCGGTTTTCGATTATAATGAATGCTATACCGAAAACTATCAGGGCAATGGCGATAACCCACGGATTATAGAACAATCTCTCAAAAACCTCGTCAAAAAGAAGTCCGATAACCGCAGCAGGCAGGCAGGCAACAAGTACCTTGAACCACATCTGCATAATATCCATCTTTACGTATGCGCCGAAGCCATCTTTTTTCAGTGGCTGTGCGTTGTCCTTTTTGCCGAATGGGAACAGTTTTTTCCAGAAGATTATTACTACCGCCATAATCGCTCCAAGCTGTATTACAACATTGAACATACTGAGGAAGTCCTCGTTAATCGTCGGATCATCGCTGACTTTCAGTTTAAGAAACTCGTCAACGAGTATGAGATGTCCCGTACTGCTGACTGGCAGCCATTCTGTAATTCCCTCCACTATACCGAGGATAAGCGATTTTATAAATTCCAAGACCATAAATATTGTTTCCTTTCCGTCTGAATAGATTCCCTGAAAACACGGCACACCGCGTCCATACAAAATCACATATGATTATACCATATTTTTATTTATATGTCAAATTCATTTTCAGGATTGATTTTCAGCTTGAATTTACGCTTTGAGATGGTAAGAACTCCCGATTTTTTCAGCTTTGCTATCTCCCTTTGCAATGCGCTGCGGTTTACACAGAGATAATCCGAAAGTACCGTTGTGGAAAATGGTATCTGCGGAGTTTTACCCTTAACGGTTTTATCCTCGGTAATTTTCAGAAAACTGATAAGCTTGCTTTCAATCGTCCGCTGACTCAGTACTTCCACACGCTCACTTAGTGATACCGCCTTTTCTGTCATAAGCTCCAGCATATTCTCAACTACCTTTGAATGGCAGGAACAGGCATTTTCACAGCGTTTTAACAGCTCTGAACGGCGTACATAGAGTATTTCGCAGTCCTTTCCTGCCACCACCTCAATATAATTTCTGCCCGACAGCGGATACGTAAAATACTCCCCGAAAATCCCTTGTTCTCCGAGTGTTTCTATTATTGTACGCACACCGTTCACATCATAGCGCACAACATCTGCACTACCTTTTACTATTATACCAATTTTATCACCTTGATTTGAATAGTCGCTTATACAGCTGCCTGCTCTGAATTTTTTTACTTCCATGTTAAAGCACTTGTACATTCTCTGGCAATCATAGTCGTCAATTCCTTTAAAAAGTATATTATGTTCCGGCAAAAAAAATTCCCTCCTTGTTGCAATTGCAACAGATTTTTCTTGAATACTATGATACAATATATTACAGAAAAGGTCAAGGAAATTCTTTCCCAATTCAAAATATTTGTACACCGAGATAATACCGCGGAATAATCTCTTGTATTTTTTGTTGATTATAACGTATTCAGGAGGTACATTTCTATGAAAGTCAATGTTATCGGAGAAAAAATATCACAACAGGAAATCAACGCTTATCTTGCCTATGGAGCTGAAAAATATCCCGATAGAATAATTAAGGAAATGACAGTTTCCCTTGATGGCGATTACGCTGACCTTAAATTTGAATTTGCCGACATTCCTTTTGACAGAGTTCGCCGTATTACAGGCTATCTCGTCGGCACTCTCGACCGATTCAACAACGGCAAACGCGCCGAAGAACGAGAGAGAATCAAACACACAGTATAGTATGCTTAAACAAGCAAAAATATAAATTTAATTTTTGGAGGTCTTTATTATGGCTAAATATGTATGTTCAGTTTGCGGTTATGTTCACGAAGGCGACGCTGCTCCCGAAGTTTGTCCTCTCTGCGGTGTTCCCGCTTCCGATTTCGTTGAGGAAAAGGCTGAGGCACCTGCTGAGGCTACTGTTTCCAAGTACGTATGCCCAGTTTGCGGCTATGTTCACGAGGGTACATCTGCTCCCGATAAATGCCCACAGTGCGGCGTTCCCGGTGAGAAGTTCATCGAGAAGAAGGATGAGGGAAATCTCGTATTCGCTTGCGAACACGAAGTAGGCGTTGCTAAGGCTGTAACTGACGAGGAGATCCTTGAAGGACTCAGAGCAAATTTTGCAGGTGAGTGTACTGAGGTTGGTATGTACCTTGCTATGGCTCGCGTTGCTCACAGAGAGGGTTATCCCGAAATCGGTCTTTACTGGGAAAAGGCTGCTTTTGAGGAAGCTGAACACGCTGCTAAGTTCGCTGAGCTTCTTGGTGAGGTTGTATCTCCCTCTACAAAGGAGAACCTCACAGCAAGAGTTGCTGCTGAACACGGCGCTACACAGGGCAAGCTGGATCTTGCTAAGAGAGCAAAGGAGCTTAACCTCGACGCTATCCACGATACAGTGCATGAAATGGCTAAGGACGAAGCAAGACACGGCAAGGCATTCGAGGGACTTCTCAAGAGATACTTTGGTTAATTAAGAATTAAGAATGAAGAATTAAGAATTATCGGGTGTGGTTATTTTGAAAATAGCCGCACCCGATTTCATTTTTACTCTTTACCCCAGAATCCGCCTTTGTGAAAATTTTCATTTCCGAGAGGTCTGGCAGTCAGCCTGAACATCACACAGCCGTCAGGACATACTATATCTTTTGTATATGGGCTGTCTCCGCCTATATTCATTAAATCTCCACCGCTTCTGACAGACTCCATAACAGGAAACATAATCATCATACACTTTGAACAAATACCCTGTCCGTCTTTATTAACAGGACAGCCATATGTACATACATATTTATCGCCTATTTCCTCTCCATTGCGGCAATAATGTTCAGTTTTATCACTATTAAGAAATCCCGTTACTTCAATAACAAATTCATATTCTTCATCATACCATTTCTTCATAATATGCCCCCTTAGATAATATTAACATAATTATTATAGCACAACCTTTTGAATATTTCAATAAAAGTTTTATCGGCAAAACCGCCAATTCCCAAAGCCGTTTTTTGTCGAAAATGACACGCTGCAACCTATTTACTTTTACGCTTTTTTGTGGTAAAATAATATATAGTATACTTATTGAAAGGAAAATTATAATGCCTATTACAGAATTACTTGAAAGAAACGCAAATTTATACGGAAATGATATCGCTCTGGTTGAGGTAAACCCTGAAATTACCGAAAATCGCCGTGTTACATGGAAAGAATATAACCTCATTGAGCCTGCTCCCGAAAGCCCATACCGCCGCGAAATCACATGGTCGGTTTTTAACGAAAAGGCAAACCGCTTCGCAAATATGCTCCTGGAAAGAGGCGTTCAGAAAGGCGATAAGGTGGGTATCCTTCTGATGAACTGCCTTGAATGGCTGCCTATTTATTTCGGAATCCTTAAAGCAGGCGCGCTGGCTGTTCCGCTGAATTTCCGCTATACAGCCGATGAAATCAAATACTGCCTCGACCTTGCCGAGGTTGATATACTTATGTTTGGTCCGGAGTTCATAGGCAGAGTTGAGGAAATTGCAGGAGAAATCAGCAAAAACCGCCTCCTTTTCTACGTTGGCGAGGGCTGCCCCTCTTTCGCTGAACATTACGACAGCAATGTTGCAAACTGCTCCAGTATAGCTCCCGAAATTACTCTTACAGATGCGGACAATGCGGCTATATACTTCTCATCGGGAACTACCGGCTTCCCAAAGGCTATTCTGCACAATCACGAAAGCCTTGTTCATTCCGCAAAGGTTGAGCAAAACCACCACGGTCAGAGCCGCGATGACGTATTCCTCTGCATTCCCCCACTCTATCACACAGGCGCTAAAATGCACTGGTTCGGCAGCTTACAGTCAGGAAGTAAGGCTGTACTTCTCAAAGGCGTAAAACCCAAGTCGATTATTGAAACAGCTTCAAATGAGGGCTGCTCTATTGTATGGCTTCTCGTTCCGTGGGCGCAGGATATTCTTGACGCTATCGACCGCGGAGAAATAAATCTCAGCGAATACGACCTCTCCCCCTGGAGACTTATGCACATCGGCGCACAGCCTGTTCCTCCGTCACTTATTGCGCGCTGGAAAGAGAAATTCCCCACACACCAGTATGACACGAACTATGGTTTAAGTGAATCCATAGGCCCCGGCTGTGTACATCTCGGTGTTGAAAATATCCATAAGGTCGGCGCTATCGGTAAAGCCGGCTTCGGTTGGGAAACAAAAATTGCCGACGAAAACGGTAACGCTGTTGAGCGTGGTCAGGTAGGCGAGCTTTATGTTAAAGGCCCCGGAGTTATGACCTGCTACTACCGCGATGAAAAGGCTACAGCTGATACTCTCAAAGACGGCTGGCTTCTTACAGGCGATATGGCACAGGAGGACGAGGACGGCTTCATCTTCCTTGTTGACCGCAAAAAAGACGTTATCATAAGCGGCGGTGAAAACCTCTACCCTGTACAGATTGAAGACTTCCTCCGTTCGCACCCTGCTGTAAAGGACGTTGCAGTTATCGGACTTCCTGACAAGCGTTTAGGTGAAATTGCAGCAGCTATTATTTCCATAAAGGACGGTATGACCTGCACAGAGGAGGATATTAACACATTCAGCCAGAAAATGCCGAGATATAAGCGTCCTCATAAGATTATTTTTGCCGATGTTCCGAGAAATCCCACAGGCAAGATTGAAAAACCGAAGCTTCGTGAGATTTACTGCGGTGAAAGTCTTGTAGCTTCACAGATTAAGAATTAATGGGAAATGTCATACTGCTTATAGCAGGCGGCATAAAGCTTGCCCTTCCGTTTATCCTGATATACCTGTGGAGAAAAAGGACAAATACCCGATTTACTCCACTTTTGGCAGGACTTGGCTTGATACTCCTTGTCACATTAATACGAGGTGCAATCCGCAGCGGATTTGATAAAAGTGACTTTCTTGTAAATTTTACTCAGCAATCATTTTTAACCTCCGTACTGGAGGAGGGATGCAGATTTATTGCATTCGCCTATGTTCTGAAAAACTTTGACCGCCGTGAAGACGCGGTGTTTTACGGCATAGGACACGGATTTTTTGAGAGCGTTGGTTCCGGTTTTGCCACTCTCAATCTTATTGCTACAGATAAAGCCGCTGATTTGTCTATTCCAATGTCACATCTGTTTTTAAGCTGTCCTGCAACAATTATCGGAACTTTGTGGCATATCCTTATGTCTGTGCTGATGTTCCGGGCTGTGCGTAACGGTAAGGCGAAAATATATCTGCCTATAGCAGTTTTTCTTCATATGTTCACTAATTTTGCAAATACATTTTTACCTGTCGGTGCTGATATCATTTTTGCACTTATTGAAGTAACGATAATGTTTATTGTGACATCAAAGCTATATGAACAAATGGCACCTTTTGATTCAGAAAAGATTAATAATTGAATATTTTGCAGGGCGGGGGCTTGCTCCCGCCGAAATTGTCTATTGGAAACCCCTATTAAAAAATATTGGAAGGCTATTATGGATATACTCTTAACTATTCTTGCGGTAATTAATATCGCACTTCTGATTTTTGCCATTATGCTCCTTATAAAAATGGTAAAAACAAGAGGCACAGGAAAAAAAGAATTTTCCGAAATACAGAAAAAGATTGATATACTTGGAAAAACTGCTGAAAATCAGAACAGACTCATGCTGGAACAGCTTGTCCGTATGAATGAATCCCTTGTGTATCAGGTCAACAATTTAGGAGGAGAATTGCGCCGTTCCAACGAGGCACAGCAGAAAAAAGCTGTTGAAGCTCTTGAAAAAATTGAAGCGGATATGAAAATCCTTGACCGCGATAATCGCGAAAGCCTTGAAAAGCTGATTACCGCCAATTCCGAGAGTATGGAAAAGCTCCGCCGTGAAAACAGCGTGAGCCTTGACAAAATCAACAATACTGTCAGCGAAAAGCTGCAAAAGACGCTGAATGACCGCATTTCTCAGTCCTTTGAATCAGTAAATAAGCGGCTCACCGAGGTCTATGAGGGACTTGGCGAAATGAAAGCCGTTGCTTCAGGCGTATCAGATTTGAAAAAAGTCCTCTCCAATGTAAAGACACGCGGAATTATGGGAGAAATTCAGCTCGGCGCAATACTTGCGGAAATTCTCGCTCCCGAACAGTACGCAGAGCAGATTGCGGTTATCCCCACTTCTTCGGAACGTGTGGATTTTGCTGTAAAACTGCCCGGCAGCGACGAGGGTTGTGTATACCTGCCCATAGACTCCAAATTCCCCGGAGATACATACGCCAAAATTACAGCGGCTTACGAAAACGGCAATGCCGCAGATCTTAAAGCTGCACGTTCTGCCCTTGAAACGGAGATGAAACGCTGTGCAAGAAGTATCCGCGCAAAGTACGTAAAACCGCCGTATACTACCGATTTCGCTGTAATGTTCCTGCCCTTCGAGGGACTTTATGCCGAGGTTGTTAATATGGGACTGGTGGAGATTTTACAGCGCGATTTCCGCATAAATATTGCTGGTCCATCAACTATGGCGGCTATGCTCAACAGCCTGCAAATAGGCTTCCGCACCCTTGCCATTCAGAAGAAAAGCGGCGAAGTGTGGAAAATTCTCGAAGAAGCCAAATCAGAGTTTGCCAACTTTGAAACTGTGCTTGAATCCGCGAGAAATCGCCTGAGAATGGCTGATAAAGACCTTGAAAATCTTATCGGCACAAGAACAAATGCTATTAACCGCACTTTGAAAAATGTGGGGTTAGATTTTAAAAACGACGATAAATAACAAAAATCCCCGCCATCACGACGGGGATTTAATATTATTCATTATCTTTCTTTCTGAAAGCAATTGCACCTGTTACTGCTGAAAGTGCGAGTATACCTGCAACTGCACCAACACCTGCATCACCTGTCTTAGGTGAATCGGATGCCTTTGCTGTTGTAGTTGCAGCTTTCTTTGTTGTAACCTTTTTAGTTGCTGTTGTTTTCTTTGCAGTTGCCTTTGCTGTAGTTGCTGCCTCTGTAGCAGCCACAGTTGTTTCTGTTGAAGGAGCAACTGTTGTAACTACTGCTGTTGTCTGCACAGGTGCTTCTGCATCGAGTGCTACGAAAGTTACACGATTATCTGCCGCAAAAGTTTCAGCTGCTGTGCCCTTATAGCCGTAAATTGTTACATTTGCAGTTGAATCTTCAAGAATATCAGAAGCAATTGTCTTGATATTCTTACCAAATGTGATTTTCACATTTTCAGCTAATGAACCGGTAATTGCAAGGCTCTTTACCTCTGTAACATTATCAGAGAAATTAACTGTATCAACCTTTACGCTCATTGCAACTTTAGCTAAAGCACCAAAAAGCTGTTCCTGCTCTGCTGTCATAGAAGTATCTGTAATATTGATCGTCTGAATAACAGAACCATCAAAATTGATCGTGCTGCCCTTAAGCTCAGCTGACATACCTGTAGCTGTATCTTTTAAGGAAACCTCATTAGTTGCAGTATTAACAGTAATTGCTGCTGTGCCAAAATTTCCGCTTAATACAGGTGAAACAACAGGTGCTTCTGTAGGTACTTGTGTAGGTGCCTCTGTTACAGCAACTGTAGTAGGCTCAACAACCTCTGCTACTGTTGTTGCAGGCTCAGTTGCCTCTGTACCCTCTGCAAATGCTGTTACAGCTGTTGCTGTTGATGAAATTGCAAGAGCCATAGCCCAAGCTGTGATTTTTCTGAATGACTTCATTAATTATGACCTCCTGATTGTGTTAAATGTAAATTGACCAATGGTATATACACATCGTATATACCATCATTATAACACATATAACCAGAATGTCAATAGTTTTTTCAAAAATTCACAGAATTTTCACTTTTAGAATCATCTTCAAGAACTTGTGATTTTGCCAAATTTTGTGGGTATATCAGCAACATACCCCCATGTAGGCGTTTTTCCCGTTGATGCTTCCGCATAATAACGGAGGATTTCAGAGGCATCAGAAGAATCAACAACTCCGTCATTGTTTACATCAGCGGCTGCTTTCTGTGACGCGGTAAATTTGCTTTCACACCCTGTCTGAACTGCGGAATATTCAGCAAGAACAGCAGATGCGTCAGATGAGTCTACAGAATCATTCAGGTCAATATCACCTTTTGAAAAAATAATATCAGGAATAATTGGGTTTATTGGCAGCTTAATCTCAGTGGAAAGTTCGCCCTCAAAAACCTTGATTATTCCATTGTCAATGCCGTATTTTTCAGCGGCTGAATCTCTGCCGGAAACGTATTCTTTGAGATTATCAGCATTAAGTGTATATTCATAATAACCCACATAACTTCCTTCATTTACCTCATGGTATTCACGTGAATAACAGAAAGCATATTCGCCAATGCTTGTAACACTATCAGGAATTACAATTCTTTCAAGAGCAGGAGCATTTAAAGCAGCTTCTTTTTCTATGGTAGTTACTCCGCTGTTGATTACCAACGATTTAAGACCTGTACACTTGTGAAAAGCCCGTTCAGGAATGGTTTTGATTGTTCCAGGAATAGTTATCTGCTCTAATGCCGAACTTCCCTCAAAAACACCAAATCCAAGTTTTTCAACCTTATTGAGATTAATGGATTTAAGGCTTAAACATTCAGCAAAAGCACGAATACCGATTTCCTTAACACTATCGGGGATATTAATTTTCTCTACCTTTTTTAAGCCTGAGAACGCTCCGTTTCCGATTTTTCTGATTGTATTCGGTAATATAATCTCCCTTTTTGCATCAGGTTCAAAGGATAAGCCTTGTAAACCGCCTTGTCCGATTTCCACAACAGTTCTTCCGTTTATCTGTGAGGGAACGGTTACAACTTCATCATTTCCGTCATATTGTGTTATACACACATTTCCGTCACTTAAAACAGAATACAACCAATCACCGTACTCATAATACGTAAGTTCTGCGGCATATGTTTGAAATTCTCTATTAGGTGAAATCGGAATCTGTACAATACCACCCAAAGCAGCTATAGCTATAACAACAACCGCCATTTTCTTTAATTTATTCAACTCAATCAGCCCTTTCATATTTTTCATTATTATACACCAAAATTAAACGTTTGTCAATAAAAAATATATCATAAAATTCGCTTTACAAATCAGAAAAAATGATGTATAATAAAAAAGGTAAAAAAATCTATGGAGGAATTAACTATGTCAATGTATATCACTTGTTTAGATCTTGAAGGCGTACTTGTACCTGAAATATGGATTGCTTTTGCTGAAGCAACAGGTATTCCCGAACTGAAAAAGACTACTCGTGACGAGCCTGATTACGATAAGCTTATGAATTATCGTATCAACATTTTAAAGGAGCATGGTCTTGGACTTAAAGAAATTCAGGAAACAATCGCAAAGATTGACCCAATGCCCGGTGCTAAGGAGTTTCTTGACGAGCTTCGTTCAATCTGTCAGACTATCATTATCAGCGATACTTTCACACAGTTTGCTGCTCCCCTTATGGCTAAGCTTGGTCTGCCCACTATCTTCTGCAACACTCTTGAAGTTGCTGAAAATGGCGAAATCACAGGCTTTAAGATGAGATGCGAAAAGTCAAAGCTCACAACTGTAAAGGCTCTCCAGTCAATCGGCTACGAAACAATTGCCAGCGGTGACAGCTTCAACGACCTTGGTATGATTCAGGCAAGCAAGGCAGGATTCCTTTTCAGAAGCACAGAGCAGATCAAAAAGGATTACCCACAGTTCCCTGCATTTGAAACATACGACGAGCTTCTTGCGGCTATTAAAGAGGCTATTAAGGATTAATTATATCAAAAATATCATAAAACGCACGGATTTGCTCCGTGCGTTTTGTTTTTATCAATCGAGTAATCCCATATCTTTTTTCTTTTCGAGGATACGGATAACACTTTCATCTATACGTTCCTCGGTAATTTCTCCTGATTTAACAGCCGCTTCAACTCCGTCAACTGCTGCCCTCAGATCATATGGCATAAGGATCACATCAACTCCTGCCTTAATAGACATTATTGCAGCTTCATCGCTTGTGTATGTGTTGGCAATAGCTCCCATTGCCTGAGAGTCAGTTATAACTATCCCCTCATAATCAAGTTTTTCCCTCAGCCATTCGTTAACAACTACAGGTGATAAATCTCCGGGGAGATTATCTCCGGAAGCTGTAGTTATCTGATGACCTACCATTACAAAATCTGTTCCGGCTGCAATTCCGCCGTAAAATGCAGGAAATTCCGCAAGTTCAAGCTGTTCGAGCGTTCTGTCAATTTCAACTGTGTTGTAATGAGTATCTCCTGTACCTGCTCCCAAGCCGGGGAAATGCTTTAATGTAGTGGCTATCTTCTGAGATTTCAAGCCCTTTATCATTGCTGTACACATATCCGAAACTACAATCGGATCACTGCTGAAAATTCTGTTTCCCAGCTCATTTGTTTCGCTGAGATTTACATCGGCAACAGGAGCAAAATTCACATTAAAGCCGTAATCAGCAAGATATCCGCCGATTGTTCTGCCTGCCTCATATGTTGTGCTGTAATCGTTAAGCTTTCCATAGTGACTCATATTTTCAACAGGAGTTGTCCAGAGCATTTTCTGCACTCTTGTTATTGCTCCGCCCTCCTCGTCAACAGTCTGAAACAGACCTATGCCGTTATTGTCAAGAGCCATTTCCTGTGACTTGCTTAACAAATCGCGGAGCTGCTGGTCATAGGAAATATTCGCTTCAAAATATATAAAACCGCCTATGGGATATTCGGTATAACAGTTTTTGAACCAATCGTCAACATATGTAAGGCTGTCATAATAATATGTTGTTTTTTCAGGGACTGCAATAAACATCTGGCACACCTTTTCGTGAAGGCTCATTTTCCGCAATGTACGTTCCACCTTCGGAGACATTTTTTCCACCTCCGTTGGTGCTTCTGTAGCCGCTTCGGTAGTTTCAGCCTCTGTAACCTCAGCAGCTTCAGACTCCTCTACAGAAGGGACACTTACAGGGGAAAGCTCTATAGGCTCCTCCTCTTTGCAGCCGCTTAACAGCAATGATAAAAACAGTACAGGCAAAAGTAACTTTTTCAATACATTCTCCCTCATTTCTTTCCACTTCTTATTTTGTTTTTTCTTGAATATTGCCTAATATAGCCAAAAGCTTCTTCTTCCCCTTTTTCGGCAAGAAGTGTCAGGAGAAATTCAAGCTTTTCAGATGTATTCGGATCAATAAATCTTGTACCCTTTCCGTTGAGGAAATACTCAAGAGGACATCTGTCATTATAAGCCTCTTTTTTGTAAATTTTTGATGCTGCAACACGATCACAGAACATCTCATAAATATACACATCAGGCATACACACAGGAGTTAATCTGCCTGTTTTAATTGAATAATCCGTCCAGTATTCAAAATGGTGACGGTTTCTTCCCTTGTGATGAAGCCAAGCCCTTGAATAGCCGCTGATTTCTCTTTCACGCTCGTTAGGACTTCGGTTTCCCTGATAGTATTTCACCCCTGCTATAAACTCAGTCGGTGAAAATTTTGATAAATCGTGAAGAAGTCCCCGTCGGATTATACCTGCCTTGAAGCAATGCTTCATCACCATATGCCTATGACGCATAACAGTACCAAGATGACCAAAAAAATTACGAATCAACAAAATATCAAACTCCATTATCTGATGTCAAGAACGCTGTTTTTCTCAATAAGTCTGCCGCTGATTATGCGTCTGCCCTCAGAATATCCAGGATTTTCAAGCTTTTTCAGCATAAGGTCAACAGACTCAGCCGCCATTTTCATAAGATCGACCTCAACTGTTGTAATGGCAGGGATACATATATTTGAAACTGTATAATTGTCGTATCCAACTACGGAAATATCCTCAGGAACGCGTACACCCTTTGATTTAAGTGCTGCAATTATCCTGAAAGCAGTTTCATCGCTGTTGCACACAAAGGCGGTAGGCATATCGTCAGGGAAATCTATATTGTCAAAGAGTATTCCCAGTTCGTCACGATCCTCAAGAATCCATTCTTCATTATAAGTAAGATTATTCTCCATAAGGCATTTTCTATATCCGAGATAACGGTCATTAATGCTGCTTGTTGTGTTAAGTGAGCCTACAAATCCGATATTCTTATGTCCTCTTTCTACAAGATAATCAGTTACCATATATCCGCCGTGATAGCTGTCGGAGTTTACAGAATCCACATTACAGCGGCTTACGTAGAAATCAACAAAAAGAAGCGGCATATCTATCTTGCTGAGAGCCATAGCATACTCGCGGCTGAGCTGTCCGATAACGATGGCGCCGTCAACCCTGCCCTCTGTAACGGTAGGAGGCAGCACGATATTCTTTTCATTTTCTCTTGTTATACTCTCATACAGCATAACAACATTTACAGCTGAAAGCTTGTTTGAAATATTTGCTGTAAGCTCCCAGTAAAATGTACCCATAGAACCAATAAAACGCTCAGAAGTAAGTATCGCAACACTTTTGCCGATTTTAGGAAGCTCCGATTTCTTTTTACCTCCCGTATTTGACGGCTTATAACCCATCTCCTCAGCTGTTTTGCAGATCAGCTGTCTTACCTGTTCACTTACGCCGTCCCTGCCTGCAAGAGCATTTGAC
Organism: Ruminococcus sp.; assembly: GCA_017624895.1. Lineage (GTDB taxonomy): Bacteria > Bacillota > Clostridia > Oscillospirales > Ruminococcaceae > Ruminococcus. The sequence continues at coordinate 4,133 of JAGAMB010000003.1, read as the reverse complement.
ACCGTTACAACGCTTACGCCTAATTTTTCGGCAATATCAAGCATACGCACACCATTTTTCATATATAACACCTTCTATATAATTAATTCACCGATTTTGCCGACTATAGCAAAATTCTGTTCAGTTTCCGGTTTTATTGCTCCGCCAACTAACTCTTGAAGAATTATAGTGAACGTCAAATATAATTTGGAGAGCAATAATACCCCCTTAAATCATACCATATTTTAAGTAAAAAAAAAAGTGTTTTTTAAATTTTTGTTAATTTCGATAGTTTCAACAAGATTTACAGTTGATATTATACAAAATAACGACAAAACCGCGTATATCAACGAAATAATACACGCGGTTCTGTAAGCTTAATACCAATCCCTAAAATGTTAGTAGACTGTTGTTTAAGGGATTGGTATAGCGTCAATATTTTTGTGCTTTCGGAAGATAAGGATAAAGCTCATCGTAATTCTCAGAAATAGTTTCAGAAGAATTATTTGCAGGGATAAGTCCCGTCATATCTCCCCATGAAGCCGCAGGACACACGTACTCCATATCATTTTTATCAGGATCGCCTATGGGTATGCTTCTTTCATTCATAACTGTACTCCTTTCAGACAATGGTTTCAGCTGCCAGACAAATAATGTCTTGAAACTATTATTTACAGCTAAATCAAAAAAATACGATGTTTGACAAAGCCATGCATTTATGATATAATTAAAAAATGCTTACGGTTCATCCGCAAAAAAACAGAGGTGATTTATATGAGTAATGAAAAAAAAGAAACAGCGGTGAAAAAGAATGGCTTTGAGCTACTTACAAAATACCGCAGCGCCATCATGGGTATGGCAGCCCTGTGGATCCTTTTCTTCCACGAATGGCAGATGACGATAACTGAGCCGGGGAAAGCCGCAGAAATCGAGTCCTATATAAAACGTATAGGCTTCTGTGGAGTTGATATTTTCTTGTTTTTATCCGGTATGGGACTTGTCTACGCCATAGGGAAAAGCAATATCCTGACCTTCTACTACCGCCGACTAAAAAGAGTATTCCTGCCATTCTTTATCGTCGGACTTATCCGCTTTATAACAGAGAAATGGGAAACAACTGTATTCTGGAAAAATATCTTCTGTGTAAATTTCTATCAGACGAATATGTATTCATTTTTATGGTTTGTTCCTGCGATACTTACTTTTTATCTTCTTTTTCCGCTATATTATAAGATATATGAAAAAGCATCGGATAAAACTCTTTTCACGGGAGCAATGTTTATACTATGGCTTGGAATCGCCCTTTACTGCCGTAATAGTCTAAGAGCTGATTTATGGGGATTTTTCAACAGAATACCTGTATTTTTATTCGGCATACACGCAGGGTATCTCTCAAAAACAAAGAAAGACGCTTTTTCAAAAACAACATGGCTTTCATTAGCTGTTATTCTTGCCGCAGGTCTTTATTTCGCATATTTAGCTAATTTTATAGGTGTTGGGTTTATCGTTCCCACTTCCAACTGCTTCCTTCCAAATCTGCTTATTGCTGTTTCCTACCCATTTGTAATCGCAAAGCTTCTCGATATGCTGAGCAGTATCCCTAAGATCAATATTATTGGTAACGGCATTGCAAAATTCTTCTCATTCTTCGGACTGTTCAGTCTTGAGCTGTACTGCGTTCAGGAATGGCTGGGCGGAAGAATACTCCCCAAAATGGCAAATAATTCTCCATTTATGAAAAATTTCGCCGTTTTCTCCATATCAATTATTGCAGGCTTCGTTCTTTATCTTATAGTTAAATATTTCTGGGTGCTTGTAGAACTTGCAGTTTCCAAACTGAAAGGTGCAAACAAAGTTACAAACAACACTAATTCATAAAATATTCACCTGCCGCAATAACAAAACGATTATCCGAGTATGTGCATTAGCCATATTCACTAAAAAAAAACATTGAAATATACAAAGTCAACAAAAAACACTGTTAACAAACAGTTTTTGTTGACTTTTTTCTTATTAATGCTATAATAGTAATTAAGATAATCAGAAGTTATTTACCAAGTAAATATAGGTATATAGCGAATATATATCAGAGCATTTGCTCCATTTGGAGGATTTATGAAAACATTTAAAAACTCTTTGACTGTAATAATCTGTGGAATATTTACAGCGTCTGCACCGCTTAACTCAGCAGCTTGTGCGGTACAGACAGGAAAAATATCAGATGCATTGAAAAAATCAGGCAATCTGAAAACTCATTATATGTATCAGCCCAATAGCTCGGCAACAGCAGCCGCCAAAAACAAAGCTATTTACGATATGTATGTAAAGGTTGACTCTGAAAAATTTTTCTTTAATGAAGAACCCAAAATTTATCAGGAAACATCTGAGATTATAACAGATGTTGCTGCATGGATAGATAATGGCGACGGATCATATGTAACAGCTGACATTATAGACTTTGAACCTGCTCAGCTTGATCACCTCAATCTTTCTTTTCCTGTAAACGGTGATTACTGCTGCTATGTGTACGCTTCAACAGATGTTACAGCAGATTTTATAATTTCAGTCAAAACCGTCAAAAGCCCTTACGATCCATCCGATAAAACTCCACCTGAATTAGATATCTACATTCCCGACGCTTCAGACTATGTTGAGGGCAAGGATATATATATAAATATTCAGGCAAACGAGCTTTGCAATATTGAAATTTGCGGCAAAAACCATTATATGTGCAATGGTCTGAATTTCCCGATATCCTCTGACGGAGTTTACACAGTCAATGCTGTTGATATAAATGGAAATTATACTTCTTCAACCTTTACTGTAGATATCATAAGCAAAGCGACAACGCCAACAGATCCTCCGCCTGCCGCCTCTCTTTACGGCGATTCCAATATGGACGGTCAGGTTACTCTGTCCGATGCAGCTGCTGTATTCCAGAGTATCGGAAACCCTGATAAATACGCACTATCACCACAGGCTGCTTTAAATGCTGACTGTTACAATCCGGGCAGCGGTGTAACAGTAAGAGATGCCATTACAATTCAGCAGTTTCAATCGAGGGTTATCTCCTCACTTCCCGTAATGCAATGATAACTCAGCTCCCCTAACTAAATCTTGCCATCAAATACTTGACATAAAATTTCACAAGTTCATAATATACACAGAAAAATTTTGTGGAAAATCTTATTTTTTGTTGACTTTATCCGCAAAAAATGATATAATTATCTTGTATTTATAATATAAAAGCGAATTACCAACAATCCGCAGAATATATTACAATCACCTACTGCATCAATATGTGCGGAAAAAGTAGACTCTATGGAGGCCATATGAATATTTTTAAAAAAATGCTCAGTCTGCTGCTATGCGGAACAATGACCGCAGCGCTCCCCGTTTCATTAAGCGCAAAGGCAGCCGCAGCTGAAGCTCCCATTACACAATCAACAGCTTCGATCATCACTAATAACAAGAGCTATTCCTCGATGCGTACACATTATATGTACGTTATAAACCGACCTGAATCTTCTAAATATGGCTATCATAAGGTAGCCTACGATATGTATGCCAAGGTTGATAACGAGCGTTTCAGTATGACAAACAACTCCTCTGTAAATACTCCCTCAGACGACATCATAACCAGCATCATCTGCTTCCTTTACAACGATGACGGTTCATATATTGCTCCTGAAATACTTGATTTTCAGCCCGCTCAACTGGATAAATGCCTTATGGTATTTCCCAAAAACGGCGAATATACGTGTTATGTCAACGCGTCAACCGGCGTAACCGCCGATTTCATTATGACAATAAAAGATGTCAGCTCACCTTATGATTCCTCGGACACAACTCCCCCGCAGCTTGATGTTGTAATTCCTATACCTGATAATTACAATCAGGGCGATAAGGTTACAGCATATATAACATCAAATGAGCTTAGTAATATTACAGTAGCAAACAAAACATATTCCGAATGTACAGGTGTAAATATTGATATTTCCGAAAGCGGCACTTATACGATATTTGCGGAAGATGTAAACGGAAATCCCACTTCAAAAACATTTACTGTAGATTTAACAAATTTCACCACAAGCACAAGTCCCACAACTACCCCAACAACAACAACAACAACTACTACCACTACTACCACTACT
>JAGAMB010000015.1 GCA_017624895.1 Ruminococcus sp. | reverse complement strand
CCAATCAATTCGGCATAACGAACAAGAAACCGTCGGAAACTTTGTGAAAGTTTTTCGCAATAAAAAGGAGCAGACTTTGGAATTTTTCTTCCAAATCTGCTCCGAGTTCTCTTGAAAATAAAAAAACGCCCGTTCAAGTCCCAAAAACACTCGAAAAAGGCCTTAGGTGATCCACGGTTTTGCGAATAAAATTTTAGTGTCCACATACGCAAAAAAGTCCGAAATATCGGACTTTTTTGGCATGTGATCTTTTTCGTCACATATAGATGGTTGGGGTGGAAGGATTTGAACCCTCGAATGACGGAGTCAGAGTCCGTTGCCTTACCGCTTGGCGACACCCCAGTTTCGATTTATTTTTGCGCTGTACTCATTCAGCTTTTATATTATAACATACTTTTTCGGGTTTGTCAAGGGTTTTTAAAAAATTTATTTTTTAATTATATCTTTCTATTGCAAATCGCGTAAAATAGCGATATAATAATATTACAATATTCCTTCAACAGGAATTTCAGAGCAATACCGCACAATGATTGTACAGAAACCGCAAAGTCAGATCATAAAAATAACTTGCAGGCATACTTTCGTATGTCAAGTTTTTTTGTCCAAGATGGGGAAAATATATAAACAGCTCCCGCGCAAAGCCGTAAGGCGGACTTTGTGCGTTGTTGCCTCAGATATTTTATAATAATCAGGAGCAGAATATGAAAAAACTCTACTTCATTGTAAACCTTATTGCAGGCAAAGCCACTATCGGCTCTATGCTTGGCGAAATTATCGACGAATTTAATAAAGCAGGCTACGAGGTCACTATCCATATCACTCAGAATAGTGATGACGCCCGAACAATGGCGCATTATGCCTGCTGTAACGGTTACGATCTCATTGTATGCGCAGGCGGCGACGGAACTCTCAGCCAATGTCTTCACGGCATTATGGAAAGCCAAAACAAACTCCCCATAGGCTATATCCCCGCAGGCTCAACCAATGATTTCGGGCGAACTCTCGGCATACCCAAAGCCCCTATGGATGCCGTAAAATGGATCACCCACGGCGAGCCGAAAAGCGTTGACATCGGCAGCTTCAACGACCGCTATTTCACATATATCGCAGCTTTCGGAGCATTCACCAATGTTACCTACGAAACCTCACAGCAAGTCAAGAACGTTCTCGGTCATGCTTCTTATATTCTCAACGGTCTGGCACAGATCACTAATCTCCGTTCTAAAAAAATGCGTATCGAATATAATGATACCGTCCTTGAAGATGATTTTATTTTTGGAATGGTAACAAATTCAGGTTCTGTTGCAGGGCTTCTCTCAATGAACGATTTTCTTCTTGATGATGGCGTTTTTGAAGTAACTCTCATAAAAAAGCCCGTTAATCTCGTGCAGTTCCAGAAAATAGTACACTCCCTGCTGAATATCTCCGAGGAGATCGACAGGGAGTATATCAAATTTTTCCGCACCGACAGGATAACTTTTACTGCCCTTAACGATGAGCAGATCTCCTGGACGCTTGACGGAGAATTTGGCGGCGATTTACCTGTGAACGTGGTTGAAAACCGCCGCAAAGCTATTGACTTTATGACAGGTGACCGGGATCAGTCAATTTTTGCTGATCCGGACCTTATTTCGTAGCCTCGTATGCCTCTCTTACAGCGATACTAAGCTGATCCGCACAGGAAGTAGGACGCATACCGCAGGTATTGCCCTTGAGCTTTTCCTCTATCTGCTCCACGGTATATCCGTCAACAAGCTTTGATATTGCCTTGAGGTTGCCGTTACATCCACCTAAAAAACGGACATTTGTGATAACATCGCCCTCAATATCAAACTTGATCTCTTTTGAGCAGACCATTTTTGTCTTGTATGTGTATTCCATAATTGCACCTTTCTCCCCTGCTTTTGCTGGGGAATTTTTATTTTTCAAGAAGTTTTATCAGTTCTCCCCAACCGCCGATATGGTGACAGGGAAAATCAATTCTGCTTATATCATTAAATTTACGAAATTTGTCGGGAATATCCTGATTGTCATAGAACACAGGAAATAGTCCTGCATTTTTCGCCCCGATAATATCAATATCAATTACATTTCCGCAGTACCATATCTCCTCCGGTTTCAGCCCCGACTTATGAACCGCCATATCAAATATATGCGTATCAGGTTTTCGGAAGATATACTCGCTTGATGTCATTATAAAATCAAATTTATGTTCAGGAAAAAGCTCCGACATTACGCGTTCAAGTGCAGCTCCCGACCAGATGAGATTGCTTACGATACCCGTCCGTATACCCTTTTCTCTGAGCGTTTTCAGCATAATATCAGCATCGGGAGTCTGTACGTTCTTTGCTAACGATGTGCATATTATCCACTCGGCTTCTTCGATAGATATAGAAAGCCTGATATCGAAATGCTCCAGCACATACCGCAGAAAAATATGCTCATGAATCTCAATAAACTCTCCTCTGAGCGCCTTGATTTCATCAAACAGCTCCTTTATGTAATCGCTGAACTGTTCCCTTGTTATATTATGCGGATTTTCAGTTATGTATGGAAATATCGCACTATTTCCCTCTGTCATATTGTAGATGGGATCACACGCAAGAGTTCCGCCATAGTCAAATAAAATCATTTTCGGATTCATAATATTCTCCTTTCCGGCAAATAACGGGTAAAACTAAAGCGGACAAAGTCCGCTTTAGTGATGTTTTTAAACCATAGGAGTTGTAACCGGTGCAGCCGCAGGAACGATATGTTCGCTTGCTGCGTCAGTTCTTACAACCTTTACATGATTGTAGCAGTCCATACCTGTACCGGCAGGAATAAGCTTACCAATAATAACATTTTCTTTAAGTCCAAGGAGCTTATCGCTCTTGCCTCTGATAGCAGCATCTGTAAGAGCCTTTGTTGTCTCCTGGAATGAAGCTGCTGACATAAAGCTGTCTGAATTGGATGAAGCCTTTGTAATACCCTGAAGTACAGGTGAATACTGTACAAGCTGTAAATCGTACTCGCCAGCGTCAATACGAGCCTGAAGCTCTGCATTGATAACAGCAATTTCCTTGCTGTCAACAAGTGTACCGGGAAGCAGATAGCTTGAACCTGACTCCTCAATCTTTACCTTACGGAGCATCTGACGAACGATAACCTCAATGTGCTTATCGTTGATATCAACACCCTGTAAACGGTAAACCTTCTGAACTTCATTGATAATGTAGTTCTGAACCTCCATTGTGCCGAGGATATTGAGGATATCAGCAGGATAGATATTACCCTCTGTAAGTCTTGTACCCTTTGGTATCTCTTTTCCTTCCTCAACACGGATTTTAAAGTTGTAAGGAATCATATAATTCTCAGACTCGCCTGTTTCATCATTTGTAACAATGATATTACGTGTAGTCTTGACTTCCTCAATATGAACCTTTCCTGAAATTCTTGAAAGGATAGCCGCACCCTTAGGACGTCTGCTTTCGAAAAGCTCCTCAACACGGGGAAGACCCTGTGTGATATCTTCAGCGTCGGCAGAAGCAACACCGCCTGTATGGAATGTTCTCATTGTAAGCTGTGTACCAGGCTCACCGATTGACTGAGCTGCAATAACACCAACAGCCTCTCCGACTGATACGATATTATTGAACGCAAGGTTTGCACCGTAGCACTTTGCACATACACCTGTTCTTGCCTTACAGTTGAGGACTGAACGGATAGTAATGCGCTCTACGCCTGCCTCGATGATCTTCTTAGCGTCAGCGTCGCTGATAAGCTTGTTTCTGGAAACGATAAGCTCGCCTGCCTCATCGCGGAGGTCGTCAGCAAGGAAACGTCCCACAAGACGCTCTGCAAATGGCTCAACGACTTCGTTGCCGTTTCTGATTTCGAATACCTCGATACCTTCTGTAGTTCCGCAGTCCTCCTCACGGATAATAACGTCCTGTGAAACGTCAACAAGACGACGGGTAAGATAACCTGAGTCAGCGGTACGGAGCGCTGTATCAGCAAGTCCCTTTCTCGCACCACGGGAAGCGATAAAGTATTCGAGGATATTAAGTCCCTCTCGGTAGTTAGCACGAATCGGGATCTCGATAACCGCACCTGAGGTATTTGCGATAAGTCCACGCATACCTGCCAGCTGACGGATCTGTGAAATACTACCACGGGCTCCGGAGTCAGCCATCATCCAGATAGGATTGTACGGATCGAAGTTCTTTTTAAGAGCAGCTGTAACGGCGTCTGTTGTTTCTGTCCAGAGAGAAACGATCTTCTTTGACTTCTCCTGTGCAGAAATGTAACCGTAATTGTACTCATCTGTGATATCCTGTACAGTTTTGTCTGCATTTGCAAGGATCTCCTTCTTCTGAGGAGGAATTGTAGCGTCGCAGACAGCAACAGTAAGAGCTGCACGAGTTGAATATTTATATCCGAGAGCCTTGATTCTGTCAAGTACCTCAGATGTTGTTGTTGTACCATGAATTTTGATACATCTCTCAATGATATCAGAAAGCTTCTTTTTGCCTACAAGGAATGATACCTCAAGGTCAAACTGCTTATCAGAGTTTGTTCTGTCAACATAACCCAGATTCTGAGGGATATTCTCATTGAAGATAAGTCTGCCTACTGTAGCGTCGATAATCTTTGAAACCTTCTTATCGCCAACGTCCTTGGTGATCTTAACCTTGATGTTAGCGTGGAGGGATACATCATGCTCATAGTAAGCCATAAGTGCTTCGTTAACGTCGCGGAACACCTTGCCCTCGCCGGGTTCGCCGGGCTTATCCATAGTCAGGTAGTACGAACCAAGTACCATATCCTGTGAAGGAACGGCAACAGGCTTACCATCTGAGGGTTTAAGCAGGTTGTTAGCAGCAAGCATAAGGAAACGTGCCTCAGCCTGAGCCTCTGCTGAAAGGGGAAGATGTACAGCCATCTGGTCACCGTCGAAGTCAGCGTTGAAGGCTGAACATACGAGGGGATGAAGCTTGATAGCTCTACCCTCAACGAGGATAGGCTCGAATGCCTGAATACCAAGACGGTGAAGCGTAGGAGCACGGTTGAGCATTACAGGGTGATCCTTGATAACGTCCTCAAGAGCATCCCACACCTTATTGTCGGCACGGTCAATAAGCTTTCTTGCAGACTTGATATTTGCAATATCCTTTTTATCAGCAAGACGCTTTAAAACGAAAGGCTTGAACAGCTCCAGAGCCATCTCCTTAGGAAGACCGCACTGATACATTTTAAGCTCAGGGCCTACAACGATAACGGAACGTCCTGAATAGTCAACACGCTTACCGAGGAGGTTCTGACGGAAACGTCCCTGCTTACCCTTGAGCATATCAGAAAGTGACTTCAATGCGCGGTTGTTCGGGCCGGTAACAGGTCTGCCGTGTCTGCCGTTGTCGATAAGAGCATCAACAGCCTCCTGAAGCATACGCTTTTCGTTTCTTACAATGATGTCGGGAGCGTCAAGCTCCAGCATCTTTTTAAGACGGTTATTTCTGTTGATAACTCGTCTGTAGAGATCATTAAGGTCTGATGTTGCGTAACGTCCGCCGTCCAGCATGATCATAGGACGGATATCGGGTGGGATTACGGGGATAACATCAAGAATCATCCACTCAGGCTTATTGCCTGAAAGACGGAAAGACTCAATTATCTGGAGTCTTTTGATGAGCTTAACCTTCTTCTGTCCTGCGGGCAGACCAACAAGCTCATTTTTAAGATCATCAGCACAAAGCTCGATATTATTCTTCCACTCAACGTCCTCAAGCTCTGCGAACTTCTGACACTCATCGCACTGGCACTCCATAGGATTGTTGAAGCAAGTGAGCTTATTCAGACCGAGAGAGATCTTACCAAGCTCAATAAGGCGATTTTTCTGGAAATCGTAACGTGCGGGATCATACTCGTTAAGGAGCTTCTTAACAGCCTCAGCGCCCATTTCAGCCTTGAAATCGTCGCCGTACTTTTCGAGGTAGGAGAGATATTCCTTCTCGGAAAGGAGCTGCTTCTTGACAAGCTCGGTATTACCGGGATCAGTTACGATATACTTAGTAAAGTAGAGAACCTCCTCAAGGCGCTTCTGAGAAACCTCAAGCACCTGTCCGATACGTGAAGGAGTACCCTTGAAGTACCAGATATGGGAAACGGGAGCTGCAAGCTCAATGTGTCCCATTCTCTCACGGCGGACTCTTGCGCGTGTTACTTCAACACCGCAGCGGTCACAAACCTTGCCCTTGAAGCGAATCTTCTTGAATTTTCCGCAGTGGCACTCCCAGTCCTTTGTAGGTCCGAAAATTCTTTCACAGAAAAGGCCGTCCTTTTCAGGCTTCTGTGTTCTGTAATTTATAGTTTCAGGTCTTTCAACCACGCCAAATGACCAGCTTCTGATCTGTTCGGGAGAGGCAAGACCGATTTTTATCGATTCAAAAGTATTAAATTCCAAACTGCTACCTCCTGCAATTTTATGGTAAACAATACAGCTCCGAAGCTGATATTATCAGCCTCGGAAGCATATATTCAATTAATCGTCGAATGAATCATCATCTAAGCTGAAGGAACCGAAATCGCTTTCGTCATCGTCATCGCTGCCGAAACCGCCGAATTCATCCTCCTCATCGTCGAAGCTATAACCTTCTTCCTTGTCGATAGCGTCAAAATCAACATCATCCTCGCCGTCAATTGCTCTGAAGCCTGCATCATTGATATCATCATCAGAGAGAGCATTGAGGTCCTCTGTTTCCTCGTCGTTGAAATCGCCTCTTACCGGAATCGGCTCATCGTCAAAGCTCTGCTTGAGGTCGATTTCCTCCTGATTGATATCAAGAACCTTGACATCAAGACCGAGGGACTGCATTTCCTTGATGAGAACCTTGAAGGATTCGGGGATACCCGGAGTAGGAACATTCTGTCCCTTTACGATAGCCTCGTATGTGTTTACACGGCCGATAGTATCGTCTGATTTTACTGTCAGGATTTCCTGGAGAGTATAAGCAGCGCCATAAGCCTCCAGCGCCCAAACTTCCATCTCACCGAAACGCTGACCGCCGAACTGAGCCTTACCGCCCAGAGGCTGCTGAGTAACGAGAGCGTATGGACCTACAGAACGTGCGTGAATCTTATCATCAACCAGGTGGTGGAGCTTGAGGTAGTACATATAGCCCACAGTTACGCGGTTGTCGAACTTTTCACCTGTACGTCCGTCATAAAGTGTAAACTTACAATCCTCGTTAAATTCAAGAGCATTAGGATTGATAACCTTATCCATTGTATTAAGCTCAAAGTAATCGTCCTTATGAGCCTTGCTCTTTTCATCTGCCTGACGGAAGCAAGCTCTGATATCATCCTCATGAGCGCCGTCAAATACAGGAGTCATAATATGCCAGCCCAGCGCCTTACAAGCCATACCGAGATGTACTTCAAGTACCTGACCGATATTCATTCGTGAAGGTACGCCGAGGGGGTTAAGGACGATATCAAGAGGAGTACCGTCGGGAAGGAACGGCATATCTTCCTCCGGGAGGATACGTGATACGACACCCTTGTTTCCGTGACGGCCGGCCATCTTATCGCCGACAGTAATCTTACGCTTCTGAGCGATGTAGCAGATTACGCGCATATTAACGCCTGCGCTGAGTTCATCGCAGTTTTCGCGGGTAAATACCTTTACATCAACGATAACGCCTGCCTCACCGTGAGGTACTTTAAGGGAGTTATCGCGGACTTCACGAGCCTTTTCACCGAAGATAGCGCGGAGAAGTCTTTCTTCAGCAGTAAGCTCAGTTTCACCCTTAGGAGTTACCTTACCGACAAGGATATCGCCGGCTGTAACCTCAGAACCTATTCTGATAATACCGTTTTCATCGAGATTAGCAAGTGCATCATCGCCCACATTGGGGATATCACGGGTGATTTCCTCAGGTCCGAGCTTTGTATCACGGCACTCGATTTCGTATTCTTCAATATGAACGGAAGTAAATACGTCCTCACGTACAAGACGCTCATTAAGAAGAACAGCGTCCTCGTAGTTGTAACCCTCCCATGTCATGAAGCCGATGAGAGCATTCTTACCGAGGGAGATTTCGCCGTCTGCTGTAGCGGGACCATCAACGAGAACCTGACCTTTTGTAATCTTTTCGCCAACGGAAACGATAGGTCTCTGGTTTACGCAGGTACCCTGGTTGGAACGCTTGAACTTGATAAGCTCATATTTTCTTTCAATTCCGTCATCACCGATAATGTTTATCTTATCAGCGTCAACATAGCTTACAGTACCGTCACAATCAGCAACGATACATACGCCTGAGTCAACAGCTGCTTTGTACTCCATACCTGTACCAACGAAAGGACGCTCTGTTCTGAGAAGCGGAACAGCCTGTCTCTGCATGTTTGAACCCATGAGGGCACGGTTAGCGTCATCGTTTTCAAGGAAGGGGATCATTGATGTAGCAACTGAAACAACCATCTTAGGAGAAACGTCCATAAAGTCAACGATCTCGCGTTCACACTCAAGAATCTGGTCACGGCAGCGCGCATTAACTCTCGGACGCGCAAGCTTTCCTTCCTCTGTAAGAGGCTCGTTAGCCTGAGCAACAACGTAGTTATCCTCCATATCGGCAGTCATATAAACTACCTCGTTGGTAACAACTCCTGTTTCCTTGTCAACCTTACGGTAAGGAGCTTCAATGAAGCCGTACTGGTTAATTCTTGCGAATGTAGCAAGGTATGAGATAAGTCCGATGTTAGGACCTTCAGGGGTTTCGATAGGACACATTCTTCCGTAGTGGCTGTAGTGAACGTCACGAACCTCAAATCCTGCACGATCTCTTGAAAGACCTCCGGGACCGAGGGCGGAAAGACGTCTTTTATGTGTCAGCTCAGCAAGAGGATTGTTCTGGTCCATAAACTGGGAAAGAGGTGAGGAGCAGAAAAATTCCTTCATAGCCGAAGAAATAGGTCTTATATTGATAAGTGTCTGTGGCGTGAGTGAATTTACGTCCTGTGTCTGGATATTCATTCTCTCACGGATACCACGCTCCATACGTGCATAACCGATACGGAACTGGTTCTGGAGCAGCTCGCCTACAGAACGGATACGGCGGTTGCCCAGATGGTCGATATCATCTACAGTACCAACACCCTCGCAGAGGTTGATGAAGTAGCTGATAGTAGCAAATATATCGTCAAGGATAATGTGCTTTGGAACAAGCTCATCAGCCTTTTTCTTTACATTCTCCTCAAGCTCGTCTGCATCTGAGGAAGTTTCGATAATTTCACGGAGAACCTTGAAAGAAACAAGCTCATTGATACCATATTTTTCAGCGTCGAAGTCAACATAGCCCTTGATGTCAACCATACCGTTACCGATGATCTTGGCAACACGCTCAACAAAGCGGATCTGAGTTTCGCCTCTCTCGTTGGTGAAATACTCCTTAGCTTCAACAGTAACGAAAGCGTAATATACACCTGCCTGCTCGATTTCACGAGCCTTGTCGTAGCTTACAGTTTCGCCTGCCTCAGCCATAATTTCGCCTGTAAGGGGATTTACAACAGGCTCTGAAAGGGTATGACCTGCAAGACGTGAAGCAATACCAAGCTTCTTGTTGTACTTGTATCTGCCGAAGCGACAGAGGTCATATCTCTTAGCGTCGAAGAAAAGGTTGTTGAGGTGGCTTACAGCGCTTTCAACCGTAGGAGGCTCACCGGGACGGAGCTTCTTGTATACGTCAATAAGACCGTCGGAGGTGTTCTTTGTCTGATCCTTCTGGAGGATAGTCTGCTTCAGACGCTCATCCTCACCGAAAAGCTCATATATCTCCTCATCGGAACCAACGCCCAATGCACGGATAAAGGTTGTCAGCGGAATTTTTCTGTTCTTGTCGATACGGACATAAACAACATCGTTTGAGTCCATTTCGTATTCAAGCCACGCACCTCTGTTAGGGATAACAGTTGCGCTGAAAAGATCCTTACCTGTCTTATCCTTTTCAAAAGCGTAGTATACACCGGGAGAACGGACAAGCTGAGAAACGATTACACGCTCAGCACCGTTGATAACGAAGGTACCGCTGTCGGTCATAAGCGGGAAATCACCCATATAGATTTCACTTTCGCTTACCGCACCTGTTTCCTTGTTGCAGAGAGTTGCTGTTGCACGCATTGCAACCTGATACGTTGCACCTCTTGATTTACATTCTGCAAGGCTATATTTCGGAGTATCGTCAAAGCGGTAGTCCTTGAAATTCAGCACGAGATTACCGTTATAGTCGGTAATTGCCGTCATATCGCGGAAAACCTCCCTGAGTCCCTCTTCCCTGAACCATTTATACGAGTTTTTCTGAACCTCGATAAGGTTAGGCATTTCGAGAGGCTCGGTAATTTTACCGAAGCTCATTCTGACATTTTTTCCCAGCTGCTTAGGTGTTACATTCACCATAGGCGGAACCTCCTTATTTGTTTTTTCGTATTATTCTCAGGTATCCTCCGAAAAAAATTACGGAAAAGCTATTGACAAACTCCTGCCGATTATGTTATAATATTCTGCAAGAATAGCGATACCCTTCACATACTGATACATTATATTATTTTAACACATCCAATCAGCTTTGTCAAGGGGATACAGGCTTATTTTCGTAAATATTGGCTGATTTGTCGGATTTTGCATTGCAGATCCGACTTTTTTTGGCGTTTGTATAAAAGGCGTCAGACTTTTGTGAAATTATGAATTATGAATTAAGAATTAAGAATTGATGTAGGCGGCGAATTTTTCGATGTACCGCAAATTTTGCGGCAGGAGTCCCCCGTGATTGTCGAAAAACCTGAATTTCATTCCGAAATTGCGGGCGGATAATATCCGCCCCTACACAGAATTACGGTATATAGCCAATTCGTAGGGACGCATTTCTGTGCGCCCGTGTGTAAGAACACCTTTTTCTACAGACTAAAGCGTAGATGAATCACCACACGCTTTTTAAATTCTTAATTCTTAATTCATAATTCTTAATTATACTATCGGCTAACAGCTCAAATTCATAATAATTAAAAAAGTATTTACATTCTGCGAAAAAAATGGTATAATAAAATCAACAGCTATAGCAAACGACAAAATCTTTTGACGTTTGCTATTTGCCGATCCACACGGAGCAAACTTTAGTTTGCGGATGTGCGAGGCACTATAATTACTGCACAAAAGGATGTGAATGAATTTGTTTGCAAAAATCTCCAGTCTTGGTCTTTTCGGACTAAACGCCTTTCCTGTGGATGTTGAAATTGATATAAGCCGCGGTCAGCCCCAGTTTGATATCGTAGGTCTGCCCGATACCGTTGTCAAGGAAAGCCGCGACCGTATACGCGCCGCACTCCGCGCCTGTGATG
This sequence comes from Ruminococcus sp., assembly GCA_017624895.1. Taxonomy (GTDB): domain Bacteria; phylum Bacillota; class Clostridia; order Oscillospirales; family Ruminococcaceae; genus Ruminococcus. The sequence goes on along the minus strand of JAGAMB010000015.1, from coordinate 29,214 downwards.
TAAGCTTCCCTGTGGCAGCTGTTATGGTAAATCTCGCTCCTGCCGACACGAAAAAAAGCGGCTCTGTACACGATATGGCGATATTTATAGCTATCCTCCGCGCTATGCGTATGATAAACGATACAACAGACGGCTGCGCATTTATCGGTGAGCTTTCCCTCAACGGCGATGTGAGAGGCATAAACGGCGTTCTGCCTATGATGATTCTTGCCCGTGAGCTTGGCATTAAATCAGTTTTCGTCCCCTACGACAACGCCCGTGAAGCCTCGGTCATCAAAGGAATTGATGTGTATGCTGTTAAAAACGGCGAGGAGCTTATCCGCCATTTCCGCAACGAGGAACGGCTCGTACCCTGCGAGAATTATATTCCTCCTGAGCCTGAATACAACGAGATCCTCGACTTTTCCGATGTAAAAGGTCAGCAGTTCGCCAAAAGAGCGCTGGAAATCGCAGCGGCAGGCGGTCATAATGCCCTGCTGGTCGGTTCTCCCGGAAGCGGAAAAAGTATGCTTGCAAAGCGTATGCCGTCCATTCTGCCTCCCCTGACATTTGATGAAGCTCTTGAAACTACGAAAATTCACTCGATTTCGGGATTGCTGACACCCGAATCGCCCATAATAACAAAAAGGCCATTCCGTTCCCCTCACCACACCATATCCTCCGCAGGACTGGCAGGAGGCGGAACTATACCAAAGCCGGGAGAAGTATCACTTGCCCACAACGGTCTGCTTTTCCTTGATGAAATTGCGGAATTTGACAAGCGTACCCTTGAGATTCTCCGACAGCCGATTGAGGACAGAAGCGTCACGATATCCCGCGCGGCAGGTACGGTAACTTATCCCTGTACATTTATGCTTATAGCCGCAATGAATCCATGTCCCTGCGGATATTACGGTCATCCCACAAGGAAATGCAGCTGCTCCGCCAAAAAGGTAGTGGACTATCAGCAGCGGATATCAGGGCCTCTCCTTGACCGCTTTGATCTGCATATCGAGGTAGCGCCTGCTGAGTTCAAAGACTTATCCTCCGAAAAAAAGGAGGAATCCTCTGAGGCAGTCAGAAAAAGAGTTACCGCCGCAAGAAACAAGCAGTCGGAACGCTTCAAGGGAACAGCTATAACCTGCAACGCCCTTATAACAGACAGCAAGCTTCAGGAATTCTGCCCTATGGACGATGAGGCGTCTGCGGCTCTGGACAGACTTTTCAGAGCATTGAGCCTTTCGGGACGAGCATATTCACGTATACTGAAAACCGCCCGTACCATAGCCGATCTTGACGGTTCTGAGCTTATCAGAAAGCACCACATAACAGAAGCGGCACAATACCGCATTGACGAAGAACAGAAATAACACAGAAAGGACAGCAAATGAAATCCGCATTTAAAAAACTGCCTGCAAACAAACACAGCCTTGATTTAGGGCTTTTATTTGCAGTAACTCTTTGCGCTTTTTTAGGCACTCTGCTGATTTACAGCATCACTTCAAGCGAAGTAAGCCTTGACGAAGGAATAGGCAGCAGCTACTGGAAAACTCAGCTTATTTCAATGATTTTAGGACTTACAGCTTCAATTATCGTATCCCATATTGACTACCGCAAGCTTGTTAAGCTTTGGTTTATTTTCGTACCCATTACCCTGATGATAGTTGCCCTCACATTTACATCGCTGGGCTATCAGCGTGACGGCGCAGATGACCGCGGTTGGATCATGATATTCGGTGTGAGCTTACAGCCCTCGGAGGTTATGAAAATAGCCTTTATCCTCTCATTCAGCCTGCATCTTTCAAAAGTTGAGGAAAATATGAACAAGCCCCTCCATATGCTGCTCCTCTTGCTTCACGGCGGTATACCCATCGGCATAGTAGTATTACAGGGCGACTACGGTACAGCCATTGTATTTGCAGCAATATTCGGCTTTATGATGATATCTGCCAATATATCATGGAAATATCTTGTAGCAGCTCCCTTTGTTTTAGCAGCAGGAATTGCCGTAATGTGGTTCAACTTCCTCAGCAGTTTCCACAAGGAACGAATACTCATACTTTTCAATCCCGGAACTGATCCCGAAAATATCGAATATCAGCAGGATTTAGGCATATACGCTTTACAGTCGGGAGGAGTTTTCGGAAAGGGACTTTTTGCAGGCAAAAACGAATATATTTACGTTCCTGAGCTTCACAACGACTTTATTTTCGCCCACGCAGGACAGGTTTTCGGATTTGTTGGCTGTATCGGAATTATTATAGTTTTAGCCTATATCTGTCTTAAAGTATTCGCTGACAGCAGAATTACCCGTGACCGTCTGGGACGCTTCATTTGTATGGGAGCATTCGGACTGTTTTTCACCCATTGCCTTATGAATATCGGTATGGTACTTAAAGTTGCCCCCGTTATCGGCGTTCCCCTGCCATTTATCAGCGGCGGCGGTACGGCTATGGTAAGTATGTATGTCATTATCGGACTTGTGCTGAGTACCTACGCTCATCGTGCTGTGAATTACAATGTTTTCTATGACGAGGACGAGGATTGATTTATACACCCCTTAAAACAACAGACTTGCTCTACAGTCAGAAAATATAACAAAAAGCGGATGTTTTCATCCGCTTTTTTATACCAATCCCTAAAATGTTAGTAGACAAAGATGATGAGCAGAAATGCCATTAGATTTGTCTACTGTTGTTTTAGGGATTGGTATTATATTTCCATTAACATCTTGTCATATAAACGCCTTATTTGTAACCAATCGGTATTTGTTTCTTTTTCAGAATACAGCGTCCTTACTTTCTCGGAAAATATTTTTTTCCGCAATTCATTTTCCTTGCTAAGACTGTCAATATCCACAAATACGCCTTTTATACCATTCTTCTGAACATCGGCTGTCTGTTTATCCATATCATAAGCAAAGGATTCAAAAAAACGTGATACCTCAGAAACAAAATCAGCATATTTCATTTCGTATAATCCTTTTGGATTCTTCCATATACTGCTGCCGTCTTTTAATGAATAGCCACTTTCCCAATATATTTTTATATTGTCACCGCATCTGAAACAGCCAATCCGCGGCCCTCCTACAAGATGTCCGGAATCAAATGTTCGATCGTAAAACCATCTGTCCAGAGGTTCATACAAAGCATCGAAGAAATGGTCATATTCCTCATCTGATTTTTCGATGTACTGCAAATTCCATTTACGGATATTTTTCGAAAAATTCTCCACGGAATCATACAGAAATTCGGGAAGCGATTCTGAAACATATGGGAGAATATCTGAAAAATCTTCTAAAAATCTTGAAAGCTGATAATCGTTATATTTTATCGGAATACCAAATTCCTTTACAGCTTCTTCCGAATATTCATATATTACGGAGTCACCGGCATTTATCCATAGCAAGCTATCCGTCAAACCGAACCAATGCAGAACTTTTTCAGTTTCTCCCCATGGCTCAATTTCTTCCGGTTTTTTTAGCTGATAATTTATTCTGAACATATTTTTTTCCTTTAATTATTAAATTGCTTGCGGATAATATCCGCATCCTACATCTTATTTTTAAAAAAATGTGCGGCAAATTTACCGCACATTTTAGTTTAATTCTGAATTCTTAATTCATAATTCTTAATTTAAACTTATTCCTGTTCACCGAAAGTTCTTGCCGCTTTCAGCATAATTGCGCATTCAAGGCGCTTCTTTTCAAGCTCGCAGGAAATCTTGTGCGCAGAGCGAACATCGCCTACATACTGGTAATTATTGGCATTACATCCGCCGCTGCAATAGAACTTAGCCCAGCACTTGCGGCACTCAGGCTTAGAGTAAACGTGACAGTTTGCAAAATCAGCTTTCATTTCCTGATTGAAAGTACCCTCGTCAATATTGCCCATTTTGTACTCCTCCATACCAACAAACTGGTGGCAGGGGTAAATATCACCATCGGGAGTAATTGCAACATAGTCGTTACCGCAGCCGCAGCCTCTCAGACGCTTGATTGCGCAAGGACCTTGGTCAAGGTCAATCATAAAGTGGAAGAAGTTGAATTTTCCGCCCTTCTTCTCGTTTTCAAGAATACGGTTTGCAAGATTCTCGTACTCCTTGAATACAGCAGAAAGCTCCTTTTCTGTGAGGGCATACTCATCACCCTCGCCCACAACAGGCTCAATGGAAATCTGGTCGAAGCCTGCCTCATAAAGCGCGAAAACATCGTTGGAGAAGTCAAGGTTTTTATTTGTAAATGTACCTCTTACGTAATATTCCTTATCTCCTCTGCCTGCAACAAGCTTCTGATATTTCGGGAGAATCATATCATAGCAGCCCTGTCCGTTGGGGAGAACGCGGAAATAATCGTTTATCTCCTTGCGTCCGTCAATGGAGAGAACCACATTTGACATTTCCTTGTTGATAAACTCAATTTTTTCATCATCAAGAAGAAGTCCGTTTGTAGTGATAGTAAAACGGAATTTCTTGTTAAATTCAGCCTCACGGGAACGGGCATACTCCACTATCTGCTTTACGACCTTGAAATTCATCAGAGGCTCGCCGCCGAAGAAATCAAGCTCCAGATTTTTTCTGTCGCCGGAATTTTCAAGGAGAAAATCAATAGCGTGTTTACCTGTTTCAAAGGTCATAAGCTTGCGTCCCTGTCCGAAATCGCCTGTAGAAGCGAAGCAATACTTGCAGCGAAGCTGGCAGTCGTGAGCGATATTAAGACACATAGCCTTTACGGGAGAAGCTACAGAATATTTTGCATACTTCTCGTAATCATCCTCAGAAAAGAGAATTTTATCATTGTAAAGCTCGACAATTTCATCGTAGCAGGATTCAATATCCTCGACTGTATAAACTTTTGAAAGCTTGTCAACAACCTTCTGAGGGCATTTATCCTCAAAAGGAGGCTCAATATTGTCAAGCAGGTCATATGTCAGCTCATCAACGATATGAACGCCGCCGCTGTTAACATCAAGAACGATATTAAAACCGTTTAATTTATACTTATGTATCATACAAACACACTCCTCTGATAGCAACCCTATCGGTCACCTAATGAAAAAAACAGGGCAGCATAACACTGCCCCTAAAGATTTTTCGGAAAAAATCTCTTATCTCTCGCACTTCTGGTTAGCAACTGTGCAGGAAGTCTTGCAAGCTGACTGGCATGAAGCCTGGCAATTGCCGCAGCCGCCCTTCTTAGCGGACTCCTTGAGATTAGCCTTATTCATTGTCTTGATATGTTTCATAACAGAAACCTCCTTTTTTCGAAAAATAGCTTGTTATTATTATAGCATATCCGCGCTTATTTTTCAATAGTTTTTTTCAGCAATTGTTATTTTTGGCATTTCAGACAATTTATGACAAGAAAATATGTTGAAATGCCACACACTTGTAAGGTGCAGATTATCCGCCTTTGCAAATTTAATTACGCATTACGCATTACGCATTACGAATTACGAATTAACAAATCATTCATCAAGCTCGATAAGCTTTTCAAAATTTTCGTCAATCTTCCCCTTTAATTCGTCTATTTCACGACACTTTGCATTCATCAGCTCATAATCGGAATATACTTCTTCCTTTGTTATCTCCTCGCTGAGAGCGTCGATTTGCGCCTGCAACTCGTCAATTTCCTTTTCAAGACGGCGCATTTCATTCTTACGTGCAGCGTCAGCGCTTCTCTGCTGCTTATTGCGGTATGTCTTAGTCTGCTTTTCCTTTGCAGCCTCAGCAGCTTTAGCGAATTTTTCCGCGTCGGCAGCACGTTTTTCCTCAGCCTGTTCAGCGCGGAGAACATCGAGATACTTCTCAAAACCGTAGTTATGCTCACGGTATGAACCGTCAGTCAGCTCAATGAGCCTGTCTGCGATCTTGCTGAGAAGATAGCGGTCATGGGATACAAAAATAATCGTGCCTGTATACTCCTCCAGAGCCGTTTCAATAGCCTCCTTAGAGCTTAAATCAAGATGGTTTGTAGGCTCGTCAAGGATAAGCACATTGCCGTGTTCCTGCATCATAATGGCGAAACAAAGCTTTGCACGTTCACCGCCGCTGATAACTCCCGTTTCCTTGAAAACATTTTCGCCCACAAAGCGAACCTGCGCCAGAAGATTTCGCACTTCCAAATCAGAAAGCGAGGGATAGCGGCTGTGAAGCTCCTCCATAACCGTCAGCTCACGGTTAAGATTTGTACTTTCCTGCTCAAAATAGGATATCTTTATATTTGTATTCCAGCGGACAATTCCCTCGTGAGGGTGAAGTCCCTGTATAATTTTCAGCAGAGTTGATTTTCCTATGCCGTTATCACCGATAATACCGATTTTTTCACCTCTGCGCACATCAAAGCTTACGCTGTCAACGAGAGTTTTGCGGTTAAGCCCCTCCCCTACGGAGATATCTGTATTCTTGACTTTCAACACATCTATAGGCGGCTCAACAGCATATGTAAACTTGATTTTAGCGTGTTTTTCCTCATGAAAGGGCTTTTCTATACGCTCGATTTTTTCAAGCTGTTTTCTGCGGCTCTGAGCCATTTTTGTAGTAGAGGCACGGACGAGATTCCGCGCAACATAGTCCTCCATTTTGGCGATTTGCTTCTGCTGCTGTTCGTACTCCTTTTCACGGCGGGCGGTATTCTCCTCACGCTGACGGATAAATGCTGAGTAATTTCCCTTATAGCGTGTGAGGATTCCTCTTTCAATCTCACATACAGAAGTACAAAGCCTGTCCAGAAAATATCTGTCGTGGCTGACAATAAGGACAGCTCCACGATAGCTGCGGAGGTAATCCTCAAGCCACATGATCGTTTTGAAGTCGAGGTGGTTTGTCGGCTCGTCAAGAATAAGCAGATTAGGCTCCTCAAGGAGCAGCTTTGCAATGCAAAGACGGGTTTTTTCGCCGCCGCTGAAGCCGTGAACGGTGCGGTTAAGCTGTTCCCCCGAAAATCCCATACCATTGAGAACGGTGCGTATTTTTACATCTGTATTATAGCCGTCGTTGGCTTCTATCCAGGAGGAAAGCTGCTGATATTCGTCAGCAGAGGAATTATCTCCCAGTTCAATTTCAAGTTCAATGTCACGGAGGCGCTCAATGGCTTTATGTATCGGCTCAAAGACCTTGTTCATTTCCTCCATAACGGTATTTTCAGAGTCAAGACCGCCCATCTGCTCCAGATAACCTATAGTAGTTTTTGAGGCAAATGAGATAATACCGTCTTTTTCGCTGAAACGGTCAGGTTCAACGGAGCCTGTGAGGATTTTCAGCAAGGTGGACTTGCCGCAGCCGTTATTGCCCACAAGTCCGATTTTGTCATTTTCATCAACAGTCAGAGATACATTGCTCAGTATCTGTTTTCCGTTATAAAATTTATTTATATTATTCAGGCTGACAAGCATAATATCTTCCTTTTCTATAAGTAGTATTATTATGATACCATATTTTTATTTTCCTGTCAACTACGGCGAAAAGCTCCCCAACAATGTGGAGAGCCTTTCAAAAGGGTATTTATAGCAACACCGCACAAAGCACACCTAACGGTTTTGCATGAAATCTGCTTGCATATTCCACATCATCTTGCATAGAACTCTCTTGACATACGACAGTATGCCTGCGAGCTTTCTATACAATCTGACTTCGCATCTTTCGCACAAGCTCTATGCGGTGTTGCCTTATGAAAAAGAATTGGCTTTTATACTTCGGGAAGTACAGTTATAATTCCGGCAGTATATTTCTGAACTGCAATAGCGTCCGCAGCAGTTATACCGTCACCGCCGCCTGAAACATCTGCATTCTTTCTTCCCTGCGCCGATAAAGCGTATTTATCGGGGTTTCCTATGCTCTGGAAAATTGCCGCTGCATCTGCCATAGTAACATCACCGTCACAGTTAGCGTCGCCTGCAACTATATTTGAGGGAGGCTCAACCGGAGTTGTTGTGGTGGTAGTTGTTGATGAAGCTGGAGGGGGAGCAGTTGTGGTCGTAGCAGCAGCTGTAGTAGTTGTTGTTGTAACAGCCGCATCCTCCTTAACAAGTACAGCATAGTTCATAACGTTATATGATGTTGTATTCGTACCAAGTGAAACGAGCTCTCCTGCCTTAAAAGATTTCTCGTATATATCGAATATTACATCATTGCTGCTTGCAGCCTGCTCAGCTGTCTTTGTCCAGCCGTTCAGCCATTCGGGGATTGCTCCCATAGACTCCTGTACTCGTGTATCAAGGAGAACCGATACTTTGATATCCTTAGCCGCTGTAAACTCAGCAAGCTCATTTGCGCTGTTCTTTGAATCGCAGGCAGTCTGAATCATTTCAGCCCCTGTGAGAGAAGCGGGGAGCTGTGTATAGGTGAAATCTCTGTCACCGTAAATGAGAGAACCTACTGCTGCATTTCCTGTAATTTTCCAGTCAGCATTGTTATCCAGATCCTTGACAGCCAGCTCTTTAACAAGGCTGCCGCTGATCGTATCATATTTTATTTCCAGAATCCACTTCTGGTCGTCACTGTCGTTACATTCCCATTCAATAACGTTTGCACCGGCTTCTGTTGAGGCGGAAGTTACGCCGATACCGCTTGCATCGTTTGTAACCTTTGTACATATAGCGTATGTACCATCGCCGTTATCAACAAGCTTGAAAAACTGTGCATCGCTGTTTGTATTATCCCAAATTCCGATATTTGTGCCATTTTCAGGCTTTGCTGAATCTACATCAAGTAAAAATGTCTTTCCGTCGCCTAACTCGGAATAGATGTAGTAATAGCCCGGAGCTGCTGATTCTGCAAAGCTCCATACAGTACTGCCTGTCGTACCCTGCTGAACATTCGCACCATTTTCAGCCTTTGATTCCGCAACCTCTAAATAAAGTCCGCTTTTCTTATTCTTTATCCTGTAATTATATCCTGTGTTAATTACGGCACCTGTTTTTGAGGGATTTGCTGCAACCCCGTCTGTATTGACCGTATCGGTCGGTCTTGCAGGGAGATCATAGCCTGTGCCGAGGAAAAAGCTTGTATGAGGCGGCTGATTATATGCAGTATTCTGTGAAGATACCTGCATACGATACTGTGCGTCGTGCATAAGAGTTGTTATGCGGTAATCAGTCGCATAAGGTGTGCAGTAAATTCTTACTGATTTGTTGTCGGAAGCTCTTACGATAAGCTCCTCACGCCAGTCACCGAAGATATCGGCTGAAAGACAAGGAGTGCCCTTTGTAGAGTTGTTTGTAAGATATCCGTCTGTAGTGAGAAGTGAGCCAATCTTACCATTTTCATTCATCTTTGTAATGGCAGCAGGCTTTGCGTCACCACCGTCAAGAATTTCTCTTTCAAGGTCGCCGTCCCAATGGATAAAGAAGTTCATAGCAGGTCGGCTGATTGAGAGGTTCTCGCCCTTGACATTCTTTATCTCATTGCCGTTGCCCCACATTTCTGCGCCTGCATTGCCTGTCCAGATATTATCCGCACCGCATCTTCCTGTATCCTTTGTACCATCGTTATGGAAAATAATCTTACCCGTCTTAGCGTCAATATAAGATACGCCCCAGCCTGATTTCTTCTCCTCGTGGCATACCCACAATTCGAGTCCGCTTTTAGCGGGATCAAGGTCTGCAAGGTGCATAGCGTCGCCATGTCCTAAGTCGGTATTCCATAAAACCTTGCCATTGTCATCAATACAGGTAGCACCTGTGATGATTTCCTGCTTTCCGTCGCCGTCAACGTCAGCAGGCATACTGTTGTGATTTCCGTCGCCGTAGCCTACGGCAGAGGAACTGTTGCCCGTATCAAATGCCCATTTCTTGACGAGCTTCTTGTTTTCTACACCGTAACAGGTTGCAGTCATACGTGTATAATATCCGCGTCCTGTGATAACGCAGGGGTGAACGCCGTCAACATATGCAACTGAACCCCAGAAGCGGTCTACACGGTTTCCGTACTTATCGCCCCAGCTGCTGACTGTGCCTCTTGCCGGCTCATAATCAATCGTATCAAGAGCCGCACCTGTAGCACCGTCAAAGAGGGTATAATACTCAGGGCCACTAAGAACATATCCGTCGGAATTGCGGTAATCCTTGGAGCCGTCGCCTATTACTTTTCCTGTACCGTCCTTTGTTCCGTCGGCTGTTTTACAGGTCATTTCAGCCTTGCCGTCAAGGTCAAAATCCGCTACATAAAACTGTGTATAATGCGCACCTGCACGGATATTGACGCCTAAATCAACTCTCCATACTCTTGTGCCGTCAAGTCTTACACAGTCAATGAAAACGTTGCCTGTTTTTCCGCCCTTTGAATTATCCTGAGAGTTGCTGGGATCCCACTTGACAAAAAGCTCATACTGTCCGTCGCCGTCTATATCGCCCACGGACATATCATTCGGGCTATAGGTACAACCTGAACCTGTGGGCGGCGTCATAGGGATATCGAAATATGTATTGCCTGAAATAAGACGGCAATTTTCAGAGCTTACAACCGCACCGCTTGATGAGAGGGTATCAACACGATACTTTGAAGAAGCACTTCCCTGTGCGTCGAGGTAGCAGGTCGCCTTTCCAGCCTCGCTTGTATAGATCAGAGTATTGTCACGATAAAGCTTATACACGGCATTATCATCGTCATTAGCAAGATAGCGCCAGCTCACCAGCATACCTTTTCCTGTATTGACAGCTGCTATGCCTCTGTCGAGATATTCAAGCATCACATTTGAAGCCGCCTTTGCTTCAAGTGTGTAATCCGCAGCAGGAACAGCATTTGAGAGTGACGCTGTAACTGCAATAGCTGCCGTTGCTGAGAGCATACGTTTAAATTTGTTCTTCATAAAAAATCCTCCATCCGACTTATTTACAGATAACTGCACTGAAAAATAATCCATAAACCAATCAATAATTCCGTGTTTCAGATTTTATGACATTTCCGAACTACAATAATATTATACACAATGATTTCAAAAAAGACAATGAATAATAATATTCAAATAAAAGGATTATTTTATATTTCAGCTTTATATATGCATTTTTGTCTTGCAATCATTCGTGATATATGATATAATATTACACAGTAAAAGAAACAGGCATAAAATATCATTATTTAGGTTACTCTCTTATTATAACCTAAAATCATTAATAAATCAATGATTTTTTGTGTCTTTTTACTAACATTTTGATTTAAAAGGCGGTGAAGCTATGAAAAAACGTTTGCTTATCGGAGTTATTATTACAGAATGTCAGATAAATTTTCAAATAGAAATACTAAAGGGCATAATATCACAGGCTTTCAGAACAAACTGTGATATAGCAATTCTCGCCCCACTCCATAACTTTTATGTGAATAATCCACACAAACAGGCGGAAAAGGAGATCTTCAAGCTTATTAACTCCCACCGATTTGACGGCTTTCTCTATGGACGCAACACCTTCTATGACGAATCCATAAAAACTATGATAGATAATCTTCTTATCAAATCAGAAAAACCTGTTATGCTCCTCGACAGCGCGGAACATAAGCTCTTTGAGTCTACTGCCATCGACGACTATTCCGCATTTGAGCAGATAACCGACCACCTCATTAACGTTCACGGCTTCAGCAGGATATATTGTCTGACAGGCCCTAAAAATTATTTTGTTTCTGAGGAGCGTCTGCGCGGCTTTATCGCCTCTATGAAAAATCACGGTCTGAACAGCGGCAAAGAATCCTGCTTCTATGGCGATTTCTGGAAGTCTGCCGCCGAGGAGCTTGCCGCAAAAATAATAAAAGGCGATATCAAACGCCCCGAAGCCGTTGTCTGCGGAAATGATATTTCCGCTATAACCCTGACAGATGCTCTTGTCAAGGGTGGTATAAGAGTTCCCGAAGATATTGCGGTTACAGGTTATGACGCTTCCGAAGAAAGCAAAACTAATATTCCGCGGATTGCAAGCTACCGCCGCCCGAATTTTCAGATGGGCGCAGAGGCTTTCCGCCGTATTTACCGTATGATCACAGGAAAGATAAGCCATAAGGTACGTGACGAAAGAGGGAACTTTATCCCTGCACAAAGCTGCGGCTGCAATGATCCGCCTGTACAGGCTATCTCCCGAAGTGACAAAATGCTCCGCGCCTACGAGGACGATATCCTCCACAGGGATATGCTCTTTGATATAACAAATACATCTGCCCCCGAAGAATTTGCAGACCGCCTTGATAATTACACCTACTATCTTTATAAAATGCGCCATATGAGCATATGCCTTACAAAGAAATATATAGAATGCCGCGGCGGAAAGTTTACGGATAAGCTCACATTTAAAACAGGCGACGAAATGAAAGTCATACTTTCAAAAGAGGGTATACACCGCCGCTTTGACAATATCGGATTTTTCTCCTCCGAGGATATTCTTCCTGACTATAACGATCCGCGCCCATATCCGCTGGCTTATTTTATCACTCCCCTGCATTTCAACGACAATTTTTTCGGCTATTCCGCAATATCATACGGAAAGGTGCCTATGAGCTTCAGCGAGCTGTATATCCATTGGATAAACTACATAAATGTTGCGTTGGAGCAGGTGCGTATAAAATCCATACTTGACAGAACAGTAACAAATGCAAGCCACGCAATGCTTTATGACAACAGCACAGGGCTTCTGAACAGAACAGGCGTGAAAAAGACATTTTCCAACCGCATAGAGGAATTTCGCCAGAAAAGCTCCTCTGTTGAGTTTATACGAATACAGCTTTCAGGTCTGAACGACGCACACTATCAGGGTGATGATGACAAGTGCAGCAAAATCACAGCAGCTTTTGCCGAATATATCCGCGAATGTATCAAAGAGGACGAAATATGCGGCATATGGTCTGTTTACTCCTTTGCGGTTATAACTTCACATCGGAACAGGAGCGATGAAATTTTCAGACATCTTTCTGAAAGAGTAAAAAAGTCACAGTTCGGCGAAGATGTCAACTGCAACATAAACTTTACCATAGGTACGGACAGTCAGCCGTTGTCTAATGAGCCATCTCCGGGAGCTTGTCTGCATAAGGCAGCGCTGAACAGAATTTACAGCTATACCGTATCGGAAACAATGGAAAATCCGCAGTATGAAAAACTTTGTCTGCTCCGCGGACGAATTATGAAAAACCCCGAATTACCGTGGAATGTTAATGATATAGCCTCGGAGCTTTATCTGAGCAAGAGCTATCTGCAAAAAATGTACAAGCTCTATTTCGGAAAGAGTATCATCGTAGATATGATTGATTTTCGTCTTGCCAAGGCGAAGGAGCTTCTGCTGACCTCGGATATGACTGTTACGGACATTTCAAGAGAGTGCGGATATTCCTCATACAACTATTTTGTGCGCCAGTTCAAGTCAGTTGAGGGAGTATCGCCAACAGAATACAAAGAAAGAAAAAATGATTAACAAAAAGGACGTTCTTTTGCTGAACGTCCTTTAATGTTAATCACGTAATATAAATATTTTTCCGCTGTATGCCTGCATATCCATTACAAGCTCCCCTGCTGTCAGGGTAAATTCGCTTCCCCCATCGGGAGTTTCACCGCCGAAGCTCTCCCAATCGGAATTAATTATCAATTCCGCATTACGGTTTTCCCCGATTTTCACAGGATAATCGGTTATTTCCCAATCCGAGAAATTGAACACAGCAAGAATATCGCTGTTTCCACCCTTTCTGAAAAAGGCATAAATGCAGTCCTCCTCAGAATTACAGTCTGCCCATTTAAAATTATCAGCATCATAATCTCTGTGAAGCGCCTCATTGTCCAGATAAAGCCGATTTATCGCCTTTATGAACCGATTGAAGCTGCTGTGAACAGGATAATCAAACAGCTCCCAGTCCTGCTGGCGCTTTTCGTCCCATTCACGAAACTGACCAAACTCATTGCCCATAAAATTCAGCTTTTTTCCCGAATGAGCCATCATATACATATACATCGCCCTTGCCTGCGGAAATTTACAATCGTAATCGCCTGCCATTTTCTGAATGACCGCCGCTTTTCCGTGAACGACCTCATCGTGTGAAAATGGCAGTATATAGCGCTCATTGGCAAAATAATCCATAGAAAACGTGAGCTTATGATAGTCACGGCTGCGGTACATAGGCGACGTCTGAAAATATTCAAGCGTATCGTGCATCCAGCCCATATCCCACTTGTAATCAAATCCCAAACCGCCATTTTCAGCGGATTTTGTCACATCAGGATATGCGGTGGAATCCTCTGCCGCAAGGATAACCGTAGGATAACGCTTTTTCAATCCGCTGTTCATATTCCGCAGAAAATCAACGGCACAAGTATTAACTCCCCGTTTTTCGTCACCCTGCCAGTATATGAGATTGCGTACAGCGTCAACACGTATCCCGTCAAAATGATACACATCAAGCCAATAAGCTGCTGCGGACTGCAAAAATGACCGCACCTCTCCCTTTGCGTGGTTGAAATTGCGGCTGCCCCACTCGTTATATCCCACATCGTCCGAGGGATATTCGTACAGGCTTGTACCGTCATATTCGGCGAGGGCGTAATCGTTAACAGCAAAGTGAACAGGTACAAAGTCGATAATAACTCCTATTCCGTTTCTGTGGCATTTGTCCACAAGCTCCATAAGCTGAACAGCCGTGCCATACCGTGAAGTAGGGGCAAAAAAGCCTGTCACCTGATACCCCCATGATTCATCGCAGGGATGTTCACTCAGCGGCATAATCTCAATATAATTATAGCCGTTGTCTTTGACATAGGCTATCAGCTCATCTGATATTTCGGAATAATTGTACCACTCACAGGCATCTTTTTTTTCAGGCTTTCTCCACGAACCAAAGTGAATTTCATATATATTCAGCGGCTTATCAAAGCAGTCGGTACGGCTTCTGAGCCACTCATCATCATTGAAATAATAATCCATACAGCGTATAACGGAACAAGTATCAGGGCGAAGCTCACAGCCATAGCCGTAAGGATCGCTGTGATCTGTATATATGCCGCTTTTCTTGTATATGCGGTATTTGTACCGCATTTCAGCCTTTGCCTCAGGACAAAACAGCTCATAAAATTTTCCGTCATTGACAGGAGTCATGGGCAGCTCCTCCCAATCTGAAAAATCGCCAATAAGCGATACCTTTTCAGCATTGGGAGCATATGTTCTGAACATAGTACCCGAACTGCTGTTATGAGCGCCAAGATATTTATATGCGTCAAAGCAGTTTCCGCAATAAAATTCGGAAATATTCACAAAAATCAACTCCGTTTCACCATTTTTTGCTGCATTATACATATGATTATATCATATGGCACATTGGTTGTCAAGAGTATGCAGCAGCAAATTAATACCAATCCCTAAAACAACAGTAGACAAATCTAATGGCATAAATACTGTCTGTCGTCGTTGTCCTCCTCACCATACGGCAGTATGCTTTCGTCGTCCGCCTTGACATACAGCATTTCTGCTCATCATCTTTGTCTACTAACATTTTAGGGATTGGTATAAAAATCAATTTCTCTCATTTAGGTTTCTCTTATTCGGTTTATGGTTAAAACATCAGTTAAATTTACGGTTATTTTAATAAAAAACTATCAAATTTACAAAAAAATCTATTGACATTAGACGAATATTATACTATAATAAGTATATGGTATTTAGTGCAACATTAACCGGACAAATTCGAATATTCAATACTATAACGAATTTGTTTAAAATCCAACGTATCAAAATATAAAATAAAAACTGAGGTGAAATTTATGGATCGACGTATCACAAAAACAAGAAGCGCTGTAAAAAAAGCATTTCTGGAAATGAGAGCAGAAAAACCACTCGAAAAAATTACTGTAAAGGAGCTTTCAACAGCTGCCAACATCAACAAAGCAACCTTCTATCTTCATTATCGCGACATTTACGATTTATCTGAAAAACTGGAGCGCGAGCTTATCCATGAGTGTCTTGCAAGTGTTCCCAACACCTGCGATATTTTTGAAAATGTCAGCCGATTTGTACGTTCTTTAAGCAATTCAGTAATTGCCAACGAAGAACTTTTCAGGGTGCTTTTTGAAGGAACACGCAGCAGCTGCTTTGCAGAGATTTTCATTGATGAGCTTTATAAGGTCATTGCAGAAAACTTCCCCGATTACGAGCCAACTGATGAGGACAGAATGAAAATGACTTTCCTTGTTGAAGGCACATACCACACGTTTTTCAAATACCCGGAACAGGGCATTGACAAGGTGCTTGAGCTTCTTGAGGAGCTTTCCGCAGGTACTATTGTTTCAATTAGGAAGAAATAATACCAATCCCTAAAATGTTAGTAGACAAAGATGATGAGCAAAAATGCTGTATGTCAAGGCGGACGACGAAAGCATACTGCCGTATGGTGAGGATGTCCAACGATGACATACGGCATTTATGCCATTAGATTTGTCTACTGTTGTTTCAGGGATTGGTATAAGACTATAATGCTGAACGCAGCCCAAAAAGGCTGCGTTCTTGCGTTTAATCATAATTCTGCGCTATACGGTAATCAACAGCTTCAGTAAATGGATCGTATACTATATACTCATTTTCCCTGTCAGCTATGAGATATGAATTTTTGTAAAACAACGGCACAAAACGATAGCTGCTGAGTATCAGCTTTTCCGCCTCTGCATATTTTTCAACAAGCTCATCAGCTGTTCTGCAAGTCAGTATACTCTTGGTTATTTCTCCATCTTTGGATATTCCGCTGCACACGGAGCTGCTTTCAAGCTCGCGTATAACAGCGCTTCCTACTGCTGAACGTCCTTTCAGCGGATAAAGAGCTATAGTGTACTCGCCCTCCGCTATACGTCTGTCGAACTCCTCCGCAGATACATCTTCAATTCCGATATAAAAACCGAAAAGCTCCTGCCATTTTCTCGTTACGACATGGAGATATGAGGAATCGACAGTTTCTGCATTAACAAGTATTTTCAGCTCTCCCAGAGAAGCAAAGTTATTTTCCTCTTTCGCTGTTTCATAGCACTCCACCGACACAACCTCATCATATCCAATAAACGGCTTATCTGATACAAGCTCACGGTAGCTTCTCCCGTGTACCATAACCGCAGGAGGGATTATTCCCCTTGCTGTCAGCAGATCGCTGTCAATTTTTTTGTCCAGCTCATCACGGTCAATGGCAAGTGCCAGCGCTTTTCTTAAATTTATATTGGAAAATAAATCATCCTCAGGGTTGAATACAAAGCCCAGCGTTGTCGCAGGTATCCCCTGTATAAGATACTTTTCAGAATTATAGGAGCTGCTGTTTAGAGTAGTAAAACATTCCGTTTCACCCTTTTTGAACACATCGCGGATCGCCTCCTCGCTGTCCTCAATGGAAAAACTGAGGAATGAGGGCATAATATCATAAGCTTCGCTCCAGTTGGCGTCATTTCGTTTCATATAGAGGATATTATTGCTGCCATAGGGATCAAAAAACCATTGTCTGACAAAAAATGCTCCGTTAGACATTACAGAACGATCATCAAGACCGTATCTGCCCTTGGTTGAATTGAAAAATTCCTCATTACAGGGATATGCCGCCGCAGAAGCCATAAGCTGCAAAAATTCCTCATTCGGGGCATTGAGTACGATTTTCAGCGTCTTTTCATCGTCAGCGTGAATTTCCGCAAAATCAACAGGCTCCATCCCTGTCATAACCTCAAACGCTCCGACTATACAGGAAAAATCCTCGCGATATGGCGATTTCATCTTTGGATCAAGAACGCGTCTGAGCGCAAAGGCATAGTCATAAGCGGTTACGGGAAAATACTCGTCCTCCGTGATAACATCATCATCGTTTTCATCAAAAAACCAGAAATTATCCTCCCTCAGCGTAAAGGTGTATACAACTCCGCTGTCAGAAACCTTGTATTTCTCCGCATTGCAGCATACAACATTTCCCTTTTCATCAACACGCATAAGACCGCTGTAAAGATTTTTTATAACTGTATTTGATGCAGGATCACAGGCAAACTGTGGATCAAGACTTCCGGGGTTGCCGTTCAGGGTAACATCATACATATGTCCCGAACCGTCCTCCTTATCATCATTGCCGCAGGAAGTCAGCGCTGCGGCACACATTAAAAGACCTAATAAAAATGCTGTTTTCTTCACGTTTATCTCCGTTTATCAGCTTACTGTAACAGTAACAATATATCCGCCTGTGTTTGAACCTGATACGGTATACTCAGCACCATCAGGCACAGGTATATCTGTATTTCCGTTTTCTTCCATAGCAACATAGTATACATTGTAGGTATGTCCGCCTGCTGATATTTCAAGAGGCGCTTCATTAGTATATCCCTTTACCTTTTCAATATACTCCTCAAAACACAGCTGCTGCTCGTTTATATATACTGCGTGAGGTACACCAACATAGCGATATGTATAAGTTCTTGGATTTTCGCCTGTTTTCTCCTGTTTATCCTCAGGATAACGGAGAATAAAACCATAGCTGCCGCAATTCTTGCTGAACCAGTCGTCTGCTGCAAAATACGAATATCCCGTACTGCTGTCGCTGTTCATAAGGAACATATCAAACGTACGTCCCGTGTGGTAATCGGTATGACCTGCGCTGAATGTCTTGGACTTGCCGCTGTTGTGACGTTCTACCTGCTCATCATATGTTCTGAAGCCGTCCTGCACGAAAACATTTGTTGTATCTGAGTTCATTGAAGCAGCATAAGCCTCCATAAGAGCATTAAGCTGAATGAGAACCTCCTTATCAAGCTTTGTAACGTAATCGCCTGCCTGATAGCAGTCGTTTCTGTTGCCTACGATAGTAATAGCCTCAATATCATTTTCGGGGAAGATATACTCATAATCGGCATTTACAAGAACAAGGTCGCCCTTATAAGCCTCCTCAGGAGCATATGAAGCAGTTGTAAACGGTGAAACAGCCGTTGTTTCTGTGGGAGCTTCTGATTCCACGTTTGTATTTTTCGCTGTGGTTTTCTTTGCTGCCTCTGTGGGAGCAATCGTTGTAGTTTTTGGAAATTCAGGGGCATTTTCCCTGTTATCCTTGCCATTGACCAGATTTACACACGATGATACAAGAACACAGATTATAACAATTATCAAAATCAATACAACAATTCTGTCGTATCTTACACGGTATTTTTTTCGTCCTCGTCTGTTGTCGCCCTTTGCCATAATTTTTCTCCTTACATTTTGTCTTCTTATTTTTCTCAGCGGTAATTATTACCGCTTTTTAATTATATCACAATTAATACCATATGTAAAGGGATTTTTTGATTTTTTCAGGGCATTCACACAGACTATTCCTGTCTGCGGTATTGGCTCGGAGTACAGCCCATATGCCGGCGGAACTGCTTCATAAAATATGTTTCTGTTTCATAGCCGCATTTTTCCGCAATAACGCCAACAGCAAGCTCTGTTTCTTTCAGAAGCTGACAGGCATATGCAATGCGGCTTTTTATCTCGTCCTGACGGAATGTAACACCAAATGCTGCAAGGTAAATCTTATGAAAATATGTTCTGCCAACCGCAAGCCGTCTGCACAGCTTGTCAACGGACATATGCACAGCAGGATTATCATATATTTCACGGCGGATCTCCTTTAGCTGAGGGAAATGCGGAACATCGCTTATTTCCTTTCCTGTGCCGTTATACGCCTCCTCAAGAGCTATAAGGATAATGCGCATATATACCTCCTCCAGCTCCGTTTTCCGCTTTCCTGCTGTCATACGATGAATCATCAGATTTTTTATGGTTGAAGCAAGAATATATCCATCAGCCGCTTCTATTGCCTTATTAAGCGGAAAACCAAGCCCTCCGATATAAAGCTTATCGGCAGATGAGGGGCTGAACTGCACAATGTCATATTTCAGGCTTTTTCCCGGCGCGCCTCTGAAACGGCGGCTTACTCCGCCCTCGTAAAGTATAGCCGTACCGCTGGGGAATACATTTTCCATTCCGCCAATAGTCAAAATAACAGGGGTTCTGAACAGGTACAGGCAATAATCCTGAACAGTTTCACCTTTTGTTTCTATTGATTTGCTTTCGGCTGTTTTTATCTTTGTAATCTTCATTTTATCACCTTGAAAAAAGGCAGGTATTGTCCTGCCTTGAGAATGTCGAAAAACCTGAATTTCGTTCCAAAAATTCGGGCGGATACCATCGCCCTCAGACTGCAAAAGGCAGCCTCTACACAAAATTATGATATATATTGCTCACCCAATTAACTCTTGTATTTTCTATTTTGCTTGGAGAGTTAGTTGGTTGAGCAATAGCAAATTCCCACGATCCACCTTTGACGGTTCGTATTGAAACAACGAATTTTTCTACAGATTGAAGAAAAGACACACTTTCCATTATACTTATTGTACTACCTGTATACACATTTGTCAATACACATAATAACTAAAATCCGCCTGTAAATACTGTCATATCACCGAAAAAGCCCCCGTTGACCGAGGGCTTTTACATTTTAGGGATTGGTATTATTTAAGCTTTACTGCTTCCTTGACCTTAGCAACGATATTATCAGCACAAAGTCCAAATTCTTTGAGAAGATCAACAGCAGGGCCTGAATGACCAAATTCATCATTCACGCCGATTTTTACAACGGGTACAGGACAGCACTCTGTAACTGCCTCAGCTACAGCAGAACCAAGTCCGCCGATTACACTATGCTCCTCAGCTGTAACAATAACTCCTGTCTCCTTTGCACACTTGCAGATAAGCTCCTTATCAAGAGGCTTGATTGTGTGGATATTTACAACTCTTGCGGAAATCCCCTCAGCTTCAAGTGCCTTTGCAGCCTCAACAGCCTCGTTTACAAGAAGTCCTGTTGCAACAATTGTAACATCATTACCCTCTTTGAGAACAACGCCCTTGCCAAGCTCAAACTTGTATGTTTCAGCGTCATTGATTACGGGAACTGCAAGTCTGCCAAAACGCATATATACAGGGCCCTCGAAGTCAAGAGCAGCCTTTACAGCAGCCTTAGCCTCAACATCATCGCTGGGATTGATGATTGTCATACCGGGGATAGTTCTCATAAGAGCGATATCCTCGTTGCACTGGTGAGTTGCGCCGTCCTCACCTACGGAAATACCTGCGTGTGTAGCGCCGATTTTTACATTAAGGTGGGGATAGCCGATTGAGTTTCTTACAATTTCATATGCTCTGCCTGCCGCAAACATTGCAAATGTGCTTGCGAAAGGAATCTTTCCGCAGGCAGCAAGACCTGCTGCAACACCCATCATATTTGCTTCTGCAATACCGCAGTCAAAGAAACGATCGGGACAAGCTTTCTTGAAAACGCCTGTCTTTGTCGCTGCTGCAAGGTCAGCATCAAGTACGACTAAATCCTTGTATTCACCAGCAAGATCTCTGAGAGCCTCGCCATAGCTTTCTCTTGTAGCCTTTTTGATTACATCTGCCATAGTATTAGTCCTCCAATTCCTTTAACTGTGCGTTAAGCTCTGCCATTGCCTGATCGTACTGCTCCTTGTTGGGAGCTGTTCCGTGCCAGCTTACCTGATTTTCCATAAAGGACACGCCCTTACCCTTTGTTGACTTCTGGATAATTGCAACGGGCTTTCCTGTAACTGTTTCAGCCTCGGCAAATGCAGCGTCAATGCTGTCGAAATCGTGAGCGTCCATTGTGATTACGTGCCAGCCGAATGCTGCGAATTTATCTGTAATAGGCTCCGGAGAGCAAACCTCTGTAATAGGGCCGTCGATCTGGAGTCCGTTGTTATCAACGATAGCTACAAGATTGTCAAGCTTGTAGTGAGCTGCAAACATAGCAGCCTCCCATACCTGACCTTCCTCAATTTCACCGTCGCCTAAAATTGTATATACCTTATAGGACTTGCTGTTTAGCTTTCCTGCAAGAGCCATACCTGCTGCAGCGGAGATACCCTGACCGAGAGAGCCGCTTGACATATCAACACCGGGGATATGGATGCATGGGTGTCCCTGGAGCAATGCGCCGATGTGACGGAGGGATTTCAGCTCCTCCTCAGCAAAATAGCCTTTCTGTGCAAGAACGGAATAGAGCGCAGGTGCAGTATGTCCCTTTGAAAGAACAAGTCTGTCTCTGTCAGCTGCCTCAGGATCGGCAGGATCAACATTCATCTTGTTGAAGTAGAGATAAGTGAGAGTATCGCTTATAGAAAGGGAGCCGCCCGGATGTCCCGATTTAGCATTGAAAGTACCCTCAATAACGCCCATTCTTACCTTGCAGGCTGTTTTCTGCAAATTTTTTTTGATTGTAACGTCCATAAATAACCTCCGTTGAAAATTTCTTATATTTCGGGCAACACGGCACAGGCTCTGTGCAGTATCACCTTTAATTTTACCACTAAAAAAGCTTTATGTCTACGCAATACTTGCCTTAATTCTGTGCGGATATTGCTGAATTTTCACCGCCGATAATATTGCTGCGGCTTATTATATACTCTATAAGCTCAGCTACAGCGCCCTCATCGTTGGTATGTCCGAGGATAATATCAGCTGCATTCTTCACCGATTGCTCGGCATTTGCAGGGCAAGCGCCCATATCCGCCGCTTTTATCATCTCAATGTCGTTGTCAAAATCGCCAATAGCAGCAAACGTCATCTCCTCCATACCCTCCAGTCGGCGGTATTCTTCAAGGGCTGAACCTTTACTGCTGCCCTTCGGAAGCATTTCAAGGAAGATTTCAGAAGATTTCACAAAATCCGCTTCCTTATCATAGCCAAGATGTCTGACAAGAAGCTCCAGATTTGGTATTTCCTCAGGAGCAATCGTAAACAGCACCTTGAACCAGCCGTTATCGGGAATATCCGAAAGCTCCGCAAAGTTCGGAGTTATTCCGCATATTTTCGTATGAAACTGCTGATAGTCGGTATTGCTGAAAACGTAGGTACCGTCAGACGCAAGAACCTCGCCGCCTAAACCGGGGATAAGCCGAAGCAGCTCCGAGGCAATTTCCCGCGCAGATTTTGGCAGGAAGCGGCTGAAAAGCATTTCTCCCCTGCTGTAGTCATATATACAGCCGCCATTATACATTATAACAGGAGAGGGCAGGTCGATCATATTGCGGTACTGCTCAAAGGACTGGAGCGTCCGTCCGGTAGCAACTGTAAATTTTCCGCCCATTGCAGTAAATTTTTCAATAGCCGCCCTGTCATCAGCACTTATTTCTTTTTTTGAATTAAGGAGCGTTCCGTCCATATCGCTTAAAATTATAACTTTTCTGATATCCAAAACGCAGCCTCCTATTGTTTTTCAAGCTTATTTAATATCGCCGTGAAATAATCAGGCAGATCGCTTGAAAATTCCATATATTTCTCTGTTGAGGGATGAATAAATCCGATTTTTCGTGCATGAAGGCATTGTCCCTCTATGCCCTTGTACGGCTTTCCATAAACGTCGTCACCTAAAACCGCATTGCCGATATATGCCATATGAACACGTATCTGGTGGGTGCGCCCCGTTTCAAGGCGGCATTTTATGTGAGCATATCCCCCGAACTGCCTTATAAGGGAGTAATGAGTAACGGCATTCCGCGAATTTTCCGCAGTAACGCACATTTTTTTGCGGTCAGTCTTATGCCTTCCGATAGGAGCGTCAACTGTACCCTCAGACTGTTTCAGACAGCCGCTTACGATTGCCTCGTATTCACGGGTGAAACTGTGAGCCTTGATCTGCTCCGCAAGGTGAAGATGAGCTTTGTCATTTTTCGCCACAATAAGAAGTCCGCTGGTATTCTTGTCAATGCGGTGGACTATACCGGGGCGGATTACTCCGTTAATTCCCGAAAGACTGCCGCCGCAGTGATACAGCAGGGCATTTACAAGAGTGCCGTGATAATTTCCGTGGGCAGGATGAACAACCATACCCTTTGGCTTGTTCACAACAAGCAGGTCATCGTCCTCGTAAACGATCTCTATAGGGATATTTTCGGGAACAGCGTCCATTGGTTCAGCAGCAGGAATTTCCACCTCAATAGTTTCAGCTCCCCTGATTTTATAATTCTTGCTGACTGCTTTTCCGTCTGCGGTTATGCCGTTTTTGGTAATAATTCCCTGTACCGCTGAACGTGTAAGCTCCGCAATATTGTCCGAAATATATTTGTCAATGCGTTTTCCGCTGTCCTCAGCTGTGCATTGGAGAGTGAGCAGCTTACTCATTTTCCGTTACCTCCGCAGAGGCTTTTTCCGCTTTCTTTTTAGCCATTTCTTTTCTCAGCTCAACAAAAATTATATAGTATATCATCATAGCCTCGGCAACGGTAACACAAATATCCGCAACATTGAACACAGCAAAATCAAAAAGCTGTATATCAAACATATCCACAACGTATCCGAAGCGTATGCGGTCAATGAGATTTCCTACGCCGCCTGCAACGAACAGCGCGCTGATAACGGCGAAAAATCGGGATTTTTTTGCGATATAGAACATAAATACTGCCGCACCTGCCACAAGCAGGGATGTCAGACCGACAAGAAACCATCTCTGCCCTGCCATACTGCCGAAAATTGCACCGTTGTTTTCAAGATATGTGAGGTCAAGTATCTCAAGATCTCCAATACGGATAAAATCCATATTACCCACAGGTTTAAGATTTTCCACCGCCCAATATTTCACAAGCTGGTCAGCTCCGATAAGAACGATGATCGCTGCAATAAGCAGAATAATCATTTAGTTTCTCCTTTCGGGGAGTATCATAATTATTGCCTGCTGCGGTAAAACAGCAGGCAATATAGTGCAAATTATAATTCAATAGCAACAGCACATCTCTTACAGAGTGTGGGGTGATTGCAGTCTGTGCCGACTGTTGTGGAGTAGCACCAGCATCTCTCACACTTGCCGCCCTCTGCTGCCTCGATAGCGAATACAGTTTCGCCCTCTGCCTTTTCAACAGCAACATCGGAAACGATAAGTACCTCTGTGAGCTGCTGTGCAAGCTCTGCATAGCGGTCGTAATCAGCGCCAGCCTTTATGATAACCTTAGCCTCAAGGGATTTACCTATAGTCTTTGCATTACGTGCTTCTTCAAGCGCCTTGTTAGCTGCCTCACGAACAGCATAAATGAAGCTCCACTTTTCAACGAACTCATCGCTGTATGTGATGTCTGACTTTTCGGGCATATCGTTGAGGAATACGCTCTGTGTATCGTCCTCTGAACCGTGGGGCATAAACTGCCAGATCTCCTCAGCTGTAAAGGAGATGATAGGAGCCATAAGTCTTGTAAGCGCACTGAGTATGCGATACATTACTGTCTGAGCTGCACGGCGTATCTCGGAATTTTCCTTTTCGCAGTAAAGTCTGTCCTTGATGATATCAAGGTAGAAGTTGGACATATCAACAACGCAGAAGTTGTGGATAGCGTGGAATGCGATATGGAAATCGTATTTCTCGTAGCCCTCCTTAACTGTGTCAATAAGAGCGTCAAGCTTCATCATTGCCCACTTGTCAAGCTCTGTGAGCTTATCGCAGGAAACACAGTCTGTATCAGGCTTGAAGCCCTCGCCGTTTCCGAGGTTTCCAAGGATATATCTTGCAGTATTTCTGATTTTCTTGTAAGCGTCAGAAAGCTGTCCCAGAATTGTCTTTGACATTCTGATATCGCTGTGGTAGTCGGAAGAAGCAACCCAAAGGCGGAGAATATCAGCGCCGTACTGGTCAGTTACCTCAGAAGGATCAATACCGTTTCCGAGGGACTTGTGCATAACCTTGCCCTCGCCGTCAACTACCCAGCCGTGAGTACAAACAGCCTTATAAGGAGCAGTACCCTTATATACAACAGATGTGAGAAGTGATGACTGGAACCAGCCTCTGTACTGATCAGCACCCTCAAGATAGAGGTCAGCAGGCCATTTAAGGCTGTCGAAATCGTCCATAACAGCAGTATGTGAAACGCCGCTGTCGAACCATACATCCATAATGTCGTATTCCTTTGTAAATTCACCGCAGCCGCAGTCACACTTAACGGAAGCGGGAATAAACTCGCTTGCATCCTTTATCCACCAAGCGTCTGAGCCCTCAGCACGGAACAGGTCAGCAATAGCCTTGATTGTTTCGTCTGTGAAAATTGGCTTTCCGCAGTCCTTACAATAGATAACAGGGATAGGCACACCCCATGTTCTCTGACGGCTGATACACCAGTCGCTTCTGTCGCGTACCATACCCTTGATACGCTCCTCGCCCCATTCGGGAATCCACTGTACTTCCTCAATAGCCTTGACAGCCTCATCCTTGAAGCCGGCTACTGAGCAGAACCACTGCTCTGTTGCACGGTAGATGATCGGATTATGACATCTCCAGCAATGTGGATACTGGTGAACGATTTTCTGTGTAGCAAGCATAGCGTTAAGCTCAACAAGCTTTGCAGCGATAGCCTTATTTGCGGTATCTGTATCCATACCCTCAAACTCGCCGGCTTCTGCTGTCTGCTTACCCTTAGCGTCAACGCATACGATAATTCCGATATCATCGTACTTCTTGCATACCTCAAAGTCCTCAACACCGTAGCCGGGAGCTGTATGAACGCAGCCTGTACCGCTTTCAAGAGTAACGTGATCGCCTACGATAATAGGAGATGGACGGTCATAAAGGGGATGCTTTGTTTTCATACCCTCCAACTCTGCGCCTGTAAAGATATGCTCTGTGGTATACTCTGTGATACCGGCAGTTTCCATAGTTGTCTTTACAAGCTCCTCAGCCATAACGTAGTATTCACCGTTGGCATTTACGAGGGTATAGTTATAATCAGGGCCAAGGCAGATAGCCAGGTTGCCCGGAATTGTCCATGTAGTTGTAGTCCAGATAACGAAATAGATCTTTGAAAGGTCAAGTCCGAGATTTGTGAAAATGCCCTTATCATCTGTAACGTTGAACTTTACATAGATAGAGTAGCAGGGATCGTTTGAATACTCGATCTCAGCCTCTGCAAGAGCAGTATTACAATCAGGACACCAGTAAACAGGCTTCAAGCCCTTGTACATATAGCCCTTCTTAGCCATTTCACCGAAAACCTCTACCTGACGAGCTTCGTATTCGGGGCGGAGAGTAAGATAAGGATACTCGTAATCGCCCAATGTACCCATTCTCTTAAAGCCCTTCATCTGCTTTTCGATCTGAGCCATAGCGTAGTCGCGGCAATGATTTCTCAGCTCTACAGGGGGGATCGCGCCATTTTCAACACCGATCTCCTTCATAGCCTTCAGCTCAATCGGCAGACCGTGAGTATCCCAGCCGGGAACGTAAGGTGCGCGGAATCCGGTCATATTCTTGTACTTCACAATAAAATCCTTGAGGGACTTATTGAGAGCGTGTCCGAGGTGAATTTCACCATTAGCGTAGGGAGGGCCGTCGTGAAGAATGAAATCAGGCTTGCCTTCATTCTTTTCGATTATTTTGTAATAGAGTCTTTCATTCTCCCACTTTTCAAGGGTTTCAGGCTCTCTTTTTGGAAGATTTCCACGCATGGGGAAATCTGTTTTAGGTAAATTAAGAGTTGCGTTATAATCCTGTGCCATTGTATCACCAATCACCGTGCTGTGCGATGATTCTCCTTTCGGTTAAATTATTCCTCGTTTTCAGCAGCAACAGCAGCTGCGATTTCCTCAGCTGTTTCAGCCTCGAATTCCTCATCAATTGCGTCGGGCATTGTAGAAATCATTTCAAGGTGAGTTTTGTACATATCAAAAAGGCTCTTTTTGAACTCTGCAACCTGACGGCGAGCGTCTGTAAGGCTATCCTTTTCCTTTGCAATTTCAATTCTGTTTCTTTCCATAGCCTCTGCGTGCTGACGAACAGCCTCGTCCTCCAGCTCAGCAGCCTTAGCCTGTGCAGCAGCAAGAATTTCCTCAGCCTTAGCGTTAGCCTCGCTGATAACAAGATGTCCCTGCTTCTGTGCGCCGAGAAGTGCGTCCTTGAGAGCTTCCTCGTCCTTCATATACTCTCTTACCTTATCAGCAAGAATCTGAATTTTATTGTTGGCTTCCTGACGCTCACGTTCCATTTCGTCAAGCTCAGCTTCGAGCTGGGAGAAAAATTCGTCGATTTCCTCCTGCTTATAGCCGAAGGCAGCCTTTTCAAATCTTTTATTTCTTACATCTTTTGAAGTAATCATACCATTCACCTCTAAATATATTTTTTCAGAATTATGTGTATACGGCCTTTTTTTGATATGCCGTTTATACCCGAAAGAATGAATCTTCCGCTGCCTCTTAACGAGAGTACGTCCCCTTCTTTCAATTCATAGGAAAGAGAGGTAACGGGAAGATGATTCACCTCCGCCTTTTCACAGCGGATAAGTGATGCTGCTTTTTCACGGCTTAAGCCTGCTGCCGCTGCAGCAATACAATCAAGCCGCAGGGAGGCTACTGTACAGCCGATTTCCCTGAACTGCTGAGCTTCCTCCAAGGTCAGCTCAAAGGGCAGACTGTCGGTTATTTTAACGCCAACTCTGCCTATTCTTGAAATGCTTGCGGTAATATCTCTTGCGGCTGTTTCCGTAACCGCCGCCTGAGCAAAAGCGTCCTTTATAACAATATCGCCGATGGTATCACGCTTCAGCCCCAGCGCCAAAAAAGAGCCGAGAAAGCTTCTATGGTCGAGCTTGTCCTCCTCACGGAAGGTAAAGGTAAGACAAACTATGGGCAGCTCCTCCCTGATATAATCAGCGGAATAGTCGTGATACAGGGCAAGTATTCTCCGACGCGCGTCGGGAAAGCCTCCGAAGAAGCCGTAATGAAGCTCACCTGCATTTTTTCTGCACCACAGCTCTGCCTCTGCGCATTGTCTTTCATCGAGAAAACGGGAAAAGACGCTGCAGCAATCTCTTTCGCATCTGCGGAGCATATCTGCAAGCCGCGGAGCAAAAAGCGTATCCGACGAATTATTCATCAGATGAATACGCCGTTATTTTCAAGCTCTCCAACTAAATCCTCACCGATGAAGCCCACATTGTAGGGAGTGATGATATATGTGAGGTTAGCAACAGGCTTGAGGCTGCCGCCGTTTGCATAAGCAACTCCGCCGAGGAAGTCGATGATTCTTCTCTTGTTGTCGGGAGAAGCTGTTTCAAGGTTGAGAACAACAGTTTTCTTTGAAATAAGGTGGTCAGCGATCTGCTTTGCATCTGTGAAAGCGGAAGGCTTTACAAGAACTACCTGAAGCTGTGCTGTTGCCTGAATATTGACAACCTTGTTTCTTTTAATTTCAGCCAGAGCTTCCTCGCGCTCCTGAGCAGTTGTACCGTAGGAGGAGGAAGAAGATGATGATGAAGAT
>JAGAMB010000014.1 GCA_017624895.1 Ruminococcus sp. | reverse complement strand
TTCGGAGATGGAATGAGGACGAATATCTCCGTTTTCATTTCGTTTTTCCGCTCTTTTCAAAAATTTATGCCTGATTTTTTCTTTAATTAAAACGTTAATCCCGAATCTCTGACGAGAATCGGGGTTTTTGGACAGTCTGAAGCTTGCCGTAACAGCAAGCTTTTTGTTTACATATTAACCAATCTCTCAGCGTTTTCGTGGAAAATCATATTTTTTTCCTTGTCGCTCAACGGCAGGGAATTTATCATCTCTGCTTCTTTAAGCGGATCGTCCCAAGGGGCATCGCTCGCAAAGAGGATTTTATCAGCGCCGTGTTTTTCAATTATGCGGAAAAGCTGCTCAGATTTAATATAATCGGCAACAGCACCTGTATCAAAGTAGACGTTGTTGAATTTTCCTGCAAGGCAGTCCTCAGCCTCGTCAAAAAGGCACATACCGCCCATATGAGCCGCGATAATTGTCAGATCAGGGAATTTTTCTGCTATATTTGCAAAGCATCGTGGAGGTGCAAGGATTTCGTCTTTGCCGATAGGATCCCAGCCGGCGTGGAATACAACGAATAATCCCAATTCTGCGGCTTTGCGGTATACAGGAAAAACACGCTCCTCATCGGGACGGAAAAACTGATATTCGGGGTGAAGCTTTATGCCGCATAAACCAAGGGATTTTATACGCTCCACTTCCTCAACAGCATTTTCAGCATCGGGATGAATCGTACCGCAGCAATATAAATTATCGCTCATAACCCCTGCAGCCCAGTTGTTGATTGTGGTCTGCTGTGAGGGCTTAGTAGCAATTGGCAGAAGCAGGGATTTGTCAATTCCTTTTTCCTGCATAAGTGAACAAAGTCCTGAAATTGTACCGTTGGTATAGGCTTTCATATTCTGAGTAGCCTCTGACTGCTGTGTTGTATTAATAAGAGAAGCCATAGCCCTTTCAGCTATAGCATCCGCAAAAGCATGAGTGTGAAAATCAAAAAGCATAGTTTTACTCCATAACGTGTTCCATTGCACAATGGATTATTTCCTGAACATGGTCATCGCAAAGGGAATAGAATATAGTCTTTCCGCTGCGCCTTGCCTTGACCAGACGCGCCTGTTTAAGTACCCGCAATTGATGAGATACAGCCGATTGCGTCATATTTATCAGCCTTGCGATATCGCATACGCAAAGCTCGCTCTGACCGAGTACGAAGATTATCCTGATACGTGTGGGATCGCCGAAGATTTTCAGCAGCTCCGCCGCATCATAAAGAATATTTTCATCGGGCATTGCATTTAAAACCCTTTCCACAGCGTCCTCGTGAACACCGCAGCCGCAGATTTTTTCTTCCATAGCTTTCTCCTTACAGGATTGATCCGATATTTTGTATTATACTGAATGTAATCATAACTGCCATAATGCTGAATGTTGTCCCGACTATACAGGTACAGATTGCCCATACATCGTACACTTTTTTCAGCGTCTTGCTGTATCTGACCTTGCACAGCTTTTCTTCATTGTAGGCAGATGAAATTCCTGATTCTTTAGGGAAAACACAGGGATATTCCTCGCCGTCAATTTCGTAATAGGCAACCTTAAATTTTCCCTTTTCAGGTTTGTCAATTCTGGTGAATTTCGCGTATTTACTTTTGGTAAAAATCAGATTCAGCGCGTGAAAAGCGAAAAAAAGGAGCATAAGGATTATCAACAGCTCTATTATTCCAAGACCGCAGAGGATAAGCACGAAATTGCTTACACCAAGTATTTTGCAGATTACAACTATTATAACAATTGCAAGAATTATTTCCATTGCCTCATCTCCTTTTATGGTATTATTATAACATATTTTTTGTAATAAGTCAAACAAAAACGGGCAAACCGAAGTTCGCCCGTAAATATTGTACATTAACCAAGCACAACAGCAATCTCATTAACATCAGCAAGCTTATCAGCGGGGATATAGTTTCCGTCAATAGCCTCGCCGTTGAGAGTTATGGATTTTACGCCGCTTTCAACGTGTGCAGAGTTGTCAACAACGATATTGAGCTTCTT
Organism: Ruminococcus sp.; assembly: GCA_017624895.1. Taxonomy (GTDB): domain Bacteria; phylum Bacillota; class Clostridia; order Oscillospirales; family Ruminococcaceae; genus Ruminococcus. Next base: position 7,844 of record JAGAMB010000014.1, on the reverse strand, counting down.
TCCTCTGAATATCTTTGTGATCTTGAAGCTGTCCCAATCAGAGGGGATAGATGGCGCAATTGCAAGTCCGTCAGCATCGGGACGCATACCGCAGATACCCTCAACACAGCCAACCATAACAGTTGAAGCTGTACCTGTGAGCCAGTGAACGTGTGAACGTCCCTCATATGGTGAAGCCTTACTCTCTGTAAACTGACCATGTACATATGGCTCCATAACACGGATTTCAGCCTTGTCATTCATAGCAGCAGGAGCAGTTTCCATAAAGTATTCAAAAGCACGATTGCCGTGTCCCATAAGAGCCTCGGCAAGGATAAGCCAGCCCTGTGACTGTGAGAAGATACCGCCATTTTCCTTTGTATCCAGATTGAATACCTGCATTAACGCACCCTCAAAGTGGTGATACTTATAGGGAGGATCAAGAAGCTTTGCACCATAAGGTGTGTTAAGGATATTGTAAACGCTGTCCATAGCCTTTTCAGCCTGCTCATCAGATGCAAAGCGTGAAATAACGCTCCATGACTGGGGATTGAGCCACATATTAGCCTCAGGATCATTCTTTGCACCAACGATATCACCGTTGTCACGGATGCCGCGGATAAATCTGTCCTCGTCCCAGCACTTTTCAAGAGCAGCTGCAAGCTTTGCCTGAACATCGTCAATATATGCAATATAGTCTGTATCGTTCTTTAATACAGCCATTTCCTTGATAGCTGTCATAGCGTAGTAGAGCTGGAATGCAACGAAAGTTGACTCGCCCTTTGCGCCAAGACGGAGACAATCGTTCCAGTCAGCGTGAAGTCCGGCCGGCATATCGTGGTCGCCGAGGCGCTCCATAGAGAAGCGGATAGCATTTTTGAGATGCTCATAAACGGTAGCCTCTCCGCCGCCTTCTTCAGCATATGTGATAACCTCGTCAAGAAATGCCTTGTTGCCGCTTTCACCGATATACTTCATAATTGTGGGGAACAGCCAGAGAGCGTCGTCCGCACGGTAAGAGGGATGACCTGTTTCCTTAGCGTATACGCTGTGTTCATCGTATTCGTCAGGACAAGTTTCGTGACCTGCATCGTGAGTGAACTTTACAAGGGGGAGTCCGCCGCCGTTGCTTACCTGTGCAGAAAGCATAAAGCGGATTTTCTCAGCAGCCATTTCAGGATCAAGGTGAATAATACCCTGAATATCCTGAACAGTATCACGATAGCCGTAGCCGTTTCTGAGACCGCAGTAGATGAATGAAGCGGCTCTTGACCAAATAAATGTAATGAAGCACTGATAAGCGTTCCATACGTTGATCATATTGTTGAACTCATCTGAGGGAGTTTCAACGGAGAAGTTGGAGAGCTGACCGTGCCAGTAATCCTTGAGCTGCTGAACTTCAGCGTCAACCTTGCCAGTTTCCTTGTATTCGTTGAGAATAGCAGTAGCTTCGGCATCGGTTTTCTGTCCCATAATGTATATAAATTCCTTTGTTTCGCCCGGAGCAAGAGTAATATCGCTCTGGAGCGCACCGCAGGAGTTGGAGTTATAGTTCATAACACCGTCACACTTGCCGTTTTCAACAGCAATTGGATTTGAGAAAGTTCTGTAAGGTCCGATGAAATTGCTGAGAGAGCCGTTATAGCCTGTGATAGGCTGACCAACCATACCGAAAAATCTCTCGCTGCCGTTGTAGCCGTTTTCGTCGAATCCTGTATTTTCATTCATGTGCTGAATGATCTTGTTTTCCTCAAAGCTTGTACGTGTGATGAAAAGTGTATACTGCAGGTTGATCTGATCCTGTTCGTAGTTAGGCTCATTTGTAAACTCAACAAAGCCGAAAACAGAGAGCTTTCTCTCCTTATCGGAATTATTTGTAACCTTAGCGCGCCATACCTCGTATGTCTTGCCGTAGGGAACGTAGTATGTCACCTCTGACTTTATATCGGTATATTCAGCAGAAATAACAGTATAAGCTGTACCGTGGCGGCACTCTGACTTATACTTGTCAAGGGGCTTGCCTACAGGCTGCCATGAAGCTGACCAGTAATCGTTAGCCTCGTTATCTCTGATGTAGATATAACGTCCTGGGAGAGCCATATCGGAGTTGAAACGGAAACGTGATACGCGTCCGTTAGCGCCTGATTTAACGAAGCTGTAGCCGGCTGCGTTGTTGGAGATCATAGCGCCGTATTCGGGATCACCGAGATAGTTCGCCCAAGGGGCAGGCGTTGCGGGGTTTGTGATGACATATTCCTTGTTCGCAAGGTCGAAATGTCCGTAATTCATATTTTCATTCTCCTTTTGCCGTATTTTTACGACTATTTTTATTTGTTATTCTATTATAGCATTTTTTATATAATAATGCAATAGGTTTTAAGACAATACTGTACAGAGATCGTGCAAAGCAGTAAGTCTGGCTTTGTGCGGTGTTGCCTTAATATTATCTTGCCATAGCTCCGGGCATAATAACCTCTGTAGGTTCTTCTGAGGGAGCTGCCTTGTCAATGGGCAGGGAGTTGCCGTCCTCGTCCTTGAAAACTATGTTGTCAACATAGAAGTTACCCTCATTCTGAGCACCCCAGCGCATGATCTGGAAAGTAGCCTCCTCCATGGTTTCGTCCCAGCATTGACCGCCGAGAGCGAGGAGAAATTTAAATTCAACGTGAACAGCACCAGACATCTCAAAATTATACTCGCCGCCGTCCCATTCAGCAAATTCATACCACTCATCGCCTGCAACGTTAGCGCCGCCGCCGCCGCCGATCCAGCCGGGAGCCATAACATTTTCGCCGTCATCGTTTGTGAAAGCGTCTGAGGTTGCGTCAGCATAGACATCAAGCTCAATGGAGCGTACCTTAGCAAGATTTTCGGGAGAGAGCAGCTTTGCAGCGTCAAACATGATTTTCTGAACTGTACCATCGGCAAAATTTGTTCCTGCGTCGCTGAAACGTAACATTTTATTGCCCTGAACCTCCTCGACTGAGAGAATACCCTGAGCTGAGTCCGTATCGTCAAGCTTTGTATCAGCAAAGCTGAAATCGCCATCGTCAAAGGTCAAAGCGTTGGGATCATCGCACTCGGCAGGAGATGGGGGAATAAGCTCCTCCTCGGTAGCCTTCTCTGTAGGAGCTTCTGTTATTTCTTCTGTGGGAGCTTCGGTAGTTTCTGTAGTCTGTGAAGGTTGTGCAGTTGAAGTTTCTTCGTTCTTTTCGCAGCCTGTAACAGCGGCTGTCATAGCCATAGCAGCAACAACTGCCAGTATTTTTTTAATTTCCATATTATCTATCTCCTTATGTCATAGTATAACGTTAGCTTATGGGAAACCCTTATAAGATTATTTTAACATAAAACAGCAGAATTTGAAAGGGTAATATCGTACAATAATAAAAAGTAATTTTCGTCATATTCAACAAAAAGTTACGCTTTAGCCTTATCAAGTATGTCAATAGTATTCTTCATCATATCGAATACAGTAACTTTAGGCATAATTTTAATTGAAACGTAAGATTTTCCTGAGCCGTTGAATGTGATTTTTCCTCTGTATTCCGTTGAAAGTGCGGCTATCTGGTCAACATTGAGATATTGGGTATAGAAGTACATCTGACCGTTTTTCTGTGATATTTCAGTAATTCCCAGATGTGCCGCCTTGTTTCTTATAAGGGAAACTTCGATAAGTCCGACAACAGCCTTTGGAGGTTCGCCGTAGCGGTCGATAAGCTCGTCGATAAGGTCGAATTTGTCCTCGTCAGCCCTTACCGTCATAATTCTGCGGTATATTTCAAGGCGCTGATTAAGGCTTGAAATATACTTTTCGGGAATATGTGCGTCAATCTGGATATCTACAAGACACTCAGGGATCTTCTCAGGCTTTTCACCTTTTTCCTCGGTTATCGCCTCAGAAAGCAGCTGTAAATACATATCATATCCAACCGCTTCCATATGACCGTGCTGACTGCCTCCGAGAATGCTTCCTGCGCCTCTTATTTCGAGGTCGCGGAGGGCAATGCGGAAGCCGCTGCCGAAGCGTGTAAATTCTTTCATTGCGCTGAGTCGCTTTGCGGCAATTTCTGTAAGCACCTTGTCGCGCTTATATGTGAAATATGCGTATCCTCTGCGGTTTGAGCGTCCAACTCGTCCGCGGAGCTGATACAGCTGAGAAAGTCCGAAACGGTCAGAATCCTCGATAATAAGGGTATTGACGTTGGGAACATCCACACCTGTTTCAATAATAGTGGTGCAGACAAGAATATCAATCTCATGTTCTACAAGCTGCTCCCATATATCTGAAAGCTCCTCCTGACTCATCTGTCCGTGGGCGTAGGCTATACGCGCTTCAGGGAGCATCTCCTGCAATTTAGCGGTACAGGAAACGATGGTTTCAACGCGGTTGTGGATATAGTACACCTGACCGCCGCGGCGCAGCTCTCTTACAATAGCCTGCATAAGAACGGCAGAGTTGTACTCAATAACATATGTCTGGACAGGATAGCGATTTTGCGGAGGTTCTTCAAGTACGGACATATCACGTATACCACTCATTGCCATATTGAGGGTACGGGGGATAGGGGTAGCTGACAGCATAAGCACATCAACTCCTGAAAAGTTCTCTTTGAATTTTTCTTTGTGGGCAACTCCGAAGCGCTGCTCCTCATCAATTATGGCAAGTCCAAGATCGTTGAAAACAACGCTTTTCTGAATAATTTTATGTGTACCGATGAGTATGTCAATACGTCCTTGTTTCAGCTTTTTTATGATTTCAGCCTGCTGTTTCGGGGTGCGGTATCGGCTCAGAAGCTCCACATTGACAGGAAAATGCTCAAATCTCCGCAGAGCTGTCTGATAATGCTGATAGGCAAGGACGGTTGTGGGAGCAAGTATAGCGCATTGTTTGCCTGCAAGCACACATTTCATAGCCGCGCGGAATGCTACCTCAGTTTTGCCGAAACCAACATCTCCGCAGAGAAGTCGCTCCATAGGGCGAATACGCTCCATATCCGCCTTTATTTCGGCAATTGCTGTCAGCTGATCCTCGGTTTCCACATAGGGGAAACGGTTCTCAAAATCGTGCTGTATTTCGTCGTCGGGATAAAATGCAAACCCCTCGCTTTTTTCACGCTTTGCATAAAGGGCGATAAGCTCCTGCGCCATATCTTTTACAGCGCGCTTTACATTGCCTTTTTTCTTCTGCCATTCGCCTGAGCTGAGCTTTGTCAGCTTAACTCCTGTATCGTCACGGGGGCCGATGTATTTTGACACCATATCAAGCTGAGTTACAGGGATATAGAGCTTATCTGTGCCTGCATACTGTATTGTGATGTAATCCTTAGTGATGCCGTCAAATTCGAGTTTTCGTATGCCGATAAAACGACCGATACCGTGGCTGCTGTGTACGACTAAATCGCCCTCGGTAATATCGGAAAGGCTGCGTATTTCCTCAGCTTTTGGTTTTTTCTTCTTTTTGCTTCTGGTGGACTTATTATCCATTGAAAGTCCCTGAGCAATGAGAACGGACTTGTTTTCGGGAAATTCAAAACCTCCGCTTAATCCTCCCGAAATAAGGCATACCCTTCCTGTCAGGGGAGCAGAATTTTCATCAGCAATATCACAGGGAATATTATTTTCTTCAAGGTCATTCTTAATGATCGGCAGAGTTTTTTCGCTTCCTGCACAGAGAACCACCTTGTAATCCCTGCTGATGTAGTCCTCCAGCTCCTCGGTGAGATGCTTCAATTCGCCGTTCCATGAGGCAGTCTGGAGCGCTTCAAAGCTTATAATACGGCGGAAGTCAATACGTTCCCCACCCTGTAAAAAGCTGCTGATATAAAAGCAGCATTTTTTCTCTGCTATAAGCTGAATTTGCGGCAGTTCAACAATGAGGCTGTCAAGCCCCTTGCAGAGGAGTCCTTCTTCTATGAGTATTTTTACATCTTCGTTGAAACGGGTTGTTATACCGTTGGCAGCTTCGGCTATATTGGAGTAATCGCTGAAAAGCACCGCGCCGTCAATATAGTCAAAAACCGTGGAAAGCCCCTCGTAAGCAAGGCTGTAGTATTTCATACCGTGTGGAAGGATCTCTCCTGCATTAAGGCGGTTGACATCAGCTCCAAGCTGGCTGCGGACAAGCTCTGTGCGTTTTCCCCTGACCTTTTTCAGCAGAGCTTCAAGTCGCTCCGCAAGTATGCCGCAATCGCAGATAAGCTCGTTTGCAGGTGAAATGGAAAGGGTTTGTATGGCTGTGTCAAGTCTGCGCTGTGAGTCGGTGTCAAACTCCGCAATACTTTCGATCTCATCGTCCCACAGCTCAATGCGGACAGGTTTATCGGACTGAACAGGGAAAATGTCGATAATACTTCCTCTGACTGAAAACTGTGAAGCACCCTCAACCTTTTCGCACCGCTGATATCCGCATTTTGCAAGATCAAGGCAAAGCTTATCGCGGTCTATAGTATCGCCTGCGGATATTTCAATAGCCGATGAAATGAGGATATCAGGAGGGATAACCGGCTGCATAACGGCTTCAATGCTTGCACATATAACATCACAGTTGTTGTGAGCAGCTCTTGAAAGGGCAGAGATACGCATATATTCGTATTCGTGGTTGGAGCTGTCAACGGGAGTGAAAACCTGTTCTCTTGACGGAAAGAGGACAGCAGCATCTTTGCCGGTCATCATATTTATGTCATCGCAGAGCTTTTTAGCTTCTGCTTCTGTGCCTGCAACAACAAGATTAACCTTGTTTCCGACAAGTGCGGAAACAAGGCAGGCTCTGTGTATATGGGACAGACCTGTTACAGAAACAGGTGAAATTTGTTTTTCTATACATTCGAGAATACTTTTAAATCCCGAAAGCTCGCTGAAAATATTACTGAAAAGCTTCATTTAACGCTCCTATGAGTTGTATTTATTCATAGCCTCGTCTGTTTTGCCCTGAACCATAAGCTTGATACATTCGCAGGCATTTTCAGCGGCGGAATTGAATTTTTCCGTGTCCTCTTTGCTGAATTTGCCAAGCACCCATTTAGCGAGGTCGTAATCGGGGTGAGGCTTTTTTCCCACTCCCATTTTTATGCGCGGAAAATCGTCCTTTCCCGTCAGCTCGATAATACTGCGGATACCGTTATGACCGCCGTGGCTGCCTTTTCTGCGTATTCTCAGCTTGCCCGGTTCGAGGGAAATATCATCATAAACGACAATAAGGTGATCGGTGTTGATTTTGTAAAATTCCAGAGCCTGAACAACGGCTTCTCCGCTGTTATTCATATATGTTGTAGGTTCAAGGAGCAGGCAGCGGATGCCGTTTATATTGACCTCGGCTGTTTTTCCTTTGAATTTCAGGCGGTTTATGCTTTCGTTCAGCTGTGAAGCAAGGGTATCGAGAGTGCAGAAGCCTGCATTGTGTCGTGTACCCTCATACTGCAAACCGGGATTGCCCAGACCGACTATTATATATTCTATTTTACCCTGTGGAGTGTGTGAATTTTGTGAAATCCTGTCGAACACATCGAAAATACTCATATTTATCTCTCCAATACAAAAGGAAATCTCTAAAAACCTCCCTCATGGGTGAATTTCTGTGATAAACATTATTTAGGCAACACCGCCCAAAGCCCGCCTGACGGCTTTGCACGAAATCTGCTTTTAGAGAAATCCATAATTATTCAGTTTATTATAGCATATTTCCATTTGAAAAGTCAAGGATAAATGCGTAATTAAAGCCTTGAAACTGTAGGATTACAATAGATGTGAGACAATTTACAAAAAAAGGTAGCGGAACAGCATAGACCTGTGTTACAGTTAAGTTGCGACAAAAAAAGCAACAGGAGGTTAGCTGAACCGCTATGAATACTATAACACAGATTACT